>CAJTML010000112.1:0-4630 GCA_910577495.1 uncultured Eggerthellaceae bacterium
CTTGTGCGCAAGCGCCGCTTGCAGCAAACGACGTTGGCGCGCTATATCCATGCTCATACGTTGTGCCTGCTCAAGCTGTTCTTCAACATGAGCAGGGAATGCAACTGCTCCCCGATCAGCAAGCGCCTTAAGCGAGCTTATGCAGGTTGCCTGAGCAAGCGTAAGCTCATCGGCTGGATGAGCCTCAATCAGCGTACACACTTGCGCACCCAGACGCTCAAGCTGTGGCGTACAAAAACATTCATCTTGTTGACTAAGCGCATCAAACAACCAGGTAACAGCCGTGTAGTAGGTTTGTTCCGAATCAGCTTTTTCGCCATAGGCATACACCAGATCTCCCGCGCGCGTCACATCATCAAGCAGCTCTTTGCGCACGCACACCAAAAAGGCCAACTGATTGCGAAGGCCGCTGTGCAGAGCAGTCGCATTGGAAAGCAACGTTGCCGCAGTGGAGAGGATCTTTTGTTGGTTATGGGGTGATTCAACCTGACTGAGCATCACCAGGGCCAGCACTCGCACCTCGCTTTGTGCTTGCGATGCACGCGCAAGGCGAAGCACCACTCGCCGTGCTGCATCAGGTTGCCCGAGGTGCAGCAAGCGCAGCGCATGCGCCACATCCAGCTTGCCGTAAACGTTTGCGCGCTCTCTGCCCAAGGAATGATGCACTTTACACGTGGGAACAAGACATACGTGATCGTGCAGTGTTTTTGCCTGCTCAGCAAGCCACGCAGCCCGATCTGCGCGAGGAAGCGCACTTTGTACCAGCTCACAGGCGCGGCTTTCTTCGTGGTGCGCAATCATGATTTCGCTAATATGGGTAATGAGGTCTTGCATCGACGAACAGCGCATCACTGATTTGAGCAGTGTCTGCTTAGGCTTGAAAGCCTCGCAAAGCTCGTGCGTACCAAACACGAGCGCCTCAAAACTACCTGATTCTTTGTGGTAGTTCATAAGCCCTAGGTCCTGAGCAAGATGAGCCAGCTCATCAGGGGTTATACTGCAACTGCTCACAATGGCGCTGGCATCTGCACGACGCAAGATGAGTGCCACAAACACTGCCAACTGATACGCATAAGGCATATCGTCGCGAAAGAGACGCTTTAAAAACTCACGCTCATCGGCTTTACCCCACGCGAAATAGGGAATGCGGCGCCGAGCCTGCGCAAACGGCACCTCTAAGAGGTCATCGCCACACAAAGGATCTTCCGAAACCACAGGTTGGTTAATGAGTGCCGCATATTCGCCCTCGCCCAACAAAAGCTCATGCGCCTCCAGGGTGAGGCGCGTGCGCTCTTCGTCAAAGACATCGTGTGCGGGCGTGCAGGTAACAAGCACCTCACATCCTTGCGCCAAAATAGCGTGAATACATCCGAGCAATACCTGCGTGCGCTCCGTATCCAGCTGCGGCACGTCCAAGATGACCAGCAGAAACGGCTCATTATCAAGGCGAAGCAGCGTCTCGGCTATCAAATTCGCATCCAGATCGCGCAAAAAACACGGAGATGTTGCGTCCATCCAAAAGACATGTTTGCACTGCCACACGGTCTGCGCGTACTCAGCGGCCACACTGCGCTTCCCGAAGCCAAAAGGCGCCGAGATAACACGAAGCGCGTGTCGCTCACGCAGCAACTGAGCCACCAGATGAGGTCGCGAAACGAAGTGCTTTTCTGAGGTAATTTTGGGATGAGAACCCTTTAATGCGCAACGAGCAAGATATTCAGACATAGTGACCCCTCCCACACAAAAGAGTGGCCAAAAGCCTGTTCTGCTACGGTATCATTCGCATTTTAAGAATGCAAGTGCAACCTTAGTCACGCTCTAAGAGTTTAGCAATACGCTCAGAGTATTCCAGGTTCGTCAACCCCGCCTCGGCAGCAAGGTCAATGATTGGTGCATCGTTCCACAGCGCCTCAAGACGGTAGAACTCACGCGTCTCAGGCTGAAACACATGCACAATAAAATTGCCATAGTCCAAAAGCGCCCAGGTACCATCTTGGGTTCCTTCGCGATGCAAAGGCTTAATGTGGCCTTGGATGCGCTCTTGATCTTCAATCTCATCAACGATGGCTTCAACCTGACGATTGTTTGACGCGGTCACGATCACAAAGTAGTCGGTCACCCCAATGAGATCGCGAACCTCTTGCACCATGATGTCAGTTGCCTTCTTCTCGTCAGCTGCACGTGCCGCAATCAGGGCACATGATTTTGAATCCAGCGGTTGTTGCTCTTGGGTCATGACTATCCTTTCAAATGGTTTCGCGCACGATCGCGCTCAACGTAGTAATTCCAAATGGTGCCGGTTTGCGGATGGAAGCGCCGCTTACCGTCAATAAGTGAAAGCAAAATGTGGCGAAACGTTCGCAAGAAAAGCTCTTCAAGCTCAATTTCGCCCACTGCCGCACGCAGTTCATCCAGCCCCTCAAAATCCCTGCCAGGCTCCAGCGCGTCGGCAATATAGACCACCATATCCAGGTCACTCATTCCCACCGCTCCGGTTGTATGACGCGCAATAGCCTGCAAGACTTCTGGCGGCAGCTGCGGATAAATACGTCCAAGCGACGCCGCAGCAGTTGGTCCATGCAACAGGCGCGGCATGGTTTCTATGACTGCCGGGTGCAGATCAACCTCAAAAATACGCGCACGCCTTTGTGCATCTGCATCATTGAAATCTTTATCCCAGTCATGCAGAAGCCCGGCCAGCTGGGCGCGCTCACCGTCAAGCCCGTACGCTTCAGCTAAGGTGCGCGCGGTGCTTGCAACGCCCAAGGAGTGCTCAAAGCGCTTTGGCTTCAAACGACCCTTGAGGTCCTGAACACGTGCATCATAAAACTCACGCGACAGCGCGTCGCGTTCGTCATAGGTAAAATAATCATGATCATCAGGGGTGATCAATATTTGAGATCCGTGCTTACTCATATTCGCCAACTCATAAAACGTGCTTTCATTTCGTTTAGTGTAGCGCGGACTCATCATGCAGAGAAGCATAAAGCCCGTTATCTGCAATATAGTCACAGACTGCAGGAGGTACCAACTCAGCAATGGACTTACCACGCGCCACGCGATCTCGTATCTCGGTGGACGAAATAGCCAGCGGCTACATATCAACAATCTGAGAGCGAAAACACGCTTCATCCAGCCGTTTTTGTGCGTTTACATCAAGGGTAAACCCAGGGCGCGTCACGCAGATAAACGTTGCCAGCTCAGCCAAGCGCGTAGCGTCTTTCCACTGCGGAAGCGTCACAAACGCATCCATTCCCACAATAAAGAAGAAGTCTGTGTCAGGATGGGTGCGTCTTAGCTCCTCAAGCGTATCAACCGTATAGGTATCCCCTGCCCGATCAAGCTCAAGGGTGCATAGTGTTAGCTCAGGCTTATCTGCAATGGCAAGCTCACACATCTCACGCCGCATATCAGCACCGGTCACATGCTGGTCTTTCTTAAAAACAGGCACGTAAGCAGGCATAATGAGCACCCGATCAAGCCCACAGGCTTCATAAACCTGCTCAGCACACACAAGATGCGCGTTGTGGATAGGATCAAACGTGCCACCTAAAATGCCGATGCGTTGATGCATACTACGCGCGCACCTGGCCGTTTCCGCGGATGAGATATTTATAGGTGGTAAGCGCCTCTAAAGCAAACGGTCCGCGCACATGCAGCTTTTGCGTCGAAATGCCGATTTCTGCGCCCAACCCAAATTGACCACCATCGGTAAATGCAGTCGAAGCGTTTGCATACACCGCTGCCGCATCCACACCTCGCAAGAAAAGCTCAATGGCAGCTTCACCCTCAGATGTTGCCTCGTCTGCAACGATTGCCTCTGAGTGATGAGTTCCGTAGCGATTAACATGCGCCACCGCCTCTTCAGGACCGGTAACGCACTTGATGGAAATCTCTGGCGCCAAGTATTCGCGTCCCCAGTCTTCGTCGGTTGCACTAACCACCTCAACGCCGACATCCAGCCCAACTTCGCCCGCCAACTCACACACCTGCTCATCGGCATGAATGACCACACCCTGAGCAACCAAATCGCGCATGATCTCCGGGAGGAGACGCGTAAGCGCTTCGTCATCAACCAGCAGCGATTCGCACGCATTGCACACGCCATAGCGCCTGCATTTGGCGTTGACGACAATCTGGCGAGCAAGCTGCTCATCTGCGGTTTTATGCAGATAGACATGGCAGTTACCCGTCCCTGTTTCAATCACGGGCACTAGCGAATGCTCCACGCAGTGCTGAATAAGCCCAGCACCACCGCGCGGGATAAGCACATCAATCAAGCCGCGCAACTTCATGAGCGCATCGGTTGCACTGCGCTCGGTTGACGTGATGCCAACGATACAACCTTCAGGCATACCAGCATCACGCGCCGCGTCAGCCAAGACTTCAACAATAGCCGCATTTGAGTGCGCCGCAAGCGAGCCTCCGCGCAACACGCACGCATTGCCCGACTTCAAACAGATTCCCGCTGCGTCAGCGGTCACATTAGGACGCGCTTCATACACGACTGCAACCACTCCAAGGGGCACGCTCATGCGCGTGAGTTTCAGGTCGTTGTAGAGCGTTCGCTCATCTTGCACAATGCCCACCGGATCAGGCAAGCGCACCAAGTCCTCCAGAGCAGACGCCA
>CAJTML010000112.1:4666-6699 GCA_910577495.1 uncultured Eggerthellaceae bacterium
TGCGCGCCTCGGTCAGCAGCAGCCGATCAATCAGAGCCTCGGAGGTCTCCTTCTCACGAGCCAACTCTACGTCGTGCGCGTTCGCCGCAAGAATCAACTCAGATTTTTGGCGAAGGCCGCAAGCCATGGCACCAAGCGCCGCATTGCGGGCATCCGCTGGCAGAAAAGCCAGCTTTTGGCTTGCTTCATGAGCAGCATGAGCTGCACTTACTACCTCAAATTCAACTTCTGCAGTCATGACCGAACTACTCCCTTCGCCCGTTTTGTGCTCAGTTTATTCAAACACAATCAGATCGTCGCGATGCACAAGCGATCGATCCGCCAAATGCGACAAAATGCGGTTTGAACGCAGTGTTTCGCGCGTATGCCCGCATGCCAGCTCAACCTCATCGCTTTGCGCGGTGATCTTGCCACGCGCAAACACATGACCCGAATCGTCTTTGATATCCACGATATCACCCGCATCAAAGGTGCCTTCAACTGCTTTGACGCCCACGCACAAAAGCGATTTTCCGTGCGCAATGAGCGCATCTTTTGCACCCGCATCAACCACAAGGGATCCGCGTGCCGCATCTCCCAGAGCCAACCAGAGCTTTTTCGCGGTAATCTCATGGGGCTTTTGCGCAGCAACAAAGCGCGTACCAACTGATTGACCTGCACAAATGTCGACAATGTTGTCAGGGGTACGCCCGTGGCAGATCACCATGGGAATACCTGCAGCCATAAGCACGCGAGCAGCTTTGATCTTAGTGATCATGCCACCCGAACCAACCGTTGAGCCCGCGCCGCCGGCAATGGACAAAATCTCAGGACCGATCTTATCCACTTGCTCAATGAGCGTTGCATCGGGGTTTGTGGAGGGGTTGTCGGTATAGAGCCCATCAATGTCAGAGAGGATGATCATGAGATCAGCCTCAATGAGGCATGCCGTCAGTGCTGCCAGCGTGTCGTTATCACCGAAGCGAATCTGTTCAACAGACACGGTGTCGTTCTCGTTGACAATGGGTACAACCCCCAACTCAAGCAGGCGCAACAGCGTATCATGCGCATGCAGATAGGCGCGCCTATCTGCGGTATCTCTGCGTGTGAGCAACACCGTTGAGGTGGTAATTCCAAACGGTTCGAAAGCACGCGCATAGGCTGCCTGCAACGCAGATTGGCCAACGGATGCCGCCGCCTGCAAGCTTGGCATGTCGCTTGGGCGCTTCTTGATACCAAGCGCTTCAAGCCCACAGGCAATAGCAGCTGAAGTCACAATGACTGGCTGCCAACCAAGTTCCTTAACTAGTGCTACCTGGTTGGACAGCTGCTCAAGATAAGCATAGTCAATAGAGCTTTCCGACGTGGTGAGCGTCGAAGAGCCAATCTTGATGACTACTTTGCGCGAAGACGAATCACTGGCATGTTTCATTACAGATCAAGCTCCCCAAAGACATCCTCGGCCGTTTGCGCTGATTCGAAATCAAAGGCCAGCTCTAGGATGCGAATCTCATCTCCGTCAACCGCACCAGCCTTCTCCAGTGCCTGGTCAATGCCGGCACGCTTAAAGCGATGCTGCAAAAATGCAATGGCCTCTTCGTTTTCCCAGTCGGTTTGCACAACCCAGCGCTCAACCTGCGGCCCTTCCACGCGGAACACGCCACCGCCAAGCGGAATGATGTTGAAGCGACGGTCGCGCTTTTCGCGTTGCAACTCCCAGATGTGCTCATACTGCACGCCTTCGCCAATTTCTGAACGCGCAGCCTCACGCAGCTCATGCACCTTGGTAGCAATTGCCGCTTTCAGGCCATCAACGCCCTCACCGGTCAGCGCACTAATGCAATAGAGCTTCGGATCAATAGGGCTTGGCGCAAACTCGTTGCCACCTGCTGCAGCAACCGAGTCAGCCTTAACGCGCTCAGCAAGCTTCTTGCAAACCTCTTCGGTACCCGGCACATCAATCTTATTTGCCACGACAATACGCGGACGCGCCGCCAGTTCATCGGCGTAAAGCGCAAGCTCACGGTTGATAATTTCGTAGTCGTTAAGCGGGT
>CAJTML010000113.1 GCA_910577495.1 uncultured Eggerthellaceae bacterium
GCATCTGCGGCAGCATCTGATTGTCGGGCACGAGCACGTCGCCCAAAAGTACGTAGAACGGCTCACCATCAATCTTGTCGGCTGCGCAATGCACCGCATGTCCCAAGCCCTTTGCCTCGTCTTGGTACACGTAAGACACGTTGTAGTTGCCAACTGCCTCAACCGCATCAGCATAGGCATCCTTGCCACGTTCGCGCAGCAACGCTACCAACTCAGGATTGGGCGAAAAATGGTCCTCAATAGCCTTCTTTTCGCGCGAGTTGATAATGACCACCTCGTCAGCGGCCGATGCCAAGCCCTCTTCAACCACATATTGAATGGCAGGCCTATCAACGACCAGCAGCATCTCTTTGGGCTGTGCTTTCGTAGCCGGCAAAAAACGTGTTCCAAGTCCCGCTGCGGGAATCAGTGCTTTCATGAGATGACCTCCCTCATTTCATAGCAGAAGCATTTCGCCTACCGCAGCAAACGAAATGCTTCTTGTCTTATATCTCACTCGTGGCAATTACTTGTTCTGCGCGCGCAGTTCTGCAACTTGCTCTTCCAAGATGCTCATCTGAGCCTCAGTCTTTTTCAGACCGCGTACGATCATGAACACATAAATAAGCAGGGCCGCCCACATGAGCGCATACGCAGCGATAATGTAAGGAGCAGACGGAATGATAGTGCTATAGATTTCAGCCAATACAGGATTCATGAGTATCTCCTAGTTCTCTTCAAGTTCATCTTTGAGTGCTTGCACACGCTGAGCCAAGCGAACTTGGCGAAAACGCAGTCGGTATAAACCAAATCCGAGCAAGATCATGCCAATCATGCACACGCCAACCGTCATGCCCATGTCTCCTGTCATGCCACCCTCGCGCAGCACAACCGGATGAATGCTTGAGGGAATCATGCGCGTGATCATGAGACAAATCGGCACGTCTACCAGCGCAATAATGCTCACAACGGCCGAATAGATAGAACGGCGCTCTGGCTCATCAATGAAGTTGCGCAAAACGAAGTACGCAATGATGATGAGCATCAAGATGAGGTAGGTGGTCAGGCGCGGATCCCACGTCCACCACACGCCCCACTCAAAGCGCGTCCACAAATCACCCGTGATCATGGTGCAGATTACGAACACCAAAGAGATTTCCATAGCAACTTTCGCGCAGGTGTCATAGCGCTGATTCTTCGTCATCAAGAAGCGAATGGAGTAATACCCCGCAAATGCCAGCGCGCCGAATGAAACAATGGCAACCGGCATATGGAAGTAGAAAATCTTTTGCGAGAGCAACAGCTTCGACGACACCATCTGGCCACCGATCATTTCAGGCAGTCCATCAACCGCTGCACCATTGACCGGCCCCGCGAAGAAAAATGCCATCAAAAACCCGATGGTGGTCAGGACGGTGCCCGCAAGGGTTGCCCAAAACGCTATGGCGTCGGGCCACTGCCCTCCTTCGGGTAACGCATGGCTCTTTTTTGCATTCGCCATCTAAAACCTTCTTTCACGCTGAAATAACAAAGTCGTATAATACCCAGCTCAATAAGAGCATGATAACGTCGTAGCCCGCCGCCAGCAAAAGCGCCGGATAGAACACATCCAGCGCGCCATCTGCACCAACGATAATTGCCGTGGTTGCAGACGCACACGCAAACAGCAACGGGAAGATAATCGGGACGAAGAGCACAGCCAGCATAACGTCTTTACCGCGCGTGTTAACCGTAATGGTGGAAAGCAGCGTTCCGATGCCCGCCATGCCAATGGTGCCAACCAGAAGCGGCAGCACGAGCAGCCAAAAACTCTCGCCCGGGGTTACCGCCGTCAGGAAGAAGAAGTAAAACAGCGGCACCGTAATCACTTCAACTGCCAACAAAAACAAGATATTTGACGTTGCCTTCGCCAAAAAGATAACTGATCTATCCAGCGGGACAAGCAAAATGCCCTCCAGGCAGCCCTGTTCCTTTTCGTGGTTGAATGAGCGGTTCAAGCCCAAAAGTGACGTGAAGACAATGAGCGTCCACAAAAGGCCGCCACTTACTTGCAGCAAGTCAAGCGCTTGGGTCGTTTGCCCGAGCGCCGCACCAAAAACCACCAACACCAGCAGCGCATAAATGCCCATGGACGTAAGCATTTCTTTGGTGCGAAACTCCTGCTCTAAGTCCTTGCGCAAAAGCGTTTTGTACTGCTGAAACGTTGACGGGGTTTTCAAAACGACTGACATGTTCTATGACACCCCCATTCCAACCGTCTCGCGATACAACTGCGAAAATGCCCCGAATTCAAACTCCGCTTTGGGGCCGAATGCCACTTCACGCCCGCGCGCAAGCACCAGCGCATGAGTGCACATGTCGAAGCCTTTTTGCAAGTCGTGGCTGACCATCACAAAGGTTCTGCCCTCACGCTGCGACTCAATCAGCTCGTCAAAGATCTCAACCGCATGCGGGTCAAGTCCCGAATACGGCTCGTCCAGAAAGACCACGTCGGGGTCGTTAATGAGCGCGCGCGCAATTGAGAGGCGCTGGGTCATGCCGCGCGAAAACGTACGTACCACATCCAGGCGGCGATGCTTCAGCTCAACCGCTTCAAGCATCTCCATAACGCGCGCTTGCGGATCTTGCACACCGTAAAGCTGCGCGTACAGAAGCAGGTTTTGCTCTGCGGTCAAATCTGGATAAAGCATGGAGTTGTGCGAAATCAACCCGATGTGTTCGCGCGCTTTATCGGCGTCTTCCTTCAGATCAATACCCATGAGCGTTGCCGAGCCCGAGGTCGGGCGAGACAACGTGGAGAGCATGCGAAGCAACGTAGTTTTGCCGGCGCCGTTCGGTCCAAAGATTGACAGAAACGCGCCCTGTGGCACCTCGATGGAAATGTTGTCCACCGCTTTACGCGTACCAAAAACCTTCGAGAGCTTTTTGGTTGTAATGGCTGCTTGCATGCTCACCTCGCTTAGCGTCTATTCGTAATCAAGTACGTTGTCGGTCTGCTTTTCGTCTGCAGGCTCAACATCCGTAGCGTCGGCAGCTTTGCCTTCTTTTGCGCTCAGCTTACGCGACGCACCACGGCCACCAACCGTTGCAATGACCACGCCTGCCATGAGCAGGAAGAAGCCTGCCCACACCTCCGAAATCAACGGATTAACGCGAACGTCCATAGCAAGATCACCGTCGGTACTCATACCACGATATACCACAAAGAGGTCTTCAGTGGGGAATCCGATAACGCTTGCAATCAGTTTTTGCTGCTGGGTTGTCTGCACAAACTGAACGGTCGGGTCAACTGAACCAATGTAGGCGCCATCACGATAAACGTCGAAGAATACGCGATAGAAGATGTCATCCCCGTTGGGATCTTGCACCACTTCGTTGCCCGTGTAGGTCAACGTGAAGTCCTGAATGGTCAGCTCCGTTGAGGCGGTATCAGTCTCTTCGTCATACTCAACGTATTGCACACGCTCGGTCACAAACATGGACGAACCAATGAGACCCACCAAGATGACTGCCATGCCCAGGTGAGCAACAAAACCACCGAAGGCAGATGCACGGCGCGTGATCATAGCAACCAGCGCGCTGCCAAGGCTGCACCCATGAGCCTGCTTGTAGGTATTGATGGCGCGGCCGATCATGAACAGCGAATTGAAGAACAGAAGCGATGCCACTAGCAAGCCCACAACCGTCAGCCCGAGGTAATACCAACCAGGTTGCAGCGTCGTGAGCATCTCAACAGCTGATTCGTCATGCACCAGACCATCAGCGGTGTAGGCCTGTGCCATATAGTAGGCAACGTTGTCGTTGTACGTCGGCACCAAATAGGTCACAAAATACACCATGAGCACGGCAAAGAGCACGAGTGCGCAGATGCCTGGCACCTTCGCCCGCTTCAAAAACTGCTTGCCCTGCGTGCGGCGCCAGCCAAGCAGCGGACACACCGCCAGAATAGCCAGATAGATAATGCCCAAGGGGCGTGCAATAGCGTCGAACGTGCCCGTTGAAACCTGCTGACCGCCGAAGGGAAGCCAGCTGGGAAGCGCTGAAGCAATGGTGAGGTAGGCCAACAGGATGGCGAATACCACCATGATGACGTTGTTGAAGTAGTAAGCCGCATCGCGCGAGACCATGCTCTCAACTTCGTCAGCACCGTTTTCAGCCGGGCCGAAAGACTTGCGGCGAATAACCAGGCCGATGATACCAACCACCAGCGAGGCAACAATCAGCACGCCGAAGAGCACAAGCGACACTGGGTCGCCTTCAAACGCGTGGACTGACTGAACCAGACCAGAGCGAGAAATGAACGTACCCACGATTACGAAAGAGAAGGTCAGGCACGCGCACATCACGCTCCAGCGTTTGAATGCGCCGCGCTGACGATAAACGGTAAAGGAGTGAATGAGCGCCACACCCACGATCCACGACAGCAAGCTTGCGTTCTCAACCGGGTCCCAGCCCCAATAGCCGCCCCAGCCAAGCACAACGTATGCCCACACAGCGCCCAGGCCAATACCGATGCCCAAGAACAGCCATGAGAACAGAGCGTAACGCTGTGAGCGAATAACCCACTCTTTTGAGGGGTCGTTCACGATGAGTGCACCAATGGCATACGCAAAGGGGATGGTCAGACCCGCATAACCAACGAACAGTGTCGGCGGATGGATGGCCATTGCCCAGTGCTCAAGCAGCGTATTCATGCCAAGCATGGAACCTGCCGCGGTCAGCTGACCACTTGAGGTGAAATAGCGCATCGGGGTCACCGTAAAGGGCATGTTGCTTTCGGAGAACAAAAGAACGCCAACGAAGGCTGCCAACACCAACTGCGCCACCATAAGCGCCATGGAATCAAGCTTGCGCAACTCTTTGAGATTGCGCACGGCCACAACCGCGTTAAAGACGGCGATAAGCCATGCCCAGAACAGCAGCGAGCCCTGGCGACCTGCCCACAAACCAGCCAGCTTGTAGAGCCATGCGAAATCGCCTGACGCATCACTGCGCTGGGTGAGCACGTATTCGATAGACGTATCGCCGCTGAAGAAGCAATAGACCAGCACGCCGCAGCACACTGTCAACGCCACCGCCGACACAATAGCTGCAACATGTCCGCCCCACATCAGCATCTCGCCGGTATGGGAGACCTTTTTGCGACCCATTGCATATCCAACCAGCAGACACACCACCGAAACGGCTACGCCTGCAAATGCAACAAGCAAACCAATAAGACCAATGGTTGACATAGTTTTGTCATACCTCCTTTATGCAAGGTGCCACAAACACCTTGCGAATTCCTCCCGCAACAGATGCGCTTATTGCGGCAATGCAACCTCTGTTGCCTCGAATTTACCGTCATTATTCAGTGAGCCCGTTACAACAACGCTGGAATCGTCTTGGATCTCCTCAGACAGAGCACCCTCAAACAACACGGGAAGCTCTGATCCGGTCTCAGGATCAACCATCACAAAACGATCTCCCTCACCAGCGGCTTTAAGCGTGCCACCTTGGACGTCTCCTACGACTTTGACCGGCTTGCCCACGATTTCGTCACCATAGCCAAGCAACTGCAAAACCGAAAGTGCGTCACTTGAGTTCTCGTATTTCGACGGGCACTTCGTCACCAACTCAGAGGCGTTCAGTACGCCGTCTTCGCCAATTTTGCCCGTACAAATTGCCGTTACGTCATTGCCGAACGTAGCAGAAACGCCGCCAGCATAGCGCACGCGCAGCTGCTTGGAAGCGTCTCCGTCAGGGTTATAAATGTCGAAGGTCAGCACGTTGTCCACGGTCTCGTAAGAGTTTTCTACAACATTGCCGCTTACCTGGATCTTCTGATCTACCATGCTTCCGTTGGTTGCCTCTTCAATAGAAACCGTTTTTGCGGAGCTTGATCCGCCAACAACCGTAAGCACAATTACCAGCACAATAACAATAACGCCTGTTACTGCAATCATGCGACGTTTCGTTTTGGTGTTCATTTCCCGCCTCCTCCAGCGAATGTAGTCAAACGCATATTTTTACGCACGGCTTCCTTGAAACAAAACCTCAATAGGCGAATTACAGATTATCCCCACGAAGCTTCTACGAACCCTCGCATTCACCTTCGCAAGCAAAAACCATCAGGACTTTTGTCGACAATTCCTCTCGACGTTTTGAAGAGCACATCGGGCTTACAACACAGAAGCCCGACCTGAGCATCTGCTCAAGTCGGGCTCCCTCAATTGTAGCTTCTAAGCTTCAGGTACCTGAAACTTATGCAGGCATGTTCAGCTTCTTCTCATCAGCCACTGACAGCCAACCATCAGGAATGGTTGCGTCGTTGTGGCACTGTGAGCACTCGTTAACAGAAGCGCGGTGTGCCTTGTGGCAGTCACTGCACTCGTTAGCGCCATGCTGTGCAACATGCGGGTTGCGCTCCTGATCAGCAGTCAGTGCAATCAGGTCGTCGCGGGTCATTGCGCCGCCCTCACCGTTTGAGTGGCAAGCAGCGTTCAAGCAGAACTCATCTGCCGGAATACCACGAGCCTCAACGAGGTCCTCAAGCGTGCGCTCTTCGAGCGGGTTGACATAGTTACCGGTCACCCAGTTCATGCCTTCTGAAATCTGCTCGCTCAGTTGCGGAACGTGGCAGCCCATGCAAGTTGCACCTGCGCCGCCGTCCTCAACTGAAGCCTTGTGCGTTACAGCCA
>CAJTML010000114.1 GCA_910577495.1 uncultured Eggerthellaceae bacterium
GAGCCTCAACGCCGGTTTGTTCCTTCAGTCGCGCAAGCAGAGTTTCAATCTGTGCCTCGCCCATAGCGGTTACCACCGTTTGGTGCGTCTCTTCGCTGCGGTTAACGCGAATAGTCGGATCGGTATCAATAACGCGTGCCAAGAAGGTACCCAGCTTGTCTTCTTCCTTCTTGTTGACACACTCAATAGCAACCGGATACTGCGGCACCGGCAGTGGCAGCGGGTCAATGGCAATCGTGCCCGACTTAGAGAACGTGTCGCCGGTGCGAGCATCACTCAGTTTTGGAATAACGATAATGTCGCCTGCCTTGGCGCTCTTTACGTCGTTGGATTCCTTGCCCATCATCACATAAAGATGACCCAGGCGATCCTTCTTGCCCGTACGAGCATTAATGAGTTCCATGCCAGGCTCAAGCACACCAGAGATGACCTTCACGAAGCTCAAACGACCAACGTAGGGGTCAGCAGCAGTCTTAAACACAAATGCTGCCGGCTCACCAGTTTCATCAACAAAGGTTTCATCACCATTGGCCAGGCGGAACCTACCATGATGACGCGGATGCGGGAAGTAGGTTGCGATGTCTTCCATCAGGCCTTGAATGCCCTGCTCAATGATAGTAGAGCCAACGAATACGGGAATGAACAACTCTTGAGCAATAGCCTTGTCCAGCAACTCCTCAAGCTCTTGCTGCGTCAGCTGCTCTTCGCCATCCAGATACTTCATCATGAGCTCGTCGTCAGCTTCAGCAACCAAGTCGCAAAGCTTGTCGCGTGCGGCTTGTGCGGCATCCATGTAATCAGGCGGGATATCTTCGACGCGCTCAGAAGTGCCGCCCTGATCAAAGTAACGAGCCTTCATGCGAATAATGTCGATAACGCCGCGGAAGTCTTTATCTTGTCCAATCGGGATAGTAACCGGACCCAAACGGCTACCAAAACGAGCATGCAGCTGCGCCATAGCAATCTCAAAGTCTGCGTGCTCACGATCAATGTGGTTAATAAATACGGCGCGCGAAAGACGCATGCCTTCAGCTTCGCGCCAAAGTTTTGTGGTCATAACCTGAGGACCTGCTACGGCGTCTACCACGAACAACGCCATTTCGGCTGCTTGCATGGTTGCCAGCGTATCGCCGATAAAATCGGGGTGACCCGAGGTGTCAAGCAGATTGATCTTGTAATCCTTGTAAGGGATAGGAGCAATAGAGGTGCCGATTGTAAATTTGCGCCGGATCTCCTCATCGTCATAATCGAGGTAGGATTTCCCGTCATGGGTTGTACCCATACGCGGCGTACGCCCAGAGACGTGCAGCATCGCTTCGGCAAGCGATGTCTTGCCGGCGCCGTCTTGGCCGACAAGCACAATGTTTCTGACGTGTTCGGTAGCAGGAGCTGCCATAGTGACCACCAACTTCCTTTTCGCGCAATCAGATCAAGCGCAAGCTTCCCCGCTGGCGCCTCCCGATTGCAGTCGGGTCTGTCGCGCTCAACCGGGCGGTCACTTATGATGCGCCCGATCAGGCGCAATTACGATAGTTGCAGTGTATCGCACCTGCCAGAAAGCTTGAGCCACACTGGCAGGTGCAAAGTTGACAGTTTAGTAACGTCCCAGTTCAGAAGCAAGTTGATGATCACAAAGCAGGCTAGTTATATTTATAGAAGCCCTCACCCGCATTAATGCCGGTTTTGCCTTGATCAATGTAGGACTTCAGCGTCGCCACAATTTTGGCGGCGGTTGACGTAGGATCTTGCGCAGCAGGACTTGCAGCCACAATGTTGTAGGCCGTATTCAGCCCCACGATGTCCAAAATGCGGAAAGGACCAAGCGGCGCGCCCGTGCCAAGTATCCAAGCTTTGTCAATGGTCTCAACGTCAGCAACATCATTAGCAAGCAGTGCTTCAGCAGAATTCAAGAACGGCACCAACATGGAGTTGAGCAGATACCCTGGCTGTTCCTTTTTCAGCTCAAGCGCAATCATGCCGATAGCTTTCGCAAAAGCAACCACCTCATCGTAGGATGCCTGGCTTGTTTGAGCTTGCCCCATGACCTCGGCGGTGTTGTTCTTCCAAATATTGTTGGCGAAGTGCAGCGCCAAAAACTTATCGGGTCTGTCGGTAAAGCCCACCATGTTGCTTGGCAAGAGCGTGGACGAGTTCGTGCAAATGATAGTGCGCTCAGGCATAAACGGACAGGCGGCTTTATAAAAAGCGTCTTTTTCGTCAATCACTTCAGCAATGGCTTCAATAACCAAATCAGCATTGCCGAAAGCCTCTTCGTAATCACACGTCATCTTGATTGAGTCAGCCGCTGGGTCAACTGACGCAATTAGTTTATCCAGTTGATCAGCTGCAACGTCAGGCGAGTCCGCCAAACCACGGCAATAGGCACTCGGATCGGTTTTCATAGCCTCAAGGGTTTGCTTGTAGATTCCACGAAGACGCTCAAGTTTGGGTTTTGCACGCTCAATGGAGCCCTCGCTTCGCAACCACATGGTCACATTGAAGCCCTTGTAAGCACTTTGCAGGGCAATCTGGCTCCCTAAAACACCGCCGCCAGCAATCGTGACATTTTGAATATCCATAGTGACTCCTATCTTTCCGCGCTCCAATCGGCGCAGACCACATACCGCACTCGTGCGATACCTTTGAATACGCATATACCTCTATACGCAACCCAAGCCTAACAAATTTAGTTAGCCATTGTGTTACGGGCAGGTTTCACTTGAATCATCCACGCAATCAACAACCTCCGCGCACCCTATGATGCTTTAAAGAGACGGCGACCAGTTCGCCACCTTTTCAGCGGATGCACTCTGCACACGCTTCACACAGACCGCATTCGAACGATAGCAACGCTTCAAGATTGAGAGGTCTTCTATGTGTACAGGAATTCGATTTACCGATAGCGCCGGCAATATGTTTTTTGGCCGCAACCTTGATTGGAGCTGCGGATATGGCGAACAGGTTTTGGTGACGCCCAAAGACTACACGCGCCCGTGGGCATTCCTTGAGCCCAGCACAAGCGAGCATGATATTATCGGCATGGGTATTATCGGTGGCGAAAAACCGCTGTATTTCGACTGCGCCAATGATGCTGGCCTGGCAATTGCGGGACTCAACTTCCCCGGCTTTGCCCAGTATGCCGCCGATGCCATAGAAGGCAAAACCAACGTTGCAGCCTATGAGTTTCCGCTGTGGGTGGTCAGCAATTTCACCACGGTAGACGAAGCTGAAGCCGCGTTGCAAAACGTGGCCATCGTTGACCGCGCGCCAAGCAGCCAGTTTGCGGTCTCGCTTCTGCACTGGATCATCGGTGACAAAACGCGCAGTATCGTCATTGAATACCTGGCTGATGGCATGCACATCCACCACAACGACGTGGACACGCTCACCAACCAACCCACGTTTGATTTCCAGCGCGAAAACCTGCGCAACTATATCTCGCTTACGCCCGAGTTTCCCCAGACTGCAACCTGGGACAAGGCAGAGCTCACCGCGTATGGTTCAGGCTCGGGCATGCGCGGCATTCCAGGTGACTACTATTCGCCTTCGCGTTTTGTCCGCGCAGCGTATCTCAACGCCCACTACCCCACACAAACGAGCGAAGCTGACAACGTGACGCGCTTGTTCAAGACGCTGGGCGGCGCTTCTATGATCAAAGGTGCCGCACGTATGGAAAACGGTGACACCGAATTCACGGTCTACACCGGCGGCTACTCAGCCAACACGCGCACCTATTACTATCACACCTACGACGATCCGACCATCAAGTCGGTTGCGCTTAATGAACACCGCGGTGGCACCAAGCCGGTGCTGGTTGGCTAGCGCGGCAGGCTCGCGCGGCTGGTGCGCCGATGCGCCAGACGTGCTGACAAAAGAGCGCGCGGCACTAACGCTTACAGCTCGGCCATAATACGCTTTGTGCGTGCAACAACTTCGGCTTTGGCCTGCTCAATATCAAGAGTGGGCCAAAGTCCGTCATTATAGACCACGCGACCGTCACACATCGTCAAACACACATCTGAGCCATGACCCGCATACACCACATTGACCAGCGGGTTCGTCATCGGCGTCCACGACGGACCTGAGATATCCAGCACGCACAAATCCGCCCGCGCACCCACTTCAATAAGCCCGCAATCGGTTCTGCCTTGCGAAAGCGCACCTTGACGCGTCGCCGCAAACAGCGCCTCTTTTGGCGTAATGAGCGCTGGGTTTCGCGTGGCACCCTTTGGCAAGAGTGCAAACAAATACATATCCTGCATCATGTCATGATTGTTGTTCGACGCCATGCCGTCGGTTCCCAAGCACACCCGCACGCCTCGCTCCAGCATCTTCGCCAGCGGTGCAAACCCGCTGCCCAGCTTCATGTTCGACGCAGGATTTGCCGCCACATACACGCCGCGATCAGCCAAAATCTCAATGTCGGCATCGTCTACCCACACGCAATGCGCCGCCGTGCAAGGAACATCAAAGACGCCCATCTCGTTAAAGTACTGCACCGGCGTAAGTCCATTATGGCGAAGTTTGCACTCTTCGTGCTCCAGGTCAGTTTCTGACACGTGCACCTGAATGCGCAGGTCATGCTCGCGCGCATATGCCACAATATCGGCAACCGCCGCCGGGTTTGACGTATATTCGGCATGAATGTTGCAATCCACCACGATCCTGCCATCCGCTGCGCCTTGCAGATCGCGAATCAGCTCGTCGTGATGTTGCATGAGCGGCAGATCCGCCAGCCGCGTTTCGCCAAACGCAATCAGCGTGTCCGACAGATTCGTCTTCAAGCCCGCCTCAAGCACCGCCTTCGCCCCTTGATCCATGTGGTAGTACATATCCGAAAATGACACCACGCCATAACGCGCCATTTCCGCACATGACAGAAGCGTTGCCCAGTAGCAATCCTCGGGCGTGATTTTCGCCTCAAACGGAAACACCGAGTCGTTCAGCCATGCCTGCAGCGGCAGATTCTCGGCATACCCGCGCAGAAGCGTCATCGGCGCGTGGGCATGCGCGTTGTAAAACGCGGGCATGAGCAGCTTGTTTTCGCCATCATAGACCTCGCCCATGCGTGCCGCGCTCACCTCATCAGGCGCTTTGTCGCCAAGGTAGGTGATGCGCGAACCCTCCACGCCCACCCACTGGTTTTCGCGATACTGGAAATCTTGGTCGATGATATTAATGTTGGCGAATAACACGTCCACTCCTACGTTCAAAATCTGTATAAAACAAGCCGCCTTATGTGCCGCGGACATATGTCGTCCCATTATAGAAAAAGCATTGTGTTATGATGCAGTCAAGTTATTAGAAAACACAGCGAAGCGGGCGCCCGCGGTTCCAAGCGGGGCGCTTTTTCGCGCGTAGGAAGAGGGAGCTATGGCTGAAGAATGCTCACATGAGTGTGGCAGCTGCGGCGTTTCTGGCTGCGGCGATCGCACGGCGGAATCACTCAAATCTGGACCAAACGCAAAAAGCAACGTCAAGCATGTTATTGGCGTTGTCTCGGGCAAAGGTGGCGTTGGCAAGTCGCTCGTGACCAGCCTGCTTGCAAGCCAGCTGCAAAAGCAAGGCAAAAGCGTGGCCATCCTGGACGCCGACATCACCGGTCCGTCCATCCCGAAGTCCTTCGGCGTTAACTGCAAGCTGACCGCTGACGAATTTGGCATCAACCCTGCTCAAACGGAAAGCGGCATCAAAGTCATGTCCACCAACCTCATGCTTCCCCAAGGCGACATGCCGGTTGCATGGCGCGGACCGGTGGTCTCAGGCGCCATTAAGCAGTTCTGGGAGGAAGTCAACTGGGGCGACATCGATTACCTGCTGGTCGACATGCCTCCGGGAACCTCGGATGTGTTCTTGACGGTTATGCAGCAGATGCCGGTTGAGGCTATTGTGACGGTTTCGGCTCCGCAGGAGCTCGTGTCCATGATCGTCGGCAAAGCAGTCAACCTGGCGCACAACCTGGACATTCCGGTTGTCGGCCTCGTTGAGAACATGGCCTATTATCAGTGCGACGAATGCGGCAAGAAGCACTACATCTTTGGTGAGCCGCAAGGCAAAGAGGTTGCCGAGCATTACTCAATTCCGGCTTACACCACCCTGCCGCTTGATCCGAAGTTCGCCGCTATGGTTGACGCAGGCGAGATTGAAAACTACGAGGTCAACGGCGCACTTGATACCATCATTGAAGCCGTCGAGGTTGCAGCCGAGGCCGCGCACATGGCCGATGCAGCAGAGGGCGAAGCAGCTGGCGAATAAGTGGCCTTACGGTAGTAGCCGACGAAGCGGTTGGCGAAGAAGCCCAAATTGGGTCTTGACCCAAAACGTCAGTGCGCTATACTAGTCCTCGCACTTTTTTGGGGCGTTAGCTCAGCTGGGAGAGCGCATGGCTGGCAGCCATGAGGTCAGGGGTTCGATCCCCCTACGCTCCACCAAATTTTCAAGCCGGATCCGCAAGGGTTCGGCTTTTCTGTTTTTTACGCTCGCAGCAGGAACACTCGGGACGGACTACACCCCCAAAAACTTACC
>CAJTML010000115.1 GCA_910577495.1 uncultured Eggerthellaceae bacterium
GATCATTCGACGCCATGGCAAAGTGCTCGTTATTTGCGAGAACCCGCGCCATAAGCAGCGTCAGGGCTAGGAAAGGGTTAGATATTTATGGCACGTCTTGTTGGTGTCGATCTTCCTCGCGACAAGCGCATTGAGATCGCCTTGACCTACATTTACGGCATTGGCCTAACAACTTCTAAGCAGGTACTGGCAGAGACCGGCGTAAACCCGGACATCCGCGTAAAGGACCTCACTGAAGATGATTTGACGAAGCTTCGCGACTACATCCAGAACAACCTCAAGGTTGAGGGTGACCTGCATCGTGAGGTTTCTCAGAACGTGAAGCGCCTCATGGAAATTGGTTGCTATCGTGGCCTTCGCCACCGTCGTGGTTTGCCTGTTCGCGGTCAGCGTACGCATACGAACGCTCGTACCCGCAAAGGTCCACGTAAGCAAATCGGCGGCAAGAAGAAGTAGTGAGGAAGTTTCATGGCTAAGAAAAACGTACGTACGCGCATCAAGCGCTCCGAGCGTAAGAACATCGCCGTGGGCGCTGCTCACATCAAGTCTACGTTCAACAATACTATCGTAAGCATCACCGATCCTCAGGGTAACGTGATTTCGTGGCAATCCGCTGGCACCGTTGGCTTTAAGGGCTCTCGTAAGTCCACGCCGTTCGCTGCTCAGATGGCTGCTGAGGCTGCTGCTAAAACCGCAATGGAGCATGGCCTTCGCAAAGTTGCTGTGTTCGTAAAAGGACCTGGCAGCGGTCGTGAAACGGCTATTCGCTCGCTTCAAGCAACTGGTCTTGAAATTGCAAGCATTCAGGATTGCACACCTATTCCGCACAACGGTTGCCGTCCGCGCAAGCGTCGTCGCGTGTAACTGAAAGGATCAATGAATTATGGCTCGTTATACTGGAGCGGACTGCCGTCTGTGCCGTCGTGAAGGAGCGAAGTTGTTCTTGAAGGGCGACCGCTGCTACACGGAAAAGTGTGCACTTGAGCGCCGCAACTATGCGCCCGGTGAGGCCGGCAAAAAGCGCATTAAGGAAAGTGAATACCGCCAGCAGTTACGTGAGAAGCAGAAGACCAAGCGTATCTATGGCGTGTTGGAGAAGCAGTTCCGTCATTACTATGACATGGCTAACCGCCAAAAGGGCGTTACCGGTGAGAACTTGCTTCGCATCTTGGAAAGCCGTCTTGACAACGTGGTATATCGTCTCGGCTTTGCGAAGTCTCGCGCAGAGGCTCGTCAGCAGGTTCGTCATGGCCACATCACGGTGAACGGTCTTCGCGTAGATATCCCGTCATACCGTGTACGTCCTGGTGATTTGGTAGCAGTTGCTCCGAAGGCAAAGGACATGCTGGTCATCAAGAGCGCGCTTATCAGCAATGAGCGCGTGCAGGTTCCTGCTTGGCTTGAGGTTGATATCGAAAAGCTTCAGGGCAGCGTACTTGCTCTTCCGCAGCGTGATCAAATCGATCTGGACATTCGCGAGCAGCTCATCGTAGAGCTTTACTCCAAGTAGTAATCGCGACCTAGTAAGGAGGCTAATCTCGCATGACAGAGTTCATGAGGCCTACTGTAACAACGGAAGAAGTCAACGATACTGTCGCGCGTTTTATCGTAGAGCCGCTTGAGCGTGGCTACGGTTATACGCTCGGTAACTGCATGCGTAGGGTATTGTTGTCGTCACTGGATGGCGCGAAAGCTACCGCTATCCAAATTGAGGGCGTACAACATGAGTTCACTACGGCTGAAGGCGTTATCGAAGACATTACCGATATCGTGTTAAACGTGAAAGGACTGGTCTTCTCGGCACTCAATGATGAGGTTGAGGAGAAAACGGCTCATGTGTCAGCTGAAGGTCCTTGCACCGTAACAGGCGCTGATCTTGACATTCCTACTGAGTTTACGCTGGTCAATCCTGAGCATGTGATTGCAACGGTTGCTGATGGCGGCCAGTTGGATATGACCATTCGTATTGGTGTAGGACGCGGTTATGTGTCCGCTGAGCGCAACAAGCGCACCGAAGACCCCATCGGAGTCATCCATGTTGACTCCTTGTTCTCTCCGGTTCGTCGTTGCACGCTCAACGTTGCCGACACGCGCGTGGGACAGCGTACTGACTACGACAAGCTTGTGCTTGAAGTGGAAACTGACGGCAGCATTGCACCGAAAGAAGCAGTATGTCGTGCAGCAAATATTATCAACCAGTACATGGGTGCATTCCTGTCGCTGTCAGATATTGCTGGCGATGAGAATGTTGAAGTACAGTCCATCTTTGCTGAAGAGGACACTGAGTCCAATGCAGAGCTGGATAAGCAGATTGAGGATCTGGATCTGTCCGTTCGCTCTTATAACTGCTTGAAGCGTGCGGGTATTCACTCGGTACGCCAGCTGGTTGAGTTCTCTGAGAACGACTTGCTGAACATCAGAAACTTTGGTGCGAAGTCCATTGAAGAAGTGAAGGATAAGCTCATTTCTATGGACCTCAATTTGAAACTATAGGAGAGTACGTTATGCGACACAACTACAAGGGCCGCAAGCTGGGAACTGATTTCGCCCACACCAAGGCTATGAAGAAGAGCCTGGTGAACGCCCTGTTCCTCAACGACCGTATTAAGACGGTTGAGTCTCGCGCCAAGGAGATTCGTCCTGACGTTGACAAGATCATCACCTGGGCGAAGAAGGGTGACCTTCATTCTCGTCGTCTCGCTATTGCAGCACTGGGTGACAAAGAGCTTGTTCGCGAGATCTTTGAGAAGGTAAGCCAAGGCATGTTTTCTGATCGCCAAGGTGGCTATACCCGCATCATGAAGCTTGGCAACCGCAAAGGCGACAACGCGCCCATGGTTATCATGGAGCTCGTGACTGAGCCGGTAGCTAAGAAAGAGGCTGCAAAGCCTGCTGCTAAGAAGGCAACCAAGAAGGCTACGCCGAAGAAGGTTGAGAAGACCGAAGAGGTTGTAGAAGAGGTTGAAGAGACCAAGGCAGCTGAAGGTGAGCAGAAAGCTGAAGAGGCTAAGGAAAACGAAGCCGCTGTAGCTGAGCACACCGAAGAAGTTCGCGAAGAGGAATTCAAGGCAGAAGAAGCAAAGGCTGAAGAGGCTGAAGCAGCTGCTGCTGAGAACGAGGAAAAAGAGAAAGCTGAATAAGCTGATCTTTGCATCGTGACTATGTGAGAGGCTCGCTTTGTGCGAGCCTCTTTTTGTAGCTGGCGAAAGGCAACACTGATAGCGCACATGATAGGGCAGGCAAACAACACACGTGAGACGAGGCTCGGCGTTGATCCCCGGGTTAAGCTGGTGTTGCTGCTTGTCGTGAGCATTACGCTGTTTGTGGTGGATCGCTGGTTGGGAATTGCGCTGATTGCGGCAGTGATTTTCGCCTGCATGTTTGCGTCGGGCGTTGAGCTTAGACGCTACTTCGCCCACTTAGTACCACTGTATGTGCTGCTTGGCTTCACGATCTTTTTTAGCGCCACGTCTTTTGGTCTGGAGTCTGTGGGCTTTACCGGGGAAGGTCTCAACCGCGGCTGTCTGTATGCCGCGCGTATTTTGCTTGTGGTGCTGGCTTCGCTTGTGGTGAGCTATACCACCACCGACACAGCGCTGACCACCGCGCTTGCGCAGCTTATGGCGCCGCTTCGCAAGCTGCATGTTCCCGTGGATGATATCGCTATGACGCTTACGCTGGCACTGCGCTTCATTCCCGTGTTTGCTGATGAGCTGGAAACGCTTAAGCGCGCGCAGAGATCGCGCGGGGCGGCGCTTGACTCGGGGGGTCTTGGTGCGCGGCTGCGCGCGTGGGGAGCAATCATGATTCCGCTGTTTGTGGGGCTTTTTCGCCGTGCTGATCAGCTTGCGCAAGCCATGGATGCGCGCTGCTATGGATTGAGCGACAAACCGCGGACGTCGCTTGCTGCGCGTGAGTTTACCTTACGAAATGGCGTCATTTTGCTTGTTGGATTGCTCTTTTGCTTTGCTGTGACATGCGCTTCTGATCTGGCGTTATTTCCAATCTAGGGTTCGCCAGCATACGTTGATCAAATTCATTATCGCTGAGTTGGTTGCTAAGGCGTTGAAATACCGTCAGGTTGCGGTGGTCGCGTCTGGGTGGGTCCGAACCTACAATAAAGACAGTTCATCCGAATGCAGTCTGGGCAGAGATGTGTGGCTGCAAACGAGTGATAGGTTTTATGGAACCACGCTGAAAGGAGCGCATAATGACTGAGAAATTTGATGCCGCTAAAGAGGCCGAGCTTGACAAGATTGCTGCCGACGACCTTCGCCGTATTGAGCAAGAGGTAGTAGCTGAGGCAGAGGCTTCAGTTGATGACTTTGACGCAATGAAGGATGAGCAGAAGGCTGCTGATGCTGCTGAGGCTGCATTTGCTTTTGAGGCTGCTCAGGCTGCAACTGAGTCTATTGAGGCTGGCGCTGAAGATCGCTTGGAGAAGTAATCTGCTTGTTGCGATAAGTGAGAACTTGTCCAGACGAGCTTCAATTGGCCAGTTGAAGTGCGAAATGTTCTAAACTCGGCTTATGCTCTGTGTGCTTCGTGCACGTGGGTATAAGAGGACAGATTGAAGAGGCGGTGTCGCGTGCGGCGCCGCCTTTTTGTGTATGGTGAGGGTCGGGCGCGGTGTGCCCTGGCGCGCGTGCCCTAGCGCGCGGTGTGTGGGCGCTCGGTGTGTCCTAGCGCGCGGGAGCCGCACACCAGGTTGATGGTGTGTATCTTGAGTAAGTGCGGTTTATGCAAGCCCCACCTGCGGGCACATGGTATGATTTGAATGCTGATCTATTAGCATCCATAATCCTTATCGCTCGAGGAGGCATTCATGAGCATCATTATTGACGTGTATGGTCGCGAAGTTTTGGACTCTCGCGGAAATCCAACCGTTGAGGTTGAGGTGGTACTGGAGGACGGCGCATTTGGTCGCGCGGCGGTTCCGTCAGGTGCTTCAACTGGCGCATTTGAGGCAGTAGAGCTTCGCGATGGCGACAAGTCTCGCTATCTGGGCAAGGGTACGTTAGATGCCGTCGCGCATGTCAACACCGAGATTGCTGACGTGCTGGTGGGCATGGAGGCGGATGATCAGCGCGCATTGGACGAGCTGATGATTGCTGCTGATGGCACGGAGAACAAGGGCAAGCTGGGCGCAAACGCCATTTTGGGTGCTTCGCTTGCAGCCGCAAAGGCAGCTGCTGAGTCTGCTGAGCTTTCGCTCTACAAATACGTTGGTGGCGCAAATGCTCATCTGCTGCCGACCCCGATGATGAACATCCTCAACGGTGGCGTGCATGCAGATAACAACGTTGACTTCCAAGAGTTCATGATTATGCCGGTAGGCGCTGAGTCTTTCGCCGAAGCACTGCGTTGGTGCGCAGAGATCTATCACACCCTCAAAAAGGTGCTGCATGACGCAGGCCTCGGTGGCGGCGTTGGCGACGAGGGTGGTTTCGCCCCGAACTTCAAGACTAACGAAGAGCCGCTGGAATACATCGTCGAGGCATGCGAGGCTGCAGGCTATAAGCCCGGCTCAGACATCATGTTCGCCATGGATCCGGCATCAACTGAGTTCTATGACGCTGACAAGCAGAAGTACATTCTGGCAGGCGAAGGCCGTGAGCTGACCAGCGACGAAATGGTTGATTACTGGGAGGCACTGGTTAACAAATACCCGATCATCTCCATTGAAGACGGCATGGCCGAGGAAGACTGGGATGGCTGGAAGGCGCTGACCGAGCGCATTGGCGACCACGTGCAGCTGGTGGGCGACGACCTGTTCGTCACCAACTCAAAGCGTCTGGCAAAGGGCATTGAGCTGGGATGCGCTAACGCAATCCTCATTAAGGTGAACCAGATCGGCAGCTTGACCGAGACCCTTGAGGCAATTGAAATGGCAAAGCAGGCAGGGTATGCCTGTGTTATGAGCCATCGCTCGGGCGAGACCGAAGACACCACCATTGCTGACCTGTCGGTTGCCTGCAACACCGGTCAGATCAAGACGGGTGCTCCGTGTCGCTCGGATCGCGTGGCGAAGTACAACCAGTTGCTGCGTATTGAGGAAGAGCTGGATGGCCAGGGCGTATACGCTGGCATGAAGGCGTTCTACAACATTAAGCGCTAACGCATGAAGATAACGGTTTACTGCGGTTCGACGTTTGGCATCAACGCCGCCTTTGAGGAGGCGGCGTCCGCCTTAGGGCGCTGGATTGCGCAATCAGGACACACGCTGGTCTACGGCGGAAGCTCGGTGGGGCTGATGGGTGTGGTGTCGCGCACGGTGCTTGAAGCAGGCGGTATTGTCGAAGGCGTTGAGCCGCAGTTCTTTATTGATGCGGGTGTCGCGCAGCACGATTTGAGCTCGCTTTTTGTGGTTGACACAATGAGTGAGCGCAAAGCGCTCATGATTGAGCTGGGAGATGTCTTTGTGGCGCTTCCCGGTGGCATTGGCACCTTGGAAGAGATTTCCGAGATTATGTCCCGTGTGCGTTTGGGACTGGGTCCTGATTGCTGCTACGTGCTCAA
>CAJTML010000116.1 GCA_910577495.1 uncultured Eggerthellaceae bacterium
GGACCGGTGTAGTCAACGTGTGACTCCGGCAGGAATGACTGCGGACGGGTTGCTACGTCGGGCAGTGCGTTTTGAATCATCTTCTCGTAGTCAATTGCATACAGGAATGCCTGGCGAACACGAGCGTCATCAAACGGAGCCTTCTTGGTGTTGAACATCATGAATGCTACGGCGAAGCCCTGTACGTTTTCTACTGCAGCGCCGGTGCCGCTGACCTGAGCAACCAAGGTTGCCGGAACGTTTTCCATGATCTGGTCAGTGCCGTCTTGCAGGTGTGATGCACGAGAGGTGTCGTCAACGATAACGTCATAGGTGATCTTGTCAACAAGTGCCGGATTCTGGCCGTTGTACTGATCGTTCTTGACGAATACCAGCTGGCCGCCTTCCTGGCCATTAACCGTCTCATACTTGAAAGGACCAGAGCCGATAGGCATCTTGGTCAGCTCATCGTCGGTTGCGTCTTTCGGAACAACAACAACGAGCGGCAAACGCGTGGTCAAAAGTGACGTAGGCGTGTTGAGCTTAATGGTGACGGTGGTGTCATCTTTAGCTTCCATGCTATCAATAAAGGAAAGCATCGGAGCGTACAGAGAACCTTCAGCCTCTACGCAGCGCGTGTAGCTTGAAACAACGTCTTCTGCGGTGACCGGGTTACCGTTTGAGAACTTGGCGTCTGCACGAAGCTTCACTTCGTACTCGGTCTCTGAAACCTCAACAGGCTCACCGTCTGCCAATGCCGGATAGGGCTTGCAGCCGTTTGCCATGTCAAGCATGTAGAGGCCTTCGACGACGTTCCAGTTAGCACCCTGTGCCAGACCCGAAGAGTTGTTCATCGGCAAGAAGTTGTCGGTCTGATAGCTAACGCCTGCGCGCAGCTCAGTTGCGCCACCAGTTGCGCCGCCTTCAGCTGAGCCGCCTTCGGTGCTGGTGTCACCGCCGCCGCATGCGGTCAGTGAAAGACCAGCTACTGCAGCAGTTGCTGCTGCGCCGCCGACCAAGAAAGAACGACGAGAAAGTGACGGGCTAGAAAATTGTTGCATAGGTTTCCCTCCATTTCGGTTTAAGGCATGATGCCTTGCAACATACGTGTACACCACAGTGGTATACACATAACCAGTTGGTTATTATCCCTGATTTGGTGTCATTTCTTGAGCACAGGTTGATATTGATACAATCTCGTGAAGATGAAATGCGCGGTTTTGCCTGATGATCAGCGCATTTATAAAACGGTGTTGCCAAACTGTTACATTTGAATTCATAACCTATTTCGCCTTGTCATAGCTGACCACTTGCCGAACGCAGACCCCCTGCGATTCAGGATATCCCACTTGTGACCGCGCAACCTCACCTGAGCCTGCTACTATGCACTTACCAGGTAGCTTTGGATGTGACGCGTATCTACACGCGTCACTTTCCGTAAAAGGGCACAATTTTGTGTGGTTTTGTCAAAGTAAGCCTGGTCTGCAAGCAAGAGGAGATTGCACTGTTTGCAGGTTGCCCCTTATTTCGCGAGGAGATATCTATGGCTAGAGAATTCAAGTCAATGGATGGCAACAACGCGGCGGCATATGTTTCGTATGCCTTTACCGAAGTTGCTGGCATCTATCCCATTACGCCATCAAGTCCTATGGCTGACCTGGTAGACCAGTGGTCTGCTGCCGGTCAGAAGAACATTTTTGGCACCACCGTTAAGGTGTGCGAAATGCAATCAGAAGGCGGCGCAGCAGGTTCAGTGCACGGATCGCTTGCTGCAGGTGCCTTAACGACTACCTACACGGCATCGCAAGGCTTGCTGCTCATGATTCCGAACATGTATAAGATCGCTGCAGAAATGCTGCCGTGTGTTTTGCATGTTTCAGCGCGTACGGTTGCCACGCAAGCACTTTCTATTTTTGGTGACCACTCCGACGTCATGGCATGCCGCCAGACCGGTTTCGCCATGTTGGCCGAAAGCAACGTCCAAGAGATTATGGACTTGTCGGCAGTTGCTCACCTGGCTGCCATCAAGGGTCGCATTCCGTTTATCAACTTCTTCGACGGCTTCCGCACCTCTCATGAGGTACAAAAGATTGCCGTGTGGGACTACGCCGATCTGGCTGAGATGTGCGACATGGATGCTGTGCGTGCATTCCGCGAGCACTCGCTTAATCCCGAGCGTCCGGCTATGCGCGGCTCGCATGAAAACGGCGACATCTTCTTCCAGCATCGTGAGGCATGCAACAAGCACTATGACGCGCTGCCGGCGGTTGTTGAGGAGTATATGGCCAAGGTCAACGAGAAGCTTGGCACGGACTATCAGCTCTTTAACTACTACGGTGCACCGGATGCTGACCGCGTGATCGTTGCTATGGGCTCGTTTAATGACGTGGCCGAAGAGGTTATTGATTACCTGAATGCACAGGGCGAAAAAGTGGGCCTCATTAAGGTTCGTCTGTATCGTCCGTTCGTGACCGATAAGTTTGTGGCAGCACTGCCGAAGACCTGCACCAAGCTTGCTGTTATGGACCGCACCAAAGAGCCGGGCGCTGTTGGCGAGCCGCTCTACATGGACGTGGTTAACGCGCTGGCACAAGAAGGTGTCGAAGGCATCACCGTGGTGGGCGGCCGCTATGGCTTGGGCTCAAAGGACACGCCTCCGTCATCGGTCTTCGCCATTTATACCGAGCTGGCAAAAGACGCCCCGGCACGCGAATTTACCGTCGGCATCGTAGACGACGTGACGAATCTGTCGCTGCCTGAGGATCCGACTGCTCCTAATACCGCAGCTCCGGGCACCATTGAGTGCAAGTTCTGGGGTCTTGGCGGCGACGGCACGGTTGGCGCAAACAAAAACTCAATCAAGATCATCGGCGACCATACCGATAAATATGTACAGGCATACTTCCAGTATGACTCCAAAAAGACCGGCGGCGTGACCATTAGTCACCTGCGTTTTGGCGATGCGCCTATTCGCAGCCCGTACTACGTCAACAAGGCGGACTTCGTGGCGTGCCACAACCCGTCCTATATCACCAAGCGCTTCCCGATTGTCAAAGACGTCAAGCCCGGTGGCACGTTCATGATCAACTGCCAGTGGGATTTGGCCGAGCTTGAGCATCACTTGAGCGCAGACGCTAAGCGCTACATTGCCAACAACGACATCAATCTCTACACCATTAACGCTATTGACCTGGCACGTGAGATTGGCATGGGCAAGCGCACGAACACCATTTTGCAATCAGCATTCTTCACGCTGGCGAAGGTTATGCCGCAAGAAGATGCCATTCGCTATATGAAAGATGCTGCAACCAAGTCTTACCTGAAGAAGGGTCAAGAAGTGGTTGACATGAACCATCGCGCTATTGATGCGGGCGCTACCGCCTTCGTCAAGATTGACGTTCCTGAGAGCTGGAAAGACGCAACTGATGAGGCTGTGGCTGAGACGCTTGAGGGTCGTCCTGAGGTTGTGCGCATGGTTGAGACCATCATGGAGCCGGTATCGCGCATGGATGGCGACAGCCTGCCGGTATCAGCCTTCGTAGATCATGTTGATGGTCAGTTTGAGCTGGGCGCTGCCGCTTACGAGAAGCGCGGCGTTGCGGTGACGGTTCCCACGTGGGCGAAAGAGACCTGTATCCAGTGTCATCAGTGCTCATTTGTGTGCCCGCATGCAACCATTCGCCCGTTTGCACTGACCGAGGCTGAAGCTGCGGCTGCTCCTGAGGCCATCAAACTGGTGCCCGCCAAGGGTAAGCCCGCTCAGGCTGCAGGGTATCTCTATACGATGGCTATCTCGCCGCTTGACTGTATGGGTTGTGGCGTGTGCGTCAACGTATGCCCGACCAACTCACTGGCAATGGTTCCCACCGAAGATGAGCTGGATCAGCAGGCGGTCTTTGACTATTGCGTAGCTGACGTAACGCCCAAACCTGAGCTTATTAATGCTACGGTTAAGGGTAGCCAGTTCAGCCAGCCGCTGCTGGAGTTCTCTGGTGCGTGCGCAGGCTGTGCAGAGACGGCATATGCTCGTTTGATCACGCAGCTGTATGGTGATCGCATGTTTGTATCCAACGCAACGGGTTGCTCCTCAATCTGGGGCGGTCCGGCGGCAACGTCGCCCTATACCGTCAACAAAGACGGTCACGGCCCTGCTTGGTCAAACTCGCTGTTTGAGGACAACGCTGAGCATGGTTTGGGTATGTTGCTTGGCCATGAGGCTGTGCGCGCCAAGCTGGTGGCAGACACCGAGGCACTCCTTGCGCTTGAGGGCGTTGACGAGGCGGTTCGTGTGGCGGCCAAGGCATGGCTTGACTCCATGGGCTCAGCTGACGAAAGCAAAGCTGCTGCGGCGGCATACGTGGCTGCCCTTGAAGGTGCATCTGGCGAAGCTAAGGAGCTGGCAGACGCCATCCTTGAGAACAAAGAGTACCTCACCAAGAAGTCGGTGTGGATCTTCGGCGGCGACGGCTGGGCATACGACATCGGTTATGGTGGCTTGGATCACGTGCTGGCATCGGGCGAAGACGTCAACGTGTTTGTCTTCGACACCGAGGTGTACTCAAACACCGGTGGTCAGGCGTCGAAGGCTTCAAACATCGGCCAGGTTGCTCAGTTTGCCGCAAGCGGTAAAGACATTAGCAAGAAGAGCCTGACCGAGATTGCTATGGCGTATGGCTATGTCTACGTCGCGCAAGTGGCTATGGGTGCAAATCCGGCTCAGACGCTCAAGGCAATCACTGAGGCTGAGGCATATCCTGGACCTTCGCTCATCATCGGTTACTCACCGTGCGAGATGCACTCCATCAAGGGTGGCATGACCAACTGCCAGGCCGAGATGAAAAAGGCGGTAGAGTGCGGTTACTGGAACCTGTTCCGCTTCAACCCGGCAGCAGATCCGGGCAAGAAGTTCGTGCTTGACTCAAAAGAGCCGGCAGGTGGCTATCGTGACTTCCTCATGAATGAGGCTCGCTACAGCCGCTTGACCCGTGAGTTCCCCGAGCGCGCCGAAGAGCTCTTCGAACTCAACGAAGAGTCAGCTATGAAGCGCTTTGAGCACCTCACGAAGCTCAAGGATGTGTACGCGGGCGAATAAGCGCGCTATCGCAGAGCTTATACATGAGAAGGAGCCGACATCTGTCGGCTCCTTTTTTGTTGTCGGATTGCGTGGTATGGAATGGCTTGCTGATACGGCTTTAAGCCAGCGATTTTTTCATCCACTGATGTTCGACATGTTCGTCGAATTCAATTGGCCCGTAAGCCACATACCCCGCGCGCTCGTAGAACGGTTGAGCTTGCACTTGCGCATGCAGATGCATTTCGGTTGCACCTGCCTGGCGGGCGTAGGCCTCAGCTTGTGCAAGGAGCGCAGAGCCAAAACCGCCGCCGCGCTGAGCGGGAAGCACCGCAAGTCGCCCGAAGATCCACGTGTGCGGCGCAGCTTCAAACCCGTCTTGAAGACGCGAAGGAAACACGCGAGCACACCCCACTAATTCGCCAGCTTGGTAAGCGGTGATGTGAACTACTTCGTCGTAGTTGTCGATGTCATCAAATTCGTTTTGGTAGCCCTGTTCTTCGACGAAAACACGTTGGCGAATAACCTTGGCGTCTTCAAATGCGTCGTTTCGAAAGGTCAGCGTCATGGATGCTCCTTGCGTGCTTGTGTGTCGGATGTGTGATGCAGCATTGTAGAGCATGCGATGATTTAAAAAGCGTTCGCCAACAAAATCCATTCAGGTTTTCGTCCGCTGGGCAACAGGGAACTGACGCCTCGGCAAAGCTTTGCGGTATACCCATATACCTCCCGTTTGCGCGTCCTATGATTGAATCAGCGGAAACAAGTTTGACCAAGGAGGTCGTCATGAAACGCTTTTCACGTCGTCAGTTTATCGCAGGTGGAGCAGTAGCAGCTCTTGGTTCCACGCTGGCAGTGGCTGGATGCGCGCCGATGAGCCATGATGAGGCTCTGCAGAAGGAAAAAGAGACAGCAGCCCAGCGTGACCACAATGCGCAAGGTGAGGTGACTGCTATCGGCCAAGGCATGGGCAAGCACGGCAACTTTAATGTTGAAGTGTCCATGAAAGATGGCGAAATTGATCGTATTACCGTGCTAGATTCGCGCGAAACACCAGGTCTTGGCGATGTCGCCATGAATAAGCTTACGGAAGCTATCATTGATAACCAGACGCTGGCAGTGGACACCGTAACGGGCGCAACGCTTTCGTCAATGGCATTTTTGACGGCAGTTGGTCAAGCCCTTGATACGATGGGCGAAAAATCTGAGGATTGGAAACATCGCAGCCAAGTTGCTTGGGAAAGCGGCGTTGAGGTTCCCTCACAGGCAGATGTTGTAGTTGTTGGCGCTGGTGGTGCTGGCTTTGCGGCAGCCATTACCGCAGCTAACGAAGGCAAGAGCGTGGTGCTGCTGGACAAGATGGGTGTCTATGGTGGTGACACGGCGCTCTCCGGTGGCGAAATGGCTGTGCCGGGCAACTGGATTCAGGTAACGCAAGGCATTGA
>CAJTML010000117.1 GCA_910577495.1 uncultured Eggerthellaceae bacterium
ACCCGCAATAAACGGGGCGAAGGTTCGAAAGAACGGCATGAAACGCGTGATCACGATCGTGAGACCACCATACTTTGCGAAAAAATGATCCAGCTTCTCCATGCGCTCCGGGGTGAGCGCCTTTACCTTACCCGAGTCAATGATGCGGTCGCCAAAGAAACGCGCGATCCAATAATTCGACGTGTTGCCCAGAATGGCTGCCGCATAAAAGACAAGCAGCGTCGCCCAAATATTGAGGCCGCCACCGTCTGCAGAGAATACACCTGCTGCAAACAGGAGCGAATCTCCCGGCAAAAACGGGAAAAACACCAGGCCAGTTTCTACGAAAACAATCAAAAAGAGTGGCGAATACACCCATACTGGCCCGAGTGCAATAATCCAGCCAGCAATGGCGCCACGAGGGTCTTTCAGCAGGTTGACGAAGAAATCTATAACTCCCACAAGTTCCCCTTATACGATAAAGCCAACCCGAAGGTTGGCGTTTGCTCGTGCTTGCTCACACACAGTGCACAGAAAGGACATGGGCGCTCGTCAGCGGTCTCTTATGGCTGCTTCCTCCCGGACCTGACCAGGTTCGAAACTTGGCGCCGCCCAAGCCCTCTCTGGGCACTGCTGCGTGTTGGAATAGTATAGCGCAATTGCGGCGAGCAGCTTGGCATCTATCCGCGCTCCAACCAAATGTCCACATGCCCGCTTACGCCAGATCAAGCGTCGCCCGGCGGGCGCCTTGCAGTCCATTGCGAACAATCGCGCCTACCAGCGCCGCCAAGTCCTCCAAAGGAACATCTGAATCGGTGATCATCCAGCGACGATATACCGCCAAAACGCCTGCACAGACAAATGAAACACAGTAGTCAACATACGGGCCTGCAGTCGGATCAATATTGAGCGATTCGTTCGCAATCAAACACGCCGTCAAAGAGCTCTCAATAACATCCAGCAACAACGTGGGCGAAAAATGGCGCACGAGCCCCTGATTGCTTGCAACAAACTGCGCAATTTCCACGCTCAGGTCAGTAAAAAATGCGGCGAAGTCAATTTCGCCCGACTCATCATACGGAACAGCTGCAACACGACCGACAATTGCATCGGCATACTCTTGCACCGCTTCATCTAACACATCAGCCACGCCGTCATAGTGCAGATAAAACGTCTTGCGATCAATGCCTGCTTCCTTCGCCAGCATGGTTACCGTCACGTCGTCGTAGTCCACCTCAAGTAAGAGATTGTGTAGTGCGCGTCGAATGGCAGCGTGCGTACGAACAACCCGCTTATCACGGGCGTGTTTGGTGTTTGTTTCCCCTGGTTGCATCTGTTTTGCTCCCCAATTTTTCAGAATGTGTGGCGCAAATGGCACTGTCACCAAACTGAAATATCTCAGTATGAACCTCATCATTATAATCAGGCGCATCGTAGTTATTCCACATTTATAGAATAACTCAGTGCACCAAGGAGTTAGTACCATGAAAGCAACCGACCAAATCAAGCACATCGCTTACGAAAAAGCCCTCGATTACTTTTTGCAAGACCCCGAGGCAAACGCAACCAAGATCATGAACCTTCTTGATAAAGTTGCACCCGCCGACCTGTTTCCCTCTCAACGAAAGGCCTTCCGCACCGCGCTTGAGAGCAAAAACAACTGGTATCAACTCATCATGCGCATCATGGATCTCAACCCCGCGCTTCGCAATGATTTCATCAAGATGTTCGCCATTGACGGCAACCTCATGGCCTGGCCAAAGCAAGAAGCCATGCGCGAAAAGTATCACTGCAACATCCCCTGGGCAATCCTGCTTGACCCAACCTCGGCATGCAATCTGCACTGCACTGGCTGCTGGGCAGCTGAATATGGCCACAAGCTCAATCTGACGTTCGACGAGATTGATTCCATCATTGAGCAGGGAAAAGAGCTGGGCACCCACATCTATATCTACACCGGCGGAGAGCCGCTCGTGCGCAAAGACGACCTCATCAAGCTGTGCGAAAAGCACCAGGATTGCGCGTTTTTGTCCTTCACGAACTCAACGCTCATTGACGAAGCATTCGTCCAAGAGATGATTCGCGTCAAGAATTTCATTCCCGCCATCAGCGTGGAGGGTTTTGAGGAAGCAACTGACGCGCGCCGCGGCAACGGCGTGTATGCCAAGGTCGGACGCGCCATGAAGCTTTTGCGCGAAGCGGGTCTGCCCTTTGGCGTTTCGTGCTGCTACACCAGCCAAAACGCTGACTCTATTGCATCGGAGGAGTACTTCGATTGGATGATTGACCAGGGTGTTTTGTTCTGCTGGATCTTCTCGTACTTCCCGGTCGGCGTCGGTGCCCCCACTGATCTGATGGCAAGCCCCACCCAGCGCGAGCACCTCTATCATTTCGTGCGCGAAATGCGCGAGACCAAGCCGCTCTTTACGCTTGACTTCCAAAATGATGGCGAATTTGTCGGTGGCTGCATTGCAGGTGGGCGTCGCTATTTGCACATCAACGCCGCAGGTGACGTGGAGCCGTGCGTGTTCGCTCACTACGCAAACGCCAATATTCGCGAAGTGTCACTCTTAGAAGCGCTGCAATCCCCCATCTTCATGGAGTACTACCACAACCAGCCCTTTAACGACAACCTGCTTCGCCCCTGTCCCATTCTTGAGAACAGCGGGCGTTTGACCGAGATGGTTGAGCGCGCTGGTGCCCACTCAACGGATTTACAGCACGAAGAGCTGGCCTGTGATCTGTGCGCCAAGACCAAGGCCATCAGTGACGCATGGGCACCCGTCGCCGAGCGACTCTGGCGCGACGAGGCCGATCCGCTGTTTGAAAAGCGTCAGGATCCTGGTCAAGGCATGGCCGACACCGATAAGGCGAAGTTTGAACGCATGGGTCGCACGATTGTCCCCATGCCTGATGAAACCACCGCAGGATCCGTCCCCGCCGAACCCGCAGACATCATCTCGTTTGCCGAGGCCGAAGAGGCAGAAGCCGCCGAAACCCGCGCAGCCACTTCAGATGACGAAGCGGTCGCGTAACTTCGCTTTCCTCATCTCTCTTTCAGGGCGCCCCTCTTATGGGGCGCCTTCGTTTGTGCACACAAGCTTCTGTTGTGCGAATATGGCGAAGACACGCGCAATATGTTCGCCCCTCCCCCACGCCACCAGTTGGAATTTGTTACAATACGCAAAAACTGAGCGATATGCATCAAAGCATATCTGACCTGGGGGATTAGCATTCTTGGCACAACACGCACGCATATCCGATGACACATCTTCCGCTGCTGCGGAAACGTGTACCACTGAATCGGTGCCGCAAGAAACGGTGCGCGGCAAACACGCCGCACCAGCAACTGAGCACACAAGCACTGAATCAGCGCAGCAAAAGGCAACGATACGGCTCATCAAAAACTCGGTGGTCAAAGCGCTCACCTACGTCGGCGTCATTGTCGCCGTTGGCGTAGCTGGCACCAGCATCACGCTTGCAATTGATGACCCGTTAGATGTGTACAACTTCGACGCCATGGTGCAAGCAAACGCCCAAGCAGGAGCCGCAAACAACGCGCCGTCCCAGGACGAGCCAGCCGCTTCGCCCGAAGATGCCGCCCTCGCTGAAACCTCCACAGATGAAGAAACCTCTGTTAAGTTGCCACAAACCAAAGGATACACGCTCACCGCTGATGACCTCACTTCACTGTCGGGTGGCGTTGAACCGTTTACCTTTGCTTTCGCCACCAACGAAGCAACTGAGGGCGCACTTGCCGCTGACTCAGCCGAAGACATTACCGCAGCTGTAAACGCCATCCAAGAAGTCGGCGGCGAGGCAGGATACATCCTTATTGACGTGGCCGAGGGCACCGGCATTGCGGGCAACCTGGATCTACGGGTGTATGGCGCAAGCTCCATCAAGGGTCCCTTGGCGCTCTACTACTGCCAAAACCAGCTGGAGACCAACCTGATGAATGGCGACACGCCCATAAACGAGGGTGCTGCGCTCTTCGACATGGACGGCAGCTATGTTTTCGACGGCATTGCCGAGTACCCCGTTGGCCCGCTGCTGGCTGACAGCCTCCTCACCTCGGCCAATGACTCGTTCCGCATTCTGCGCGCAAACGTTGGCGATGATGAGTGGGAGGCATGGCTTGCAAGCCTGAGCATCACCGAGATTGACACGTATCAATGGTTCCCCACCTATAGCGCGCGCGAAAGTGCGCTCATGTGGCTCAACGGATACAACTACCTCACCGATCCGGACGCTTATTATGCGCCTTGGCTCTCGCAACAACTTGAGCAGACCGAGGTGTCCTATATCCGCAGCGGCCTCGCCGATGAGGACGTAACCGTTGCCGGCAAAGCGGGTTGGATTGCAGACTCCGATCCTGCATATTGCGCCACGTGCGATGCAGGGCTGATCACCGACGAACAAGGTCGCGTCTATCTCATGTCCATTATGACCAACGCCCCTGATTGCGAAGAGAGCGAAGCGGCCGTTGGCCAACTTGCGCGTGCGCTTTGGAATGCACGCGCCTTCGCCTAGACACGCCTATTCTAGGCGCATCCTCTTTCTTTATTGCCAAAACTTACCATATCAGGCACACCCGTAATTTTGTGCGACCTGGGAAAATGCAGAGTTTTCGCAGGTCAAAAGTTTGAAGCCTAAAATACACAAACGCCTGATATGGTAAAAATCACGATCTAGATGCGCCGATATGCCAACCTGTGGCGCCCGGCGCATCGCTTTTGAAACAAGAACCTAATTGTGCCTCGTCCGCATTCGATGAAGCGATAAAGACGCAAATCCACATGCGGCAACAACGCACATACCCAAGCCGACAAACAGACCTGCTCTATCACCAGTTTGTGCAAGTGCAATAAATGTGCTGACTGCGTTTGAGGATTCTTGAGGTGCTTCAACAACATAGATCAGTCTTACCACCGTTTGCGATCCGTCTTCGCCAGTATAAATAACAGTTACTACATACGTGCCTGGCACCGTCGGATCAACGCAGTCAACATCAACGCCATCGCGCACAATCGTAATAACCGGCGACTTATCGTATTTAATGTTAGGGTCGTCGTCGTATTTATTCTTAATGTAGTCGTCTATGTCGCCTGGCGTTATAGGCTCTGTAATCCCCGGCGTAATGGTTATCGTTTCTTCGATATCCGGAACACGATCACCTGAATCATCTGGCTTATCGGGATCATTCGGCTCAGTTGGCTGAGTTGGCACTGACGGCTCTATCGGATCTTGTGGCCCATTCGGTTCTTGGGGTGTATCAGGATCGTATGGAGGCTGTCCGCCCTGCGGATCATAGAGCTGATAATCAACTACCACCGTTGTAGTGTTGCCCGTTTCAGGATCACGCACAGGCACGGTCACAATATAGCTTCCCGGCTTCGTTGGGTCAATTCCCTCAACCGGAGTCCCATCTGGAGTCGTGATACTCGGCAGTCCAATTTCGCATCCTGGAGTAATAGTGTACCTATCTTGTGCCCAAGCCTGCAAATCTTCAGGTGTACGAAGGGGCGCTCCTTCTTTAATAGGCTCCCGATACGTATCGCCAACCTTGACATGCAAGGAATTCTCAAGGTCTTTGTTTTCTGCATCAGGATCAGGGTCTTTTGATTCTATCTCTCCTATTTGTTCAAGCTTAATGGGCGGTTTTCCAGGTTCGTCTGGCTTTAGAGCTACCTCGGGCAGCTTGCCATAAGGCAGGTCTGGCTGAGTTGGAATTCCTGGATCATCATCAGCATAGCTACTGGGATTGTAGTTAGTTGCATTGTCGAAAACTACCCGAGCAATGAGCTTGCCATCACTTCGTTTGGGTACCTGAACACGCTCCGGATCCCAGAAGAGTTCAGCTTTCGACCATGCATATCCTTTTGATGTTCCACCTTGTTTGGCTACGTTGGCCGTACCTACACAGACGCCATTCACATAGAAGGAGACTGCTCCATCGGGTGCTGCACAAGTTGTTGCTTCGGGATTCAAGTCATCCTTCTTAACAGAACGCGGACGAACCGAGGCTGAAAGGACATAACCCTTTTTGGTCTGGCCCCCTTCGCCCGCTATGGCATCCTTATAGGCATAACCTACGTCATAAACCTCACTATCGGCAGGCTCAATAACACTATCGAATAACACCCAATGTCCCCAGTAAGAGTCCCCGAACTCAGGATAGGCACCTGATGCAGCATATTCGCGATCTTCAACAGTAATCGCATAACTCCCCGCGTTAGAATACGCCGCTTCATCCCCTCTTACTTGCGCTTCACTTACGCTCTCCCCTGTTTTATTGGTAAGACGTTGGCGTACAAACTCCATGTGGTTCACATCGTGCAAAACTGCAGAAACAGGATTATCTATACGAAGCTGCAATTCAGCAACAAGAGGCAAAATCATCTCTTGTGAGATCGGAATCCCGTCGTAGCGCTTATTAATTTTGGC
>CAJTML010000118.1 GCA_910577495.1 uncultured Eggerthellaceae bacterium
GCGTGCGCACGTATTGGCCGTTTTGCCAGGTAGAGCCGATATGTCCTTGGATGATCCAGTCCTTGCGTATGCCAGCCAGTCCGCGACCGAGCGCATCGCGAATGGCGGGGTCGCTCATCCAGCAATCGACGATATTGACACCATGGTTGGAGGCGTAGGTCATCATGTCGCGGATGGCTTCGTCAGACATTTTGCCGATCCATTCGGCGCCAAAGCCGATTTCGCTGACGGAGAGTCCCGTTTTGCCAAGCGTGCGATATTCCATGAGTGTGCCTTTCGCGGTTAAGGTTGGCTGTGCATCTGAGGTGCAATAATTCTGGAAACTATTGTAGCCAATTTGAGGTTGCTTGGGCGAGTGATTAAAGTGGCATTTCGTTTCCAACGGGGAGCCCAAGTTCCCTGCGGAGTTGGCGTTTGCGCGCCGTGAAGTTTTTGGGTTTATAGGGATTTACGTGAAGTTTGTTTGCCATGCTTGCACAGATTGCATCAAAGGCTTGCTGGTGGGCGAGTTCGTCGTTGGTAACGCATATGGTGCTGATTCCCATTGATTTGAGGGCGTTGGTGCGGCGAGAATCTTTAAGGCGTGAGAGTTCGCCTTCGTGAAATGTTTTGCTTTGGTATTCGACGTCAAGATTGAATTCAGGCCAGAAAAGGTCGCAGCGGAGGTGGTGCTTCCCGCAAGCGGCAAAAGCAACGGGGGTTGTTTCAAGTTCGTAATTCATTTCAGGGGTGCCTAATCCTTCGCCACCTAATCGTTTGGGAAGAGCAAGCGCAAGCATAAGTTGTGTTTCTGCAGGTGAAGCAGAGTAGTTAGCAATGAAGGGGAGTGCGCGTCGCACCTGCTGGGTTCCGCGCAGGTATGAGTTTCGATCGATAAACTTTCTGAGCGAGCGTGTGTCTGCAAGCGGTTTTGTATTGTATACGGTTGCGTGTCCGGGCAATGTGCGATAGGTGCCGCAGAGCTCGCAGCCAAGTTTGATGGTTTCTATGAGGGTTGCGTTTGCGGCGATTTCGACAAATGTGAGCGGGACAGCGGTGCAGGCGATTTCTGCGGTGAGGCGTGAAAAATGGCGGGGCTGAGGCTTGTGGGAAAAGAGGTGACTAGAAAGCTGTTTGGTGTGATAGCTTCCGTGCTTTTCGCCAACAAGACAATGCATATGTTGAAATAGTTTCATTGAATCATCGGGGGTGCACAGAGAATCTGTAACGTTCGAAATAAGCTGAGTCGTCAACTCTTCACGATTGCCAAGCTTTGGTTGTGTTGGTGGCAGTTGTATGCTGCCGCTCACCTGCTGTGGTGTTTTGTGGGCAATACTGTAAAGGCGATGAATTGTGAGAGCAGTCTGGTGACTTGCGACGAAAGTTGGTTTCATAGGGACTCCTTAAGGGGGTATAGGAATAGGAAAAAGAACCTATGAGCGCTGAGACTTATCTGGATTTGCTTGAATGGTGTAGCGAAAAATGCTGAAGTGCAGTCAAATGCTAAAGTGTTACTAACTTTATCACAAAAGCAAAAACGCAATCTCCTCGTTTTTCGATAATAAATCGGCGAATTCTGAAGATTTGAGGGGTAGCTGAGGCGTTGGGGGCTTATGGTTGAGAGGCTTATGGTTGCTGCTTTGATTTGATTCGCGTCTGAACAGGCATAATGCGATTCCGATGTACCGCGACCGCAGCCAGAGCGATCGCCTGTATTTGCAGATCTTCGGAATTCTCTAAATTTCCAACGAAATTGGTCGATATTGCGTTTTCGTGTGGTGTTCCGAAGCGTTTCACGGCAGCGGCGCTGCGGCGGCGGCGCGGGGGTCGCAGCGCGCAGCAAGCACCAGCTTCGGAAGAGCGCTCGCTTAGTACTTGCCGCGGTTGGGGCAGAGATCCCCAATAAAGCAGTCAGCGCATTTCGGGTTGCGCGCGCTGCAGAACTCGCGGCCGAAGTGCACCCACTGGTGGTTGATATAGAGCCAGTCAGATTGCGGATAGAGCTTGAGCAGCTTTGCCTCGGTTTTGGCGGGGGTGTCGTCGTTGCGCGTGGCGAAACCAAGGCGATGCGCAATGCGAAACACATGCGTATCTACTGCGATGCCCTGTGGATCGCGAAACGCCTCGCACATCACACAATTGGCGGTTTTGCGACCTACACCAGGGAGTTTCTGAAGTGCATCAACATCGGCAGGAATCTCGCCGCCAAATTCGGCGCACACGGTTTGCGCAAGCGCCACAAGGTTTTTAGCTTTTGCGCGGTAAAACCCAAGCGGATGGATGATCTCTTCAACTTCAGCCAGCGTGGCGCTTGCCAGGGCAGCAGGATTGGGAAAGCGTTCAAAGAGGGCGGGTGTCACTTTATTGACGGCGGCGTCGGTGCATTGCGCCGACAAAACTACGGCAACTGTCAGCGTAAATGGCGACGTGTAGTCAAGTGAGCACGCGCCTTCGCCATAGTAAGCAAACATGCGCTGCTCAATTTCAGCTGCTCGTGCGCGTTTGTCGGTTAAGTTCTCGCGGGGCATTGATCCTCCTGGTTTCGTGATGCACCTATGATAATGCATACAGGCGTTCAAACAAGCCGCGTGCGAAGTGGTAAACTTGCTGATCGCGCATGGTTTAGAACAGAAAGGCCGCACATGCTCATTGATTCGCTGACATTTGTGCTTGAAAAATCTGAGTGTCTTCAAACATTTTGGGACAAGCTGGATGCGGGTGCTGATGGCACGCTGGGTGTGGCTTCCAGTGCGCGTCCCTTTTTGGTTGCAGCGCGCTTTGCGCATAAGCCGCAGACCACGCTGGTGGTGTTGGCGGGCGAAGAAAGCGCGGTGGCGTTTGCGCGCAGTGTAGCGGCTTACCTGGGCGAAGAGCGCGTGCTGCGCTTTCCGGAGCGCACCGATTATCCCTTTGCGCCCAAGGCGGCAAACCCGTCGGTGGTTGCGCGTCGCATGGAGGCTGCGCATGCCCTGGCAAGCGGTCGCGAAGTAGTTGTGGTGGCCAGTGCGCGAGCGCTCGTGCGCAAGCTTGCTCCAGCGGGCGCGCGCGTGTGCGCTCCACTGGTGTTTGTGGCGGGCGAAGAGCTGGAAGACGCGGCCCAGAAAAACAACGAAGGTGCGCAAGCATATGAGTATCCGACCTCGTTTGAGGAGGTTGCGCGCTCACTTGAGGCGCGCGGGTACCAAAACACCGGTGAGCTTGAAGGACCGGGCACGTTTGCCACGCGCGGTGGCACCATTGATGTGTTTCCGGGCAATACCGTGTATCCGGTGCGCCTGGATTTCTTTGGCGATGAGCTTGAAGAAATTCGCCGTATTGTTCCTTCAACTGGGCAAACGATCTCCAATTTGGACGAAATTGAAATCTATCCCGTCATCGAATATGCCGCCACGCCGCAAACGTTGGCACGCGGTCGCAAGCAGCTAGAGGCTCGCGCGCGCACTAACCAGTCGCTGCGTGATGGGCTGGAAAAGCTTGATGGGGGACTGCGCTTTGATGGCTCGGATATGCTGTTGCCGCTGCTCTATGAGCAGACCGTAACGCTGGGTGCATATCTGGCGGATGGAGCGCTGGTGAGTATGATTGAGCCGCGCTCGCTCTTTGACGATATGTCGCATGAGTTTGATGAGGTGGCGTCTCGGGCGAAGGGTTCAGGCATAGGCACCGAAGGCTTGTTTGCTGAGGCCACACAGGTGAGTTTTGGCGAAGGTCAGCGCGCAACGTATGTCTCAATTATGCAGGTGGGAAGCGCAGTTGACGATGATCTGCCCGTGAAACGCGTGGATGTGGCGGGACATCCCGACAAGCTCTTTGGCCGTCTACGCTCGCTGTGTGAAGCGGATTACACGGTTGTCTTTAGCGCCAGCCATTTTCGCGCGCGCCAAGATATGAAGCTGGCTTTCGTGGACGAAGGGCTGCCCATTCATGAGGTGCTTGACGTCGTTGAGGCCACAACGCCCCAAACGCCCGGTGCTGAAAAGCGCCGCCTTCGTCGCGGGGTGGTTAACGTGGTGGATGTTGATGTGCCGCTGGGTATGATTATCCCGAAGGCAAAGCTGGCAATCATCAGCATGAATGACACGCAAGGAGCATCCAGCGCGCGCCAAAACAGAAGCATCGACATCACTGAGATCACCTTCCCATTCAAGCCGGGCGACTATGTCGTGCATGCCATGCATGGTGTGGCGCACTTCAAAGAGCTCGTGCGCCAAGAGGTCGACGGTACGGCGCGTGACTACCTGCTTTTGGAATATGCCGAAGGCGACAAGCTCTATGTGCCCGTTGAGCAGCTGGACCGCGTGACGCGCTATGTAGGACCGGAGGGCGCCAGCCCGCGTCTGACGCGCCTCAATACTGCTGACTGGTCGCGAGCGCTGCGTAAGGCGCGCGCCGCCACCAAAAAGCTTGCGTTTGACCTGGTGGACGTGTATGCGCGTCGCGCTACCGTGCAGGGGTATCGCTTCGGACCGGATACCGCTGAACAGCGCGAGATGGAAGAGTCCTTTCCGTACATGGAAACGCCTGATCAGTTGGCCGCCATTGCGGACGTGAAGGCCGACATGCAGTCCGCGAAACCCATGGACCGCCTAATTTGTGGCGACGTTGGATTTGGCAAAACCGAGGTGGCGCTTCGTGCGGCATTTAAGGCGGTGCAGGATCACAAGCAGGTCATGGTGCTGTGTCCGACTACCATCTTGGCGCAGCAGCACTACACCTCATTCAAAGATCGCTTTGACCCGTTCGGCGTGCGTGTGGAGGTGCTTTCGCGTTTTCGTAGTGCACAACAGCAAGCAGAGGCGCTCCGCGGTTTTCAAGAGGGCGAAGTGGACGTGCTTGTTGGCACCCACCGTCTGCTGAGCCGCGATGTGAACCCGCACGATCTGGGGCTTGTCATCATCGACGAAGAGCAGCGCTTCGGCGTTGGCCATAAAGAGCAGCTCAAGCACTTGCGCGAATCAATTGACGTGCTGACGCTTTCGGCAACGCCCATTCCGCGCACGATGCAGATGAGCCTTTCGGGTGTTCGCGATATGAGCCTCATTCTCACACCGCCCGATGAGCGTCGCCCCGTTGAGGTGCATGTGGGCGAATGGGATCCCAACCTGGTCAGCGCTGCTATCAGGCGCGAACTGGCGCGTGGGGGACAGGTCTATTATGTGTCGAACCGCGTGCGTTCCATTGATGATGCGGTGTCGCGCGTGGTGGCTGCGGCCGAAGAAGCGCGCGTGGGTGTGGCGCATGGTCAGATGTCCAAAGAAGAGCTTGAGCGCGTGATGGAAGAGTTTGCGGCGGGCAACCTGGATGTACTGGTGGCAACGACCATTATTGAGAGCGGCATTGATAACCCGCACACCAACACGCTCATTATCGAAGACTCGCAGCGCCTAGGCCTAGCACAGCTCTACCAGCTCAAAGGCCGTGTGGGGCGCTCGTCAACGCAGGCGTATGCCTTCTTTATGTTCCCCGACAACGTCCCACTCACCGAAGAAGCACAGGCGCGTCTGACGGCGCTTTCAGAGTTCCAAGACCTGGGAAGTGGCATGCGTATTGCCATGCGTGACCTGGAGATTCGTGGCGCGGGAAGCATGCTGGGGGCTGAGCAATCGGGCAATATTTCTGCCGTTGGTTTTGATCTGTTTGCCCAGATGCTTGCACAAGCGGTAAATGCCACGCGTGAAGGGGATCTCAAAGCCATGGATTCGCTGCCGCCCGCTCTTTCCGACATCACCGTCAACGTGCCAGGTCATACGTATCTGCCCGAAGATTATGTGCCTGACGCCGACGAGCGTGTCATGTGGTATCGACGTATTGCTTCGGCTGAGACGCTTGCTGCAGTTGAGGACGTGTTCAACGACCTGGTGGCCAAGCGACCCGACATGCCGCAGGCCACTATCAACCTCTTTGAGAAGGCGCGCATTAAAGCCTTCGCCAACGAGCACTACATCAAGACCGTGTCGGTTACGGGCGGCAAGCTTGTGGTTGAGCCAATTGATATCCCCAAGTCAAGGCTGACCGAGATTCGTCGCGCGGGAGGGCGCTACCTGGCCGACAAGCGGAAGCTGCAACTGCCAATTCGCTATTTTAAACTGGACGAAAATGATAATCTATTGCCTCGCGTTGGAGCATTTTTGCGTGAGATGGAGGAATAAGTGGCGAATATGCAAGCCGGCTCTCGGTTTCGTCTGGGCGTGCTCAGCGCTTCGGCGGGCGCTATCTTATGGGGCTTTTCGGGGTCATGTGCGCAGTATCTCTATGAGCATTACACCATTGACCCTGCGTTTATGACGGCGGCACGCTCGCTGGTGTCGGGCATGTTGTTTTGCTCTTCATCCTGTGCACGAAGCGAGACGTGTTAG
>CAJTML010000119.1:0-677 GCA_910577495.1 uncultured Eggerthellaceae bacterium
GATGTAGGGGGTTACATCTTTGTTCCATTTGCCACCAGTAACGTTGAGCTTGGTGCCAAGATTTTGATCGCCCCTGAAAAGCGGGCCTGCAATAGCGAAGGTGCCGTTTTCGGCGTTGATGGTGTTGGTTTGACCGTTGTCGTCAGAGAGGGATGCGTTTTCGTTGTTCGTGGTGACTTTGGAGCCTTCGCCAAACGTAATCGTGTTGTTCTTAGCAAGGCCGTTTTGCTGGTCTGCATAGAGCGAATACATGATGGCTGAGTGCGGCGTTGCGGGCTCTCCGCTGGCGGCTTGTACGTCAATGGTTGCGTTGGAGATGTTGATGTCAACGTTGTCGCAGTTCTGAAGCACGATGGTGCCAAACTCATTGGTGGGACCTGCAATACCAGCGCTGGTCAGCACTGAGCCGTTGTCAATGGTGATCTTGGAATTGGATGAACCGGCCGAGTAGTCAATGCCTTTGATGTAGAGGGCGCTGTAGCCACTGATCTTGGTGTTACTGATAGTGAGATCAACTGGGTTAAACGTGATGATGCCATAACCTGCTTGAGAAGCGGTCAACGTGCAGCCATCAAAGGTGATGTCGGTGGTTTGCGGGGTATTCGCGCCTACCGTAAACACTTGCGTGTTGCCGGCACCGGTGGCAATTAAACTCGTGTTTTCAACGGTGACGGTTT
>CAJTML010000119.1:687-6066 GCA_910577495.1 uncultured Eggerthellaceae bacterium
AGGCGTCAGGGTTGGTGATGGTGAGGTTTTTGATGACGAAGTTGCGGGTGGTTTGAGCGGTTTGTCCGCCAGTGAGATACACACCACGCCCCGCAACGGTCAGCGTGTGTCCTTGGCCATCAAGGGTGAGGTCTTTGTCGGTGATATCAAGGGCGCTCCCTGATGACTGTGCGGGTAAGCTCTGGTCAGCCAGAAGCGTTACAGTGTCGCCTGACTGGGCAGCGTTTACCGCCTCTTGCAGGGTGGCATACTCGGTGGTGGTGCCGTCAGCAGAGGTGACTTGTGCAAGGTTTGCTGAAGTTTGCGTTTCGGCTTGTGCTTGCGTATCAGCATCTGCGGGAGCCGCCCCCATCAAGGGAACGCCAAGCATCAGCAAAAATGCGCTCATGACTACCGCGAGCACCTTTGTGCTTGCTTTCGCCTTTCTTGTTGGTGTCATACCAATCACTCTCCTAAAGTGCCGGTCTTGCTTAGAGATCGGTAGAACGTGGAACTATTGCTGCGTCACTAATGTATCAGGCGAATGATCAGGAATTATGAACACGAAAAAGCGTTTGCCAACTCGCAAACTGGCTGTGAAAAATGCATCCATTTGGTTAAGGTGCAGTCATGAAAGCATTACGCGCCTGTTACGCAAAACAACAAAACCCCCAACCAGCGTGTGTGCTGATTGGGGGTTGGTAAGCTCGTCAGCTAGTCGACGTGATGTTTGTCTGAGCGGTTACTCGCGTTTCGTGTGATTGGCGTCAGAACGGCTTTGCGTCTCGACAACTGCTTCTACTTCGTTCGCATCTTTGGCAACGTAGACAAAACCAACTTCGCCATTTGCAGGCAGTGCGTTGTAAGCAACCATCTCAGCGATCTCAGCAGCGGTTGCGCTCTTGGGCTCGGTCTCCAAGAGGTAGGCGGTGTCAGCACGACGCTCCATGGCAATGCGGAAGTCTTTGGTGCCCACAAACACTTCTTGCTTGTAGGGGTTGACGCCGAGTTTCTTAGAACGATACAGGATGTAGGTAAGGGCAGCGATATTAGCAACCAGGGCGATGACTGATACCACGGTGTTGACAGCCGGGTTGTTCACTGATTGAGCGGCGAAGATAGAATCGTTTGCGAACATCGGAACCATCTGGCAGAACATACACCACATAGAAAGCGTGAAGGCGCGGTTCTGGATCCAGCCACCTTTGTTCCAGAGCAGACCGGCAATGGTCGGAGCCAAGAGCAGGGCTACGCCGCAATACCAGGAGTGCGTAGGCAGGCAGTTGTAGGTGTAGCAGAAGTTCCAGAGGTCATAGGCAATGATGAAGACCCAGGTCATGTCAGGCCAGAGCATGTCTTGACGCTTCTTGGAAATGTAGATGCCAAACCAACCGGTCATGCAGGCAATGTTGAGCAGACCAGCGATGCCGTTGAATACGTTGTGCCAGCCACCGTAGAGCGTAACACCTTCGGTTGAAACCCAGGTGGTGCCCCATGCGCGGAACGCACTTTCAAAGTCAGAAACAACAGCAATCAAGATGTTGATAGCAACGATGATGAAAGGGAAGGCCTTAAACCAGTGGGAGCGACCAATCTTTCCCCAGGAGTACTTCAGCATCATAAAGCCGATGCAGCCTGCAGTTGCTGCGTACACCTTTGCATAGTGGAACCAGCTGTTCATGTCGGTATGTGTGGGGTTCGTAAGTGCCCACTCAGCACCCATGGCTGCACCAATCTCAACAGCCAGGCAGTAGACAGTCATAACGCCGCATACACCGAAGAACATGAAGCATCCGCCAAACTTCGTTCGACGAGCGAACTCGTTGAGCAGGATGAGCACTAGAAGCACCATGGCTAAGCCAAGCCACTGGTAAAGTGCATTTGGACCGTACACATCGAATAGCATAACGACGCCTCCTTTAGTTGTCATTACCTCGTAGTAATTGCCCTCTGCAATCGATGACCAGAACGATACACAACTTCATATCTTCAGTCAATATTCACAAAATAACAAAATGGCAATAAAAACTAAGTCTGCAAAAACACATTAAAACTTGTTGATTAACGGGGGAAACGTTGCTAGTATGTACAAAAAAATAGTTCAGTGAAGTAAATAAAACAAAACATAGCAAAAGAAATGTTGTAATCACAACGTCGAAAAAGAAACACAGCAGTAAGACAGTTGGATGCGACCAGGAAGAACACGTAAGGACAAGAAAAGTACGGCAAGGAGGCAGTGATGGAGGGAAAGCGCAAGCGCAAGAAGGCACCAATCATTATTGGGGTCGTGGCAGTGATTGTGATAGCTGCGGGTGCTGGTTTTTGGGTATGGCATGAGCAGCCGAGTTTTTGCAATGCCATTTGCCACGAGCCAATGGATGCGTATGTAGCGGGTTACTACGAAGAGCCAACGCAAATGGCTTACACGCATCAAGTTGAAGATGTGACGTGTCTGCAATGTCACGAACCCAAGCTTGATGAACAGATCAATGAGGCAATGGTCTGGGTCAGCGGAAACTTCGAGATGGGTGAAGACGGCAAGTTGGCAACGGTTGGTGTGCGTGCCGACAAAAACATGTGCGCTGTCAGCGGCTGCCATGACATGGAAGAAGTAGTAGCTGCCACGCAAGACTGGGGTGGGGAGGCTGGTGTGAACCCGCATGATTCGCATCAAGGATATGCGCTTGACTGCAGCAGCTGTCATACCACGCATGGCCAATCATATATGTACTGCAACACCTGCCACGACTACGAAGTTCCTGAGGGCTGGGCAGCGCCCGTATCCACGACCGCAAAGACAGCATAGCGCAAGGAGGGTTGACATGAAGAAACGTGCATTAACAACAGCAGCGTGTGGTTTCGCCGCCCTCACGCTTACTATGTCGGGCTGTGGGGCTTCCTTTGAGGGCTCGGGTTCCAAAGACGCAGCATCAGCTGAGCAGCTTGCCATGCGCACCGATGATCCGTGGGCATTCGAAGTGAGCGCAGAGCCAACCGCAAAGGCAGCAGGCACCTTGCATGATGGGGTCTATGTTGGCGAAGGCAAGGGTATGGAAGGTCCAATTACCGTGACGCTTCTGGTGGATGACAACCACATTACGTGCTTGGAGATGACCCAAGAGGGTGAAAGCCAGTCGCGCGGTGGCTATGAAGCTATTCGCGATGGTAAGTATGCCCAGATGATTGAAGCGGCACAAGGTGCAGATATTGACACGATTTCGGGAGCGACGATCACCACTGCGGGAGTTAAGCAGGCAGTTGAGGACGCGCTTGCAAAAGCCGAGCAGGGCGTAGAGGATCAGAGCGCTGCACAAGGAGGCTAACAATAAATGACGAATCAAACTTCGCGCACCTTTTCGCGTAGAGACTTTTTAGCAGGTGGCGTCATGGCGGCAGCGGGAGCTGCGGCGGCAAGCGTGTTGGGTGCCGACGTTGCACACGCTGCTGAGGTTAACGGCCCGGCGTCAGAGCGCATTGGCAGCTGGTCGAAAGACGGTATTGACTTTGACTTGCCTGCAAGCAACGAATCAAACGCAAGTGCAAGCGATGGCACGTATCGCGAGCACAACGCTGAGGCGTTTCCAGCAAATGATGCCACGCCCATTCCGCCGCGCGCGGTTCCGGCCACGTGGGATTATGAGTGCGATATCTGTGTAGTTGGCGCCGGTGGCGGTGGCCTCAATGCGGCTGCTCGTGCGGCGCAGCTGGGCGCGCAGACCATCTGCGTTGAGGCGCTGGGGCTTCCCGGTGGCAACGCTCAAGAGGCGGGCATGTGCGGTATTTTGGGCGGTTATTCAGGACAGAACAAAAAGCAGTTTGCCTTCCCGAGCTATCCGTTTGACCCGAAGGCTTTGACCGACTGGGCAATGGATGAGTATCACTATGCCGCTGATCCTAACCTTATTTATAAGATCGCTTGCGAAGGCGGTCACTCCCTTGATTGGATGGCCGAGTGTGGCGTGCAGTGGCGCCTCGGCGAAGTGCCGGTATATGTTGCACCGAAAAACGCCACACTTGACCACCATGTACTCAAGATGAAGGATGCCACTGACGCAATGTTTGCTTATGGCCAGCGCCATGGCGTTGATTACAAATTCCAAAGCCCGGCGGTGGCACTCGTTCAAGATGATGACGATCGCATTGTTGGCGTGGTTATCAATGAGGACTTTGGTGAAGAGCGCTACATTCACGCGCGCAACGCAGTCATTCTGACAGCGGGCGGTTTCTGCAACAACAAAGCGCTGCTGGATAAATATATCCCCACCGCTGCTATGGGATGTGCATCAAGCTATCTGACCGCATCGGAGACTGGCGAGTGCTTCCGCATGGGCTTGGGCGTTGGTGCCGATGTGTCGGGCTTTAACAGCTCTGCGTCCTTCGACGGCGGCGTTGACTGGCAGGCTGAAGGTGGCCAGTGGGCGCGCTTCCTCTACGACGGTATGACACAACTGTCGCGTCAGCCGTGGCTGACCATTGATCGTTGCGGCAACCGTCTTCGCTATATGGACTCGCGCGTTGCTGAAGATGGCGCAAATGCCATTTATGCACTCGGTGACTTGGCGACCATCCAGATGACGCCTCCGGGGCATCGCTCCTACATCATCTTTGATGCGAATTACGAAGATCACCTGGCGGGATTTGCCCAGGAGCACTGCCGTAAGCTCATCACGCCTGACTTGGAGCAGATTGATAAGGTGCCTGAGCATTATCGCGATTGGCATCACGGTGTCCAAGATGCCATTGATGCTGACGTACTCAAGCGTCGCGACACGCTTGAGGAGCTTGAGGCTGACTTGGGGCTGGCTGAGGGTGTGCTCACTGAGGCAGTGGCGAAGTGGAACGAGACGTGTGCGGCCGGTGAGGATGACTATATCTACCCCATGCCGCCCGAGTGGCTGCATGCCATTACCACGCCGCCGTTTTATGGGTGTCGCATTGGCGGCAACCTCTATGGCACCAAAGCGGGTCTGTTGATTAACGATCAGATGCAGGTCATTGGCACCAATGGTCGCCCGATTGCGGGACTATATGCCGGCTGGCACACCGCTGGCGGTGCCTGTGGCGAAAACAGCTACATTGGTGACCCGATTTTGGGCTCGCTCATGGGTGACGTGGGATTGGCATTCTGTGGCGGATATCTGTGTGGCACAAGCGCCGTTGAAAACGAGATGGGAGCATAGAGATGACTGAGGTAAAAAAGATGGCGAAGCCATTTGGCTGGTTATTCGCTCTCGTATTGATCATTGCGCTTATTGGGCGACTTGGCTTAGGTATTGCAGGCGGCACCGGTGTGCTGGCTTTCGACTACATCTCGGCTGCCGATGTGCCCATCTTGGACGTGATCTGCTCTATTTTGACCGGCTCGGCGTTTGTAGCATTTCTGTTTGCGGCGGGGTTAGC
>CAJTML010000120.1 GCA_910577495.1 uncultured Eggerthellaceae bacterium
GCGCTCAAGGCACAGGAGCGCTTTGGGCCTCGCGGGCAGCGGTCGTGGGCGGCTGCGTATCCACGTCCAATGTGCTGGCGGGCAAGGAGTTCCACCTGCCCGTCTCGGGCACGCATTCGCATTCCTGGGTGATGTCCTTTCCCGATGAGCTCACGGCATTCCGTGAATATGCGCGCGTATCCCCCACGAATTGCAGCTTGCTCGTGGATACCTACGACGTTGAACAGGGTATTAAAAACGCCATTACCGTAGGACTTGAAATGCGTGAATGCGGCCAGCGCCTTGCGGGCATTCGCATTGATTCGGGTGACCTTGCGTGGTTGGCGAAGATGGCACGCCGCATGCTTGACGAGGCCGGTTTGGCTGATTGTGGCATTGTGCTTTCCAATGACTTGGACGAATATACCATCCAGTCCATTCGCGACGAGGGTGCTCCGGTCAACTCATGGGGTGTGGGCACCAAGCTTGCCTGTGCGTATGACCAGCCAACACTGGGAGGTGTCTACAAGCTTTCTGCCACCAAAAAAGACACCGATGATACCTGGACGGATCGTTTGAAGATTTCTGAGTCTGCGGCAAAGCTCACCACACCCGGTGTGTTGGATATTAGGCGTTACTACTTTGATGATGGTCGCATTGCGGGAGATATGGTATTTGATACGCAAGCAGGTATTTCTGCTGACGAAATCATCGTGGATCCGCTTGATGATCTTCGCCAAAAGCGCCTCGGTGGCTTGCGTTCGGAAACACTCTTACAACCGCTGGCACGCGCGGGTAGTGTTGTCTTGGATCCGTGCTATCGTGATGCGTGTGCGGCGCAAGCGCGCTGCAAGGCGGGGCTGGCAACCCTTGACGAAAGTCAAAAGCGCATGTTGAATCCGCATACCTACCCGGTAGGGTTGGAACACGGATTGAGCGTTCGACGCCGCAATTTGGTTGCGCAACTGCGCGGCATTTCATAACTATACGTAGGTGAGCAAGCCTTTCGGCAAGCACGCGTACTGAAGAGATGGGGAGTACAAGCATGATTCGAATTGTGACTGATTCGGTAGCCTCAATTCCAGCGTCACTTGCCGCTGAGCATGATATTACGGTTGTGTCTTTATTCGTGAATAGGGACGGTCAAGAATATGCCGATGCCACCATGGATTTGGATGCGTTTTATGCCGACATTTATGACATGGTAAACAATATCCCCACGTCATCGCAGCCCTCTCAGCTTGAACTTGAGACGGTGTTTGAAGATGCTGCTTTAGCGGGAGATTCGGTCTTGGGCGTCTTTATTTCAAGCGAACTTTCGGGAACCTATGATGGTGCGGTTCGTGCGGCGCGTGCTGTGAAGGCTAGAAACATTGACTTCACCTACGTCATTATTGACTCGTCTTCGTGTGGTTATGACGAAGCGTGGCCAGTGTTTGACGCGGTTGATGCACGTGATGCGGGCGAGGATTTGGCGGGATGCGCGGCTTCGGTATTGGAAGCCATTGAGCGCACACGCTTTTTGTTTACGCCGGAATCACTCACGTTTTTGCAGAAGGGTGGACGTATTGGTAATGCGGCTGCGCTTGTGGGAAATCTGGTGCAGATTGCACCGGTGTTGACGGTCAAAGATGGCAAAGCCACCACGGCTGCGAAAGTGCGCACGCGCAAACGCGCGCTCAACAAGATTGTCGATATGCTCAAAGCAGACATTGAGCAAAGTGGCTTAAAGCGCATTATGGTGCACTATATTGGAGATGCGCAGCCGGCTCATGAGTGGGCAAAAGCAGTTATTGAGCCGCTCGTTGGTCACGAGGTAGCCGTGCGCCCCGTAAGCCCGGTTATTGGTCTGCATGTCGGTCCTGCCATTGGGGTGGCGTACGAGTGCATCAACACCATCAAAGACAAACTGACAGCACCGGTTCAGATGAGAGTTACTGCTTCGTAATTACTGCTTCTTCAAGGGAGGTTTTCGTGCAACCACAGTGCAATTTAATCATTGATTCATGTTGCGATTTGCCGTTTGAGGTAATTGATAGACCAGGCGTTGAGCTGGTTAAGTTTCCCTACATCTTAAGTGACGGCGAACACTTCGACGACCTGTTCCAAACCACGACTACCAAAGCATTTTATGACGGCATGCGTCAAGGTGAACAACCCACCACCTCTCAGGTGTCCATGGAGGTCTATAAAGACGTGTTCACGCGCGCTGCGCAAAGTGGCGTGCCGACGGTGTGTCTGAGCTTCTCAAGCGGTCTTTCAGGAAGCTATGATGTCGCTGTTATGATGCTTGACCAGGTAAAAAGCGAATATCCTGATGCTGAAATATATTTGGTAGATACGTGTTTGGCGTCGGTTGCAGAGGCGCTGTTGGTGTATGAGGCGCTTCGCCAGCGCGATAAGGGCATGAGTGCCGAAGAGCTGGCGAAGTGGGCTGAAGAGGCACGCTATTTTGTGGATGAGGCGTTCATGATTGATGACCTTGAGGTTCTCAAGCGCGGTGGACGCATTCCGTCAACCGTTGCGTATGCGGGCTCTAAGTTGGATGTTAAGCCGCTGTTGACCATCACGCCTGATGGCAAGCTTTCCATCACTGGTGTTGCGCGCGGTCGCAAAAAAGGCATCAAGCAGCTTGCTGAGTACTATGAAAAGCGCGTTCAGAATTCCGGTCCTGAAAAAATTGTCATTATTGGCAATGCGGATTGCGAAAAAGACGCGGACAAACTCAAAGAAATATTGTCGAAAAACAACGAGAATCTGCTCTTTTTAGAGAGCAGTATCGGACCGGTTATCGGCTCTCACGTAGGACCGGGCATGATTGCGGTGGTTTTCTGGGGGTCAGATAAGCGCGAAGAGCTTTCGGTTGCCGATAAAATTGCGAAAAAGGTAAGAGGTGAACGCAAAGATGGATAACACATTTGCGTACGTAGGAAGCGTCGAAGTAGAAGACATGGTTGTTGCACCGCTTGTTCAGGCAGGCTATGAGCACGTTAATGCAGTGCAAGACGCTCAGGTGGTATTGACCCACGCGATTAACCAGTCGCTGTTGGAAGATATGTATTTTGATGAACAGGGGCTCATTCAGCAGGCCACACCAGGCACGCTTTTGATTGACCTGTCAGCCACGATGCCCTCGTTTGCGCGTGAGCTGAATGCGGTTGCAACTGTTAGTGATCTTGCGGCGGTTGAAGCACCCTTTGTGTTGGAAAATGTGTTTGTCTCAGACGCTTTGACGAACGCTGAAAACGTCACCATCTTAGTAGGTGGCGAAGAAGACGCGGTTGAGCAGGCTACCGAGTACCTAAAGCTTATTGCGCATCGCGTGGAAGTTTGCGGTGGTGCGGGTTCGGCCGAGCTGCAAAAAGCTGCCTATACCATTCAAAAGGCCGCAAGTATTATTGCTGCGGTTGAGACGTATGCGCTCTTTGAGCAGGCTCATCGCTCTACGGTATCTTTAGGTGGCGCGACGATGACGCCGCAAACCTGTTCCCAGGATGCTACCTACACCATGCAAGCGCTTGGGTTGGGTGGCTTTAGCTCAGAATACACGCTTGCCATGTTCATGGGTGATGTTGCGGCAGCGCTTGAAACCGCTGATGACTGTGATCTCATTTTGCCCCAAGCAGAGTCGTGTTTGCACCTCTTAGAGCTGCTTATGGTGATTGGTGGTGCTGACATGTCAGTGGCAGCGTTGTCGCTGCTCTACGCCGATGAGGAGACGTGTGCTGAGCAGGGTCTGGATTGGACGCGTGCTGAGCAAACGTTCGGCTCGGCGTTTGGTGATGAGGACGATGACGACTACTTCGGCTTTGGTGACGAAGACGACTTAGATGATTATTCAGATGACGAAGACGGTGGTTACTTTGGCTACCCGGGCTTTCCTGGATACTCAGAAAACTAGGGTATGAAATCTGATCTACCAACACAAGCCTGTACGCTCTGTCCGCGAAAGTGTGGTGCGAACCGCCTTTCGGGGCAGAGCGGTTTTTGTGGTGCCACCGATGTGGTTAAGATCGCACGTGCGGCACTGCATTTTTGGGAAGAACCGTGTATTAGTGGCGAAGCGGGAAGCGGTACAATCTTCTTCTCGTATTGCCCGCTGCGGTGTTGTTACTGCCAAAACGCTCACATTGCGACAGGAGAGCAGGGCGCAGTGGTCACCGAAGAGCGCCTGGTGGAAATCTGTCTTGATTTGCAACGCCAAGGCGCACTCAATATCAATATGGTCACGCCCACTCATTATGCTGACGTGCTTCGACGGGTTATTGCACAAGCCCGAGACACAGGACTGACCTTGCCTATTGTATGGAACACCTCTGGGTATGAATGTGTTGAGCAGATTGAGGCAAACGAGGGCTTTGTTGATGTGTATCTCACCGACTTCAAATATGCCGATGCTGTGCTTGCTGAGCGCTATTCGCATGCACCCGACTATGAATCCGTTGCACTTGCCGCATTGGACAAGATGGTAGAACTCTGTGGTGAGCCTCAGTTTGACGAGCTGGACGGACAGGTGCGCCTCATCAAGGGGGTCGTTGTTCGCCATCTGCTTTTGCCTGAAGCACTGGATAACTCAAAGCGCGTGGTGAAGCTTCTCCACGAGCGTTATGGGCAGCGCATTTTGCTCTCAATTATGAATCAATACACGCCGCTTCTCACCACGCATGCACAGGCGGGCGATGAGTTTGCAATACGTACCCTTACGAAGTGTCCTGAGTTGGCCAAGCAGGCATCAGATCAAGACTATGAAGCACTCTTGGATTATGCTGATGCGCTAGGATGCGAAGACTATTTTTGGCAAGAAGGATCGGCGAATTTGGAGAGCTTTATTCCGGACTTTGATCTAACCGGAGTCCAGAACTCAAGGTAGCTACGGATGTGCCCTGAGGAGCGCTTCTATGTTTGGTGATCGTCTTGTCAGGAATGCGTTCATGCATCTCGCAGATGTTTTTCCAAAAGCGTTTCGGCATAAATTGACGGCGTAGTTCAGGATGATAGCGCGCGTCAATGGATACGGCGTCGTAAAAGCACTTCCACGCCGCTTGCATGAGTGCTTCTCCCGCTGCTTGTGCGGGGATAGTGAGCGCATCAGCTTGCACGAGCTGCCAGTCGGATCCGTCGCACATGCCTGCTAAATGATGAACCTCGTCATAGATAACGAAGGCCTCAGTACCAAAACGCGCTTGAAAATAATCCATCAAAAGGGGAATGACGTTGGCATTGGGGTTGCATTTTGCAAACCACACTCCTTGTGCGGTGTGCTCAAAGCGCAGAAACTGCTTCATGTGATGTCGCTCATTGAGCACCGCACGCTCTAGGCGAAGCACCGGCCCGGTAATGTCATGAGCATGCTCTAGGCGAAGCGGACTGACGCGACGTGTGCGCACGTTGGCAGCTTTGCAAGGCCTAGTGAGCGTGCAGCTCTGGCGTGTTGTGCAGGTTGCGCATGGATGCGTTTTCTGTTGATCAAGCGCATAGCGTACAAAGGCATACAGTGTAGTAGCGGTTCCTGGGGCGTCGGAGAGGGATGCATGCTTCACCAGATCAAAGATGTCAGCACCGCATACGCGACTGATGCCGCGTTGGAGGCGAAGTGCTGAGATGGAAGATGTCTCTATAACGCGCTGTGTCTGTCCAAGACGGGGTTGAAGACGCTGCTGTGTGTCAATATCTTGCGGGTCTTCGCCCGATTGGTAGGCATAAAAGATGGCGCTCAAGAGTCCCTCAAGCGTGCCATCGTATACATAGGCCACCTCAGTTGGCTTCTCTTCATGCACCAGTACACTCATGCTTTCACCTTTTCGGGATGCAGGATTGCCTGCTGCCAGCCAAAGAGCCCATCAGCCTCAGCAGCGCCCAGGGCTGGGGCGGGCGCGGGAAGCGCGTCAGATGGCACAGGAGGCTTAATCTCGTCAAAGATGGAGAGTTGTCCCGCAAGACACCGATCCGCGCGTCTGCCGTGCTTTCCGCCATCAATAGGCGCGGCAAGCTGTGCCCTGAGTGCCTCAGGAGTGAAGGAAATGCCTTTACCGGCATAGGTGCCATTACAGGTGATGAAGTACCGTGCGCGTTTATACGCAATGCCA
>CAJTML010000121.1 GCA_910577495.1 uncultured Eggerthellaceae bacterium
ACCGTTTTCCTGATGCTTCAAGATGGAGATTTCAAACGAGCCATCCTGATACGTGATAGCAGAAATGCGCGGCGTGAAGTTGGGCTCATCGGGCTCAAATTCGCGCTGCATGCAACCCGCGCGGAAGTCGCCCGCCTCAACGATGGTGTCGGTCTGGTCACCATTGGTTACCACGAGCGCGTCCCCCATAGTGCGCACCGGATGATAGATGATGAGCGAGGGATCCTCCAGAAGTGCCGGGTCATGAGCCTCGGTGCGAATGCCGTCTTCAGTCTCAACAAAAATGCGGTTGCGGCTGTTCTGGCTGCGACCCATGATGAAGTAATACACGCGGTCTTTACCCACCACAATACCGCGTCCCGGATACGAGTTGTTCTCCAAAAGCTCAATCAGATTTTGCACGGATGCTCCTCTCAGCACATGATGCGTTGCTTGCGCCCACCCCAACAAAAAAGGCAAGTCGCTTATGTTTTACGACTTGCCCAGACGGTCGGCGTTTCTTATGCGCGCTGCTCCCCTGTGGTTGCCCACGATCTCCGTCAGTCACAGCGCGTTGTGTTGTTTGCAGTGTAGCACGGCGCGTGGTGCCGGGGCCGCCAGACGCTCAGACCTGCACCAAAGATTCGCCAACGCGCGTTGGTGCGGTTTGCCGCGCCTACGCGGGGTCCGCCACGCCTACCCGCGCCCGCCCGTACCCGCCGCGACCGCGCCGAAAACCCTACCGGTCCAAATCGGCATCGTGTGCGGCACGCGCTTCTTCGCTAAAGCGCTCTTTGTAACGCACATCCACCAGCTCAGCCACAATAGCAATGGCCAGTTCAGCTGGCGTTTTCGCCCCAAATTTCAGGCCGATCGGCCGCTTGATGCGCGCCCACTGCTCCTCGGCGATACCGCGCGCTAACACCAACTCATGCACGCGCTCGTTTTTGCCCGCGCACCCCATCATGCCGACGTAGTGCACCTTGTGGCGAAGCGCCCACGTGCACGCTTCCGGATCAAACATATGCCCGCGCGTCAGAACGCACACATAATCTTGCGGCGCGGCAAAAAGCGTATCCAACTCATCGAAGTTGCCGCCGGTGAGCAGCACGCGCTCGGCACCCGGAAAGCGCGCCTCGTTGACGTAGGCGGCATCGTAGTCAACCACCACCACGTCAAAGCCCACATGTTGCGCCAGCGCCGAAACCTCACTGGCCGCGTCCGACGCACCCAGCAACCATACGCGCACGTTGTCGAAAAGCGCCTGGCTTGTCCAGGTCACGCCGTCGAACTGTTCGTTATGCATGGACGGCCCGCGCGTAGCATCTTTCATTTGGAACAGATCACGCGGACTCACCGGACGCGAGGCCACAATATCTTTCGCGTCGTTGCAAAAATATACGAGCGGCAGCGCGTCAGCAGAGCCCTGTTCGCCGTATTTTTTGGTCACTTCGTTGTCGGTATTGTGTACCGCGGCTTGTTCGTCATACACAATTTTGAAGCCCAGCCACGCCTGATCTTTTTCCTCAATGGCACGTGCGGCGCGCTCAAAAGTAGGCGCATCTGCCGCCGTGAGACTCTCCGAAATCACATCCAAATAAGCGGGCGTGTAATGCTCATTTCCCGCCAATGCCTCTGGCGAAAAGCACGTGAAATCCGCCTGGTCAAGGCGCACCGACTGGCCATCGCGAAGGGTGCGAGCAAGTGCTTCAAGGCGCTCTTTACGCACGGATATGCACCTTCCGATCTTCGCCAACCGAAATGCGTCCCTCGGCCAACGCGCGCAAAACCTGCTGATAGAGGCCATGCTCTACCCCATGAATGCGCGCTTCAAGGGTGTCCAGCGTGTCGTCTTCGAAAACCTCCACCGCACGCTGGGCGATGATGGGGCCTTTGTCGTATTCCTCATTGGCGAAATGCACCGTCACGCCCGTGACCTTCACGCCCATATCAAACGCATCTTGTATAGCATGCGCACCTTTGAAGGCGGGCAGCAGCGCGGGGTGTAAATTGAGCACCTTGTCAGGGAAGGCGCGCAGCACCACGGGTGTCAGTTTGCGCATGTAACCTGCCATGACCACGTACTCAGCTCCCGCCTCTTGCAGCGCCGTAACAATGCGCTCATCTGCAGCTTCGGAATCTGCATAGACGTCTTTGTTGAGCACCACCACGGGAATGTTCGCGTTTTCGGCGCGCGTGATGCCGTACGCATCTGGCCGCGACGAAATCACCACGACGATCTCAACCGGCAGACCGTCTGCGTCAATCGCGTCAATGATAGCCTGCAAATTCGTGCCGCTTCCTGAAAGCAGCACACCAATTTTGAGCGGCGTGGTTGCCGTGGTTTCGCTCATACCCTCTCCTATCCGGGTCGCGTTCAACGTCTGGTTGTTAGGATACCGCAAAAACGCAAAATGCTGTTTTGCACTCACCAAAAAGCGGTCATGTACGAGCGCAATTCTAATTTGGCTATCTTTTGAATTTTGGCTCGTCCGACGGCGCCCATCAACGTCTATCGTTCCTCCATTAGGGTAGCGAAACGCAAAAACGCCTCCTGGCGTTAAAAAATCAGCGAATTCGTGAGAATTGCAATACCTAAGTCAAAGAGCTTCAAAGGCACTTTCCTATCATGCCTGGTCAGAAGAACGAGCCCCGCAGAGCAAACAAGGAGTTTCCCAAAAAGATTTGGAATGCGCTCAAAATCACGCTGGATTCTTACGAATTCGCCAATTTTTTAACGGAAATTGGGCTTGTTGCGTTTCGGGCAGCGTTTCGAGCCGCGTTTCTGCGTTTCGGGCAGCGTTTCGAGCCGCGTTTCTGCGTTTTGGGCAGCGTTTCGGGCCGCGTTTCTGCGCTTCGGGCCGGAGCCTCACGCTTCGGGCCGGATTCTCGCGCTTCGGGCCGGAGCCTTGCGCTCGGATCCGCCCTCGCATAAAAAGACACCGCCTTGTAAAGCGGTGTCTTTTCCGTATCTATGCTTCGCACAAATACTATGCTTCAATCCTGCCAGCGGCTTTAAACCCCCGAGCCGCCGACAGGATCAAACGCCATTTGAGTGTACGGCACGTTTGAGTGCGCGCACGTTTGTATGCGCAGCCCCGCGTAGGCGAAGCCTCTCGCGCGCGTCTGCTAGCAGGCGCGGCGACGCCTCCAGGCAACACCCAATCCAAGAAGTGCCACCAAGGCAATGCCGCCAACCAGGGCAAACGGTACCTCGTCGCCCGTCTTGGCAAGCCAGCCAGCAAGATCGCCGTTAGAGCCGGTGCGCGGCAGGGTGTGCAGCGCGTTAACCGAATCATTGTTGCCAGGGCCCTGGCCGTCGCGATACTTGACCTGCAAGTTCTCGATGCCGTTGGGGTACGCAACCGTTGAGCGGCTTACCCCTTCATTATCCTCCAAGAACTGCTCCCAGCCACCTTCAGGCGTTGCCGGGCGCTTGCCAAGTCCTGGCGTTGCTGACGGGTCGCCATCAAGTACCGACGGGTCAGTTGCCGACGGGTCAGTACCAACCACGACCGCAACATTTCCGATGTCGCCGTCAACCGCAGCCTCGGTCACCATGCAGGTAAACATGATGCGAACGCTTTCGCCACCAAGTACGCGACCAACGTAGATGGCAATGTCGCCCGTCTCAGGATCAAACACGCCATCTTCCAGCGCGATCTCTTCCTCGGTACCCGGAGCGATCATCTTGAAACTGCCCGCTACTGGCGTCAAGCCTTCGGGGAGCTTGTCGTAGACCGTCACGTTGTACCACGCGGTCCACGGCTCATCGTTGTTGGAGAAGACAACCTCATAGGCCACTTCGTCACCAACATAGATGGTGTTTTCTTCGTTGTCAGCCAAGATCGTTGCGGTCTTAGTGGTGGTGAACTTCTTGTGATCTGGGTCAGAGTGGCTCGTGCCATCGGGCTTCGCCGGCTGCTCGGTCTTAGGACCAGCGTCGGGGTTGTCCGGATCGGTGATCTCTTCCCACAGCTCTTTGTCTTCTTCAGGATCGTACGAACCAGGCGTTGGGTCAGGCAGCTCAATCTCTACCGGCTCATCAATACCCGGCTTGTAGTTATCCGGATCCACCTCAGGCGGATACTTGATGGTCTCGGAAGGCTTCGTACCGGCAGCGTACGCGAAGTTCGCCGGCACCGGCGTGCCATCCACCACAGCCTCAGGGGTTACCTTGACCTTAAACGTAATCGTCGTCGGCTCAGCACCACCATAAATGTCGCCAATCTTGAAGCCCAGTGCACGAGATCCCGACGTCGCAACATCAATCTCAGGCGTGATCGGCGTCGTAACACCTGTCAAGCCATTGTAGATCGACGCAGAACCAGGGATGTATTCCACACCAACAGGCAGCGGATCATAAATCTTTGCTGCCAGCCATGCAGAGCCGAGCTTCTTGTTGTCCACCGTGATGGTGTACTCCAAGATGTCGCCGACCAGCGCGTAAGTGTTCTTACGGTTGGCGAAACCATCGGTCACATTCTTGACTGCCTTTTCAACCGTCACGTCATATGCAGGTGGCGTGGGGTTGTCCGGGTTGTCGGGATTATCCGGATCGTTCGGATCATCCGGGTTGTCTGGGTTGTCCGGATCAGTTGGCTTATCCGGGTTGTCCGGGTCAACGGGATCCTTCTTGCCACTGGGAACCTCAGGGTCAGTCGGCAGGAACTTCAGATCGTAATCATCGGGATCGTCCTCAGGAGCCGGCGTGCCGGGGTCAACCGGGTTATCCGGATCATCAGGATCGGTCGGGGTATCAGGCTTCGGATCAAACATGTCGTCGGTGATCGGCACCGTCACAATCACGTCAATGATTTGCGGTGGCTGATCGGGATGCTGCGGATCCGTGCGCTCAATGGTTACCGGGATTTCAATCTCGGTAATCTTTTCGCCATCAGGCTTGCCTTCGTTTTCCTTCTGCGCCTCTTCGACACGCTTCTTTACCTCATCAGCGATCTCTTCAGGAGTCTTGGGGTTGTCAACATCACCAAAGCTGATGATCTTGTCGCCCGGCTTGATGGGCTTGGGATTCGGCGTCGGGTCGTCGGTATCCTCAGTGGCCGTGCCAAACGGCGAATCAGGATCCACATCACCTACGACAACCTCAGTGGTCGGAGGCTCAGTGCCCGGGTCAATCTCAATGACGTCGCCACCCAAAATGTTGTCGATGATACCCGGTTTCACGTTCGGGCGCTTCTGGGTCGGGTCAGCACTATCAACTGCTTCAGCAACCTTCACGCCTTCAGTGGTGTCAATGCGGGTATCCCACACAAACGCATCCGGGTTGATGCCATAGACGCCATGCACGCGCGCTTCGCTCTCAAAATTGAGTTTCTCGCCACGAGCACTCTTGAGCGCCGTATCAGCATTCACTGACGTATCAGCAATGAGCTTATAGGTTGAGCCGCCGTACAAAACGCAATCTGGCTCATAGACATAGGTCTTCGAACCATCAGGGTTTACCACCGGCGTCACATCAAGCTCAATCACGTTACCTTGCGGATCAACTGCCGTGAGCTTGTTGAGCGTCACGTCCGCCGGGATGGTGATGGAAAGCTCAGGGTTGAACAGTGCGGTATCGGCCACGGTATTCTTCATGGTGGCCGAATAGACAATGGTGTCATTCGGGCGAATAGTGCCGTCAGAACGCGTCGTGTTCGTGGACGTCTCGGTCACCTTGAGTACCGGAGGCGTATCCAGGTCAGGATAGACATACACCTTAAACGAACGCTCGGCTTCATTAAACGAACCAGACTGCGCAGCCTTAACGGTGATCGTCGTCACACCAGCAGAGCGAACGTATGCCTTCACCGGCGTCTTATACATAACCTCAGTTGCCGTATAGGTATTGCGAATAACCGACGGATCAAACGAGATCACGCCCGGATTAGAGCTGGTCAGCGTCACTTCGCCAATGGTGTTGGTGGTAACCAGCAGGTTCATGAAGTCGTCTTTAACAACGCCATCTTCGCCCGTGC
>CAJTML010000122.1 GCA_910577495.1 uncultured Eggerthellaceae bacterium
TGCTTAATAGCACCCTTGCGCGGCTCAAAGTCAAAAAAGGCGGGGCCGGGCACCACCCACCTATCGTCAACTTCGCCAATAGCAGGCTCTTCTAAGCGCCACCCACCACTGCGCTGTTTCACCACACGCGGCACGCCACCAGGAGGCGTAAACAGGCGAACACACGAGGCCAAAGGCGCAATATAGTGATCTGCCAACCACTGCGCACACGCCGCACCCTCTGCATCGAAATAGGGCTTGGACAACACGCACTCAATTGGTTTAATCTTGGCAGGATCTAGGGTGTGATCAGGCAGTTCATCAAACACCTCCATCACAAAGCCCACCGCCCTACGATGCCCGAACCCCGCCAACACCGCACAACCTACTAAGGCGCCTACCCCCTCAGTCCCCGAAATAAGTTCCTCGGGAACCGCATAGGTGTAGGCGCACTCAAGCGATTGGGTTGGAATATCTAAAATAACTGAGGCGAACTTCATGCCAGCTATTTCATGCCCGATTACGCAAGGCCGCAGGCAGCGCGAAGCTGATCAACCTTGTCGGTCTTTTCCCAGGTAAACTCAGGAAGCTCGCGACCAAAGTGACCATACGCTGCGGTCTTTTGATAGATCGGACGGCGAAGGTCAAGCGCGTCAATAATGGCGCCAGGACGCAGGTCGAAGACCTCATTAACCGCACGCTCAATATCTGCCTCAGGTACCGTGTTAGTGCCGAACGTGTCAACCAAAACACTGACCGGACGAGCAACGCCAATAGCGTAGGCAATCTGCACTTCGCAGCGGCTGGCCAAACCAGCTGCAACTACGTTTTTCGCAACCCAACGAGCCGCATATGCCGCAGAGCGGTCAACCTTGGTACAGTCTTTGCCTGAGAATGCGCCGCCGCCATGGCGACCCATACCACCGTAGGTGTCCACGATAATCTTGCGACCAGTCAAGCCGGAGTCTCCCATAGGACCACCAATAACAAAACGACCGGTGGGATTTACATAAATGTCCTCATCAGCGGGCACGTCCAAACCTTCAAGTGCCAGCGTTGGAGCAATGACGTTTTTGATGATTTCGTTGCGAAGTACCTCATGCTCAACATCATCGGCGTGCTGGCTTGAAACGACAATCTTCTCAACGCCAACCGGCTTACCATCAACATAGCGCACCGAAACTTGCGTTTTGCCGTCAGGACGCAGATAGGGCATTTCGCCATTTTTGCGCACCTCGGTCAAACGCTCCGCCAAACGATGAGCCAGATAGATGGGCATCGGCATGAGTGTTGAGGTCTCATCGCACGCGTAGCCAAACATCATGCCCTGATCTCCGGCGCCCGTTTTCTCGTACGGGTCATCCGCGCCCTGGCCGCGCTGCGCCTCAAAGGACTCATCTACACCTTGGGCAATGTCGGGTGATTGATCATGAATGGTATTAATCACGCCACAGGTTTCACAGTCAAAACCAAATTTGGCGCGGTCATAACCAATTTCGCGAATGACGTTGCGAACAATGGATGGCACATCAACATAGGCTTGCGTGCGAATTTCGCCTGTTACCATGACCATGCCCGTGGTTGCCACCGTCTCGCACGCGCAGCGCACCTGCGCAGGGTCGGCCGGATAGCCATTCGGGGCAATGTAGTTTTGCGAAGCCAGTTCAATTTCCTTCGCCAAAATGGCGTCTAAGATTGCATCCGAAATCTGATCGCAGATTTTGTCAGGATGCCCCTCGGTCACTGACTCCGAGGTGAACAGATAGCTTGATTGCGGGTTTGACACGATTTCCTCCTTCATCGCTGTCGGCTGGACCACCTTGACGCCGCCGCGTCAGGTTGGTGCCGGGATCACAAAGCCAACTCTTTCCCCCGGCTCTTGATAAATGAATATCAATTTGTACCAGAAACTTACAAGTTCATGATGGTAACAATCCCACCGACCGCGCGCAAGATGCAAGTACGCAGAACCTCGCAAATCTCGCAGACGGCGCGCGGCTACACCCACCTGCCAGAGCTATCCAGGTAATACCACGTACCGCCGGTTTTCACCCAACCAGTTTGCATGACGCCTGACGAATTCGAGTAATACCACCAGCCGCCGACCTTGTACCAGCCGGTTTTCATGGCGCCCGAGCCGGGGGTGAGGTAGTACCACGCCCAACCTACTTTCGCCCAACCAGTTGCCATAGCTCCACTGGAATTAAGGTAATACCAGGTGCTTCCCAGCTTAAGCCAGCCAGTCTTCATGGCGCCCGAGGAATTGAGGTAATACCACGTGCTTCCGAGCTTCAACCAACCGGTAGCCATGGCGCCATTTGGCTTGAGGTAGTACCACACTCCTCCAACCTTCGCCCAGCCGGTCACCATAGCACCTGATGAGTTGAGGTAATACCAGGTGCCGCCAACCTTCGCCCAGCCCGTTTGCATCACGCCAGTTTTCGGCGTCAGGTAGTACCACACGCCGCCAACCTTTTGCCAGCCGGTGGTCATCGCGCCTGAAGTGGCGAAGTAATACCACTTGTTACTAATCTTTCGCCAGCCGGTGACCGCCTTGCCTGATACGTAGTATTTCTTGACCGAGCCCGTGGTTACCCAACCGTTTTTCACAGTCGGCTTAACCGTTGTTGAGCCTGATGAAGGTGGTTTTGAAGGCGAAGTGGTGCCAGAACCTGACCCTGTTGAGCCACCCGGCTTGGTACCACCGGTGTTACCGCCCGTGGAACCGCCCGGCTTGGTGCCACCGGTGTTACCGCCCGTGGAGCCGCCTGGCTTCGTGCCGCCGGTGTTGCCACCGGTCGTGCCACTACCCTCCGGCGCCTGCAGCAGCGCATGCTGCTTCAGCGCAGCAGCGCCTTTGCCACTATCCACCACGCTTAACAGAAGCTGACCCGCTACTGGCACGCCCGAGATTGCCGAGCTGGAAGCAACTGGCGTATGGGCGTCTGACCCAACCTGCGTCCACGCCGCTGGCTTTGCTGGGTCAGCCGCATAGACGCGCGCCACCCCAAATGAACCAGCGCCCTCAATCAGCCCCAGATAGAGCCTGCCTTGGGCGGCCACCAACCCAGCACTCCACTGCCCCCGTGGCAGAGAGGTAAGCGTTGTCGAATCAACAAATGCGCCATTTTTGAAACGCAACAGCTGCGGAGAGGTTGACTCATCAATAAACCGGTAGAGATACGTCGTATCCCCTAAGGTTGCCGCGCTTTGCTTGCGCGCCCATCCTGACTGCGTGCGGCGCAGCTTCCACGCGCCCGACACCAGTCCATACACTGACGTTGATCCAGTAGTCGCCGAAAAGTCAGCAAAGGAAATCCCGGGTTGACCGCCCAGATCAAACAGGTACATATCCGAAACCACGGAGTCGTTGCCAAAGGCAGGCTTTTGCAGCGCAAACGAATCTCCCACCTGCTGCAAGCTTGTACCACTGAACTTAAAGACACTAATTTTGCGCGAGGCACTCTCGTGCAGCGCAACATAGAGAGCGCCACCCACGCTAGCTGCCGACACATCAGTAATCTCTGCTGCGCGCGTTGCAACCGTGGTCCAGGAAGACCCGGTGTACTTGCGCACAAGCACCTTGTCATAACCCGACGAAAGCGAGACAAAGTAGAGCGTCTGCCCCACAACCACCAGCTGTCCGCGTGCTTCTTTGCGGGCAATTTCGCCCACATTGGTAACCGCGCCTGCAGTTTGCGCTGACGTTGGCACCCCGACCCGATACAGATGATACGTATTCAAATTCTCTTCGGTCATAAGATAGGTCGTAGAGCCTGCAACCACAAGCTGGGAGCTTGTCAGATTCGCCCCGACCGTTGCGCTGGCACCCCCACCCAGTGTGGACTGCCAGTAGTCATCGTTGCTGTAGTCAGCATACGAAAGCCGAAACGTTGACGAAGCACTGCCTTCGCCCACCACTTCAACTTTAATACCAGAGTTCGTGCCGTCAGAATATACGAGCGCCCCGTCAGTAATGGTTGCTGATAAATCCGTAGAGCCAACCGAGGACGCCACGCCAACTGGCCGAGTAGCAGCATTACTGAGGTACGCGTAATAGGTATTACCCGCGGCATCCGTCAGTCCCGTTTCACCAGGCCTGAAGACGTAGATGTAATCTTGCAAAAAGCCATCGTCGCCGGTATTGCCCATCTCTTTGCGAAGCGGATTCACGCGATAGACAATCAAACCGCTCCCGCCAATAAAGCGGTCGGGATCCGAATAGCCTTCGCTCTTCTTGCGGTACTCAATGACGAAATATTCGCTGTCATTGCGCGGGGATTTCACCATGACCGCCTGGTTGTAATCGGAGCCTACCGTACCCAACGTGTAGGTACCCGCCCCTGAAATCTCTTCGATGCTTGTCCAGCCAATATCGGCGCGGGTTTGCGCCAGTGGCCAGGAACGCGAGGCACCCTTGGCCATGATATCCCACACACCCACAGGCTCACCTGCGCCCGAGGTACGATACAGATCCGGTGCGCCATAGGAGTGCAGATACTCGTGCGCCGCCACGCTTGCCGGGTCAGCCTCGCTCCCCGAGTTCATGCGCGCCGTGTCCACAATATTGTATGAACCCACATACTTGCCGCCAAACGAGAGGTTATACGACGACCCGTCGGCCTTATGCGCAGTGAACGTCGCTTCGCTTACCTGCGGAATAATCACGAGGTTATCCAGGTAATCTTTGCGAATGAGGCTTGCATTTGACGCGTCATAATTTGGGTAGCGCTCGGCAAACTGAGTGGCAATTTCGCTCAACAACCGATGATCGTTGTTGACGTAGTCAGATGCCGCACCCGAAAGCGTTATATAGTCCACCCCGCCATCTGCGCGAGTCTGAGGAAACGTGGAATACACATCGTGTTTGCCTTCTGAGATGGTGTTAAGATACGCACGAAAGCTTGCCCACGTGTCACCTGAGGTGGGCGAATTGTATTTTTCAATCAAGCGCTCCCACTGGGTGGTAGCCGTTGATCCCGCTGCCGAAAACGGCGCATTATAGCCAGTCTGGCCGTCCCCGGTGGTATCTCCTGCAAAGCGCACCACCAAGACCATATTGCCGTGCGTCACCCCAGCGGGCAGGGCAGTCTGGGCAGCGTGCGCGGCTTCTGCTGCATATGCCAGCGCTGGAGCGGGAAGACTTGATGCAACCGCACAAATAAAAGCCAAGCACAGCGTGCACACCGCACGCCAATGCTTCTTGGCAAAATCATGCTTTGACGTTGCCTTTTCCATAGCTAAAACCACCGTTTCTCCCCCACGTTCGTTTTAGGAATTGAAAGGGGCATTGTAGCATTATTTCGCCTGCGCAAACCAGTACCAACACACCCGAGCACCTCCCACGCTACACGGTCTCTCCATCAAACGCCACTGTGGACGCAACAGCTTTTGGGGTGCGCTATACTAGTACCAATGTCAATCAGCCAATTAATGAGGTTTGTTTTGTCTGAAAATGCAGTAACGAGCTGGAAAAAAGATCGCTTTATTCTCACAGCTCTTGTCTCTAAAGACTTCAAGTTGAAATACCGTCGCAGCATGCTTGGCGTGCTCTGGTCAGTACTCAATCCGCTGCTCATGATGGTAGTTTTGTCGGCCGTATTTAGCTTCGTCTTCCGCTTTGAGATTGAGAATTTCCCCCTCTATCTCATTTTGGGAAACACGCTTTTTGCGCTGATGGCTGACTCCACCTCAAGTGCCATGCACTCCATCATTGA
>CAJTML010000123.1 GCA_910577495.1 uncultured Eggerthellaceae bacterium
GGCTATGGTGCGTCCATGAACCAGGGGCTTCGTGCAGCGCGTGGAACGTATGTCAACATCCTGGAGTCCGATGACTATCTTGAGCCTGAGGGTCTGGCGCGCATGTATGAGGTGGCGCAAGAATTTGATGCGCAGGTGGTAAAGGCGGGCTTTTATTTTTACTGGTCAACGCCTGAGGTGCGCAACGAATATTGCGCGCTCGTGCCTGCTGAGCTGTGCGGTAAGCTGGAAAACCCGCAGGTGAACCGTGAGATTTTTTATTCGAAACCCTCAATTTGGTCGGCGCTGTATCGTCGCGACTTCTTAGAGGAAAACGATATTGTCTTTTTGGAGACGCCGGGTGCGTCCTATCAGGATGCTGCGTTTAACTTCAAGGTGTGGGTCTCTGCGGACCGCGTGGTGTATTTGGATGAGGCGTATCTGCACTATCGCCAGGACAACGAGGCGTCTTCGGTGAATTCGCCGGGCAAGGTCTATTGCGTGTGCGATGAATATGCCGAGATGGATCGGTACTTGCATGAGCGCCCCGAAAAGCTGGCTGAGCTGCAAAACGTGCTGACCAAGATGAAGTACGACACCTACATGTGGAACTTCGAGCGCTTATCTCCTGAGCTTGGTCGTGAATTCCTGCAGCGTTTCGCCGCGGATTTTAGAGAGCATACGGAAAAGGGCACCATTGATCTGGAAATCTTTGACTGGTGGAAGGTGCCTGACTTGCAAACCATCATGCTTTCGCCCGACTTGTTCTTTGCGCAGCGCACCTGCAAAGATGAATATTCAGCCGCGCAAAAGGTAAAGCACTACTTAGATATTGGTGGTGTGAGCTTGCTGGTGCTGGCGCTGAAGCAAAAGATGGCAGCACGAGGATAACGCCATGGCGCAGGTCTCGGTTATTATCCCGGTTTACAACGTTGAGAGTTTTGTTGCGCAGTGTTTGGCAACCGTGCGCGCACAAACCTTGCGCGATATTGAAATCATCTGCGTCAACGACGGGTCTACCGACGGCTCGCTTACGCTTTTGGAAGCAGCTGCGCGCTTGGATGATCGCATTGTGCTCGTGGATAAGCCGAATGGCGGGCTTTCTTCGGCGCGCAACGCCGGTATTGAGCGTGCTACCGCGCCCTATCTCATGTTTGTTGACTCAGACGACTTGCTTGAGACAAACGCGTGCGAGCGCGTTCTTGAAACCTTTGAAGAGACTGACGCTGATATCATCACGTTTGGTGCAACGTGCTATCCGGCGTGGGGCGGCAACGACTGGCTCGTGGGATGTTTGTCCCCGGCTCCAGCAAGCTATGTCGGTCAAGACTTTGACCTCATGTTTCGCGAAGACACGCGTCCGTATGTATGGCGCTCAGCTGTGACGCGCGCGTTTCTGGATCGCGCTGGCCTGCGCTTTCGTGAGGATGTGCGGTTTGGCGAAGACCAGGTGTTCTACTTTGAGGCATATCCGCAGGCTGCGCGCTGCGAAGTGATAGCAGACAAGCTGTATCTGTATCGCACCTCGCGCAAAGACTCGCTTATGGATCAGCGCCTTTCAAGTAAGGCCGCTAAAGCAAACAACCACGTCAATATTGCTGCTAAGATTTTTAGCATCTGGGATGAGCAGGGTTGGCTTGACCTTGAGGGCAGGCGTCTGCTTGAGTGGTTTGGCGAATTCGCCGGTGTTGATGCATTGTCCAGCGAAGAGGCTGCCTGCAACCAAACGATTGCTGACATGCGCGCGCTGGTGGCACCCTATTGGGAAGCGCTTGATACCGATGCGCTTGAAGGTGGCACCCGAGGTATGTTTGCGCGCATTATGGATCCCACACCGCTCAGCAAGGCGGAAGCTAACAAGGTGTTGTGGCTGTATTATCGGCATCGCTATGGCTGGAAGTTCTGCGTGCGCAAGTTTGCCCACGACACACTCATGCGGCCGTTTCGCGCTATTGCGCAGGCGTGCAAAAAAGCGCTGCCTGAATCAGCAGCAGACAAGCAGCTGCGTCTTGAGCGAGAGGCATTGCTTGACGCTTATGAGGCAGATCGCGTAGCAGCGCTTGAGGCGCTTCGCTCATAAATGAGAAAGTCCCCTGATGTTTCAGGGGACTTTGGAGTTTATCTTAGCTGATCAGATAACAATCGCGTGGTATTTATGAACGCAGGGTGGCACGCAAAAGCGCTTGCGTGGCTTCGTCATCAATCAATGACTGATCAATGTGCTTATAGTGCGTCTTGATGTCGTGAGGTACCTCATAGATGTCGCCATATGATTGCGCCAGCAGCTTTTCGGCGTTGTGGGGCGCATAGCACAGATGTCCCTCAAAGGGGATGCGCACGAGCGGAAAGACGTCGTCATAGGCATAGTTGCCCTGCACCATAGTCAAAAAGTCAGAGCTTTCAACACCCCAAATGAGTGCGCGTGCGTGCGTGAGATCGGTATTGAGCCCAGCTGCGTGACTCTCGGCGATGGCCTGCTCAAAACGAGTCTGGAGCGCTTGTGCTTGCGCGTCTTGGGCGTCAAGGTAGGGCTGTTCAGTCCAGAAAGCAAAGCTTTCTTGCTCGTCTAAGTCACTGGTGAGCTGCGCTCGAATTTCGCGAAGCTTGCTGATGAGTTCCCGTGATGCCTGCTCAGCAGTATCAAAGATGAAGATATCTAAGAAGCAGGGGATGTTTTCATCGGTGTAGCGGAAACGAATTTGTTCGCACTTGGCATACCAGTCATACACGTGTGTAATCGTGTAGCGCGGATCTTCAGCGACGGCTTGTTCAAGTGCGGTCGCGTCGTCTCGCAGCATGGATAAGTCCACATCGTCATCCCAGGGAATAAACCCACGGTGACGAACTGCACCCAAAAGCGTGCCGAAATCCATCCAGTAGGAAATATCGTTGTTGACGCACAGCTCGTCGAAATCTCCCAACAGCTGCGCTGAAACCAACTGGATGAGACGCGCGCTGCCTTGCGCTTGCGGCAGTTCACGGAAGAAACGTTGCTTGGCTTCGGCCAAGGATTCGCCTTCTTTGCGATACGATGCCCACCCAAGCATCTCCGAGCGCATATCATGGGCATCAAGCGTACCCTCAACATCGTGCAGAAGTGGCAAGATAACCTGATCAACCTTGGTGTTTAAGTTGCCATTGACGCCCATGTCGGCCTGGTGGATGCGCGCCATGAGGGTGTCGGTACTGACGCTGATGCGCTCATGAAGCGCCTCAAATTCGCGCTTCTGATACGCCTGCATCTCGGTGAGCTGCGTTTGCAGCGCGTTGATGGTTTGTTGGGTGGCAGAGAGCTTTTGACGCAGTTGCTTGAACATACCCATGGTGTCTACCGCGCTTTCATCACTTTGGCCAACAAGGTTTTGTCAGTTTCGTCGAACAAGACATGGCTTCCTAAGAAGGTAAGCGAAAGATCCGCACCTTTGCGGCTTTCAATCATGCGGATGGCATTTGCTATTGAGTCAAGGTCTCCAGAGTTTTCAAACATAACACGGCCATGACCTGATAAAACATACTGGCCAACCGCAAATGCATCAGCGGGATCTGCCGCAGAGACCATGATGAGTTCATCGGCGGGCGTGTCTAGTTCGCCATCTACCCACTCGTTAATGACGCGGTTTGCCTCCGAGGGGTTCGGCGCGCAGAAGCGTTTCTTGTGCGGAATAGCAAGCGCATCAAGCTCTGAGGTGGTGATGGTAGCTTCGCCACCAAGCACTACGATTTCGTCGAAGTTGCCTGCGTCAAGCGCGGCTTTCAGCTCAGGATCAAGGCCGCCCTCGTCGGTAATGTAGAACAGCTCTGCGTGTTTGCGCAGCGTGGCAGGCATACATGAGATGGTGTCGGCAGTGCAGCCGTCCCAGGTCACGACCGCGCAGCGTCCCCAATGGGGAATGAGGGTGCGCGCGGCAAGTGCTACATCATGCGGCGTTTCGCCATCAACGCGATCAAACTGTGCGTTGGGGAACAGCGCTGCCAGCTCCGATTTGATGACCGGGGAGATGGCTTCTTCGCCACCCACAACAATGACCCAATCGGGGTTTTCTTGTTTGAGCGCGTGTGCGGTGATGTCGGGGATGGCATCGGGACGAACCAGGTAGAGCGGCGCATCTAGGACGGCGGCAATATGGTTGCCAAGCATGCAGAGTGACTCGTGGTTGCCGGGTGCTACGACCAGCGTGTTTGCAGGGGTGGCAACCGTGGAAGCCTCGCGCAGCTTTACGGCGCTGCCGAAGCGGTCATCACCCACGATGGTTTGCGAGAGCTCTTCGTCTTCGTCTACGTCGGGCAGCTTGAGCGCGTCATAGACAAGCGCCTCAGACTCAGGGCTGCCTTCGTGTCCGCCTAAGATGCGATACAAGGCGCACACGCTTTCCACGTCACCGATGGTGCGCATATGGCCTTTCTCAATCCAAACAGCCTTGTTACACAGACGCTCAATTTGTGAGTTGCTGTGCGACACGATCAAGACGGTGACCTGGTGATCTTTGATGAGTGACTCAATTTTGCGTTCGCACTTTTGCTGGAACATGAAGTCACCAACCGAAAGCACCTCATCCACGATAAGGATGTCGGGCACCACTACCGTTGCAACGGCGAATGCCACGCGTGCCACCATGCCCGACGAGTAGTTTTTCATGGGCATGTCTAGGAATTGTTCAACTTCGGCAAAGTCAACGATTTCGTCGAAGTGTTCGTCTAGGTATTCGCGCGTGTAGCCCAAAAGCGCGCCATTGAGGTAGATGTTTTCGCGCGCGGTGAGTTCCATGTCAAAGCCAGCGCCTAACTCAATGAGCGGGGCAATGGTGCCGTTGATGGTGCAGGAACCTTTCGTGGGCTCCAACACGCCCGCGATGATCTTGAGCAGGGTGGACTTGCCTGAGCCGTTGGTGCCTAAGATACCAAAGACGTCACCTCGTTTGATGTCGAAGGAAATGCCGTCAAGCGCGCGGAACTCCTTGAAGCGCAGCTCATGACGTGCAAGCGCAATGGCGTATTCTTTGAGCGAATTGAGCTGTTGGTTCGCCATGTTGAACACCATGGACACGTCATTGATGTCAATGACGGTTTCGCGCTGCTCATCTGCGGCAACGTCAAGGGTAGACTCAAGAAACGAGGTATTTACAACTTCGGGCATACAAGCGTCCTAAACGTAGAGGATGAACTTCTTTTCGGTTTTGCGAAATACGATATAGCCGATGACGAACATAACGACGGCAAAGCCTAGGCACATGAGGTTTTCGCCCAGGCCAGGGGTTTGACCCCAGAGCATGATTTCGCGGAAATAGGTCACGTAGTAATACATGGGATTGAACTGCATGATGGTAAGCATCCAGCTGTCCAAAATGGTGACCGGATAAAACAGCGGGGTTGCATAGGTCCACGCCGTAATGACAACGCCCCAAAGGTGACACACGTCGCGGAAAAAGACGGCAAGTGCGCTTAAGAGCAGGCCAATACCTAAGCTAAAGAGCACCACGTAGAACAACAACAGCGGCAAGAATAAGATGTTTGCCGTTGGTGCCACGCGGAAAAAGAGCATAACGGCCGCAATGGCAATGAGCGAGAAAATGAAATTCACCAGCTGGAAAATGACTTTCTCAACGGGAAAGACCATCTTGTTGATGCGGATCTT
>CAJTML010000124.1 GCA_910577495.1 uncultured Eggerthellaceae bacterium
GCGAGAACCCTCTCCTGAGCGCGTAGTCAGTCCGTGTGGGTATGCTGGTGTGTGTGGAGGGTGTAGCTGGCAAAACCTCGCATCGGATGTGCAGCTGCAGGCGAAGCGTGCCAACGTGGTTGCAGCGCTAACCAGAACTGCTCATTTTGATGAATCGGTTGCGCAAAGCTTGGTTGCTCCTGTGATTGCATCTCAGGATGTCTGGGGATATAGAAACAAGCTTGAGCTGGGGGTTTCAAAAGACGCACAGGGAAAACTCTTGCTGGGCATGTATGGTGATGCAAGCCATGAACTTGTCCCCATTACAACGTGCAAGCTTGCGCATAAAAAAATTCAAACGGCACCCAAAGCATTGCAGGGTGCCCTGCGCTTTTTGCAAGGTACGCAAGATTTAGGGCTGTTCCGAGTAGGTGTTCGCCACAGCTCAAGAACAGGGGAGTGTGAAGTTGCGCTCTGGACGCGCCCTGGTGCTTTCCCGCGTGCTGCGGTGGCGAAAACGCTGAGCAGTGCGCTTGACTGCACCAGTATTGTGCGCGTGGTTGCTGACGAAGGAAAAGCGCGCAAGGTAAAACAAGTGGAATGTTTGGCCGGTAAAGGTTGTTGGACTGAGCGTATGGCCGGTGCGCGGTTCGCCATTAGTGCTCCGTCGTTTTTTCAGGTCAACACCGCACAAGCCGAGCAATTGGTACGCTGTGCGGTGCAGGCTTTGGGCGGTACGTTTGGCGAAGATGCGCCGCGTGGTCTGAGCGGGATGCTTATTGGGGATCTGTATGCGGGTGCCGGCACGTTTTCGATACAACTCGCGCGTGCGGGTGCCGATGTTATAGCGGTTGAGTCAGCCGGGTCATCGGTGCGCGATTTGCGACGAAACGCAGAGATGAACCATGTTGAGGTGGAGGTTATTGGCGGAGACGCTGCGCGAGAACTTCCTGAACTGGGCGGCTTGGATGCGCTGGTGGTGGATCCTCCGCGAGCAGGGCTTGCAGATGGTGTCGTGGCAAGTATCGCTGCCGCGCACCCGCAAAAAGTGGTGTATGTCAGCTGCGATGCGCAGACTTGGGCGCGCGATGTTGTGCGCTTTGAGCAGGAAGGGTACCGACTGGTCTTGGTACAGCCGGTTGATTTGTTCCCGCAAACCTATCATGTGGAGATTGTCAGCGCCTTTGAGCGTATGTAGTACCGCTTTCGTGGGTAATTCGTTGGAATTGCTCAACAGATAAGCAACCTTATACCGTGTATGTTCTACGGTTTTTGGTCAGAGTTTGTCTGCGGCTGGTATACTTTTCGGTTGTATGCAGCTCACGTGCATGGTTCGCCATGCATAGTTTCGCCTCACGATAAGGCGAAAGCTGCTGCCAAAATAAGATGTGAAATTGAAGGTAAAGGAGCCTCGTATGGCCGTTTATACTCCGGAATACCAGCCCACTGGTGATGAAGTTGCCGTTATCAAGACCAACAAAGGTGACGTGCGCGTGAAGCTTGACGGTGCTGGTGCACCAGTTGCTGTGGGCAATTTTGTTGAGCTGGCGCAAAAGGGCTACTACGATGGCATCAAGTTTCATCGCTATGTACCGGGATTTGTTATCCAGGGCGGAGATCCCAACACGCGTGATTTGACGCGTGAGGATGTGGCGCAAATGGCTGCAAGCCCGATGAGTCGTCTGGGTACGGGCGGTCCTGGCTATACCATCATTGACGAGTATCGCACCAACCCCAACAACGTGCATGAAGACGGTGCACTGGCAATGGCGCGTACGGGTATGCCGAACTCAGGTGGTTCGCAGTTCTATTTGTGCTTAGGACCGCAACATAATCTGGATTCTGGTTACACCGTGTTTGGCCAGACCCTTGAAGGCTTTGATGTTATCAAGGAGCTTCGCGCTGGCGACGAAATCTTGGGTATTGAGATCGAAAACGACGCACAGTAAGACGTACTGACACAGAGTTGAAACGAAACGCAAAGGATGCAGATGAACAACGAGCTATTCCAGCAGGCGAAAGCAGCGTATTCGCAAGGCGATTACGAAGCTGCGCTGCATGCCTACACTGAATGCTTGCAAGACGTGAGCGACCAACTTGCACCAGGTGAAGTAGGCCAGTTGTATCACCAGATTGGCAACTGTCTTATCAAGTTGAAAAACCCTGCAGAGGCCATTGAGGCATATACGCAGGCAACTGCTGATGCGGCATATGATGCTTGCGGGGCGGTTAACTACAACCCCGGTATGGCATATGCTTCACTTCATGATTACGAAGACGCCGTTCGCCATTTTGAGATTGCGGTTTCAGATAGGCGTTATGCAACGCCCTATAAAGCGTACAGCGCAATGGGTAATGCCCTGATGAAGATCGGCAAAAGCGCTGAAGCGGGCGTGGCGTTTCGTGAAGCTGCGCTTGATGAGGCTAACCCCGATCCCACTAAGGCACTCTTGAACTTGGGCGTGTGCTTTATGGCGCTGGATCGCCCGCAAGACGCGGTGGCTTCCTATGAGAGCGCTTTGCAGTTTGATATGCAGCCCGAAACGTCAAACAAGATGTATGCCAACTTGGGTCAAGCATATGTTGCGTGCGGTCAGATGCAAAAGGCCGTGAATGCTTTTGAGACCTCGCTGGCTGACAAGACATATTTCTTGTCGGATTCAGCGTGCGTTGATTATCAGCGCGCCGTTGGCGCGGTGTCGCAGGGCACCTCTGAGATCACGCAAGCGCTTCCGGTGGTTGCAAGCACGGGTGCGGATATGTCTGGTCTGGATGTTATCGCAGATGGCACGCCCATGTATGCACCGGTCGATCCGTTTGCAGAGCAGCAGGGTGTGCAGTATTTCCCTGAGGCATATGACCCGAACAATCCTTATGCTATTACGGGTAACGAAAATAGGTTCTTTGACTCAACCGATCAAGAAATTGACGAATGGGCAAAGCAGCTTGCCAAACAAGACCGCAAGCGCAGAAATGTTGGTCTCAAAATTTTGGTTGCCATCATCTTGTTAGTGCTCGTGCTTTTCGGTGCAGGTGTGTTTCTCTATTCGCAGGGATGGGGCTACCCCTCACAAGAGCAAGTGGTTGAGCAGCTCTTTGCTGATCCGACCTCAGCGCCTACCTCGGTGTTTAGCCAAGACGTGAGCGCCGATAATGCAAAGACTATGGTTGAGCCGGTTGTGCAGGATTCGTCTCCAACCATTGACGGCATTGATAAATCTATGAGCAACTCAACGGTATTTGTTACCGCTACCACGCCTGAGGGCGGTTCGGTGCAGTACAAGGTGTCGTTGGTTCGCGATGTATTAGGGTGGAAAGTAGCAAGCGTAGAGCTGTACTTCCCCAGTCAGGAATAATGGCACTGAGGTGCCGTGAGAGAAAGGCATGAAATAATGGCAGTAGAAAAGACTTACAGCATGATTAAGCCCGACGGCGTTCGCAATGGCCACATTGGCGAGATCGTGAATCGCTTTGAGCGCGCAGGCCTCACCATTGAGCGCATGGAGATGGGCATGGTGACCCCAGAGCAGGCGCAGGCAAACTATGCTGAGCATGAGGGCAAGCCGTTTTACGAGGGTTTGATTGCTTATATCACTTCCGGCCCTGTTGTAAAGATGGTTATTTCTGGCGAAGGCGCCGTTGCAAAGTGCCGCTCACTCATGGGTGCCACTAATCCTGCGGATGCGGCCCCCGGCACGATTCGTGGCGACTTTGGCCTGATTATGGACGAAAATGTGATTCATGGCTCTGACTCTGTAGCGTCAGCCGAGCGTGAGATTGCTGTTTTCTTCCCTGAGGCATAACTCAAAAAAACAGTACTCACAAGTATTGAGGAATACGTCCTGTTTACTGGCTTTCCTCCTTTGTAAGCTAAATTCGTTTGCAATTGGAAATAAGATCAGGAACAGGACGTTTTTTTTATAAGGAAGCGTGAAGGGGGACTAAACGTGCTGTATCGCGTGATTGATGCCGAAGAGAGAGACGCTTTGGTGTCGGCGTTTATGCAAGATTACGAGGTGGTTGCCCCGGTTAAACGCGGTAAGGGATATGTCTTTGATGTGATTGAATCTCCTGATGAGATTGCCTATGACTATTCCACTACAACCGCTTCGCTCAAAAAGTATTTCTTGCCGCCGCGTGAAACGCTGATGACCTTCAACGCAGTGGATAATCGCATCACTGAGCATGCAGAATACATTCCACCGCGTGTTATCTTTGGCGCGCATGCCTGCGATATTAACGCTATCAACAGACTTGATCAGGTATTTCGCGATGGTCGCTATCCTGATCCGTACTACACCGCGCGACGTGAGGCCACGCTGGTGGTGGGCATGTCGTGCATGCCAACGGATAATTGTTTTTGCCATCTGTGGGATGCTGATGAGGCTCGCTTTGGTTACGATTTGTTCTTGCATGACATTGGGGATCGCTATCTTGTTTCCATCTCAAGTGTTGAGGCGGCAAATATCTTAGAGGCGGCATGTAATCCGCGTGTTGCAACTGATGAGGATCGCTCGGACTTCAGGCAGGCCACCCGTACGCGTCAAGCATCTTTTAACCAGGCCATTCCCGATATTCAAGATGTGGCCATGCTCATGGATGCGTTCCATAAAGACGATTTTTGGGATGAGTTGGGCGGTCGGTGCCTGTCCTGTTCGGCATGTGCGGCAGTATGTCCGACGTGTTTTTGCTTTGACTTGCAAGATCGCTTGTCGCCCGATGGTACGCAAGGGGAGCGCTATCGCGTGTGGGATGCGTGCACCTCGCCGCAGTTCGCCGAGGTTGCCGGTGGTCACAACTTCAGACCTGATGGCAGAGAGCGCGTTCGCCATCGCATGTATCACAAGCTCAACGGCTTCTTAGCGAATTACGATCGTATGTTGTGTGTGGGATGTGGGCGATGCGTCACGGCGTGCAAAGCCGATATTAACCCCATCAGAGTGTTGGAATTCTTTGAGAAGAAGGGTTCAGAACATGATGCTTAGAGAACCAGCGCGCGTGGTTGAGGTCAATCCGCTTGGCAATATGATGACGCCATTGACCGGTGAAGAGCTGATGGCGAACAATCCATACCGCCCGTGGCCTGCGCGTATTACATCCATTACCGATCTGACGCCCACTGAGAAGCTGTTCGAGTTTCGCCTTATTGACGAGCGCATTCGTGAAGCATTTCGTCATGAGCCGGGTCAGTTTGTGGAACTGTCGCTTTTCGGTGTTGGTGAGGCGCCGATCTCAATTTCGTCTTCGCCATCAAAGCGTGGCTTCATTGAGTTGTGTGTGCGCCGCGCGGGTCGTTTCACCGAGGCGCTTCACGCCATGCAGTGTGGTGACATCGTCGGAATTCGCGGGCCGTTTGGACGCGGTTTTCCGTTTGAGCGTATGAAGCATCACGACATTCTGTTGGTTGCTGGTGGTTTGGGTATTGCGCCGTTGCGCTCGCTCATCAATAACATTCATGACGAACGCTCGGAATTTGGCAAAGTTACCATCATTTATGGTTC
>CAJTML010000125.1 GCA_910577495.1 uncultured Eggerthellaceae bacterium
TCGGCTCTGGCACAAAAATCATGAGCAGCATTGACGCAAGCAAAATGGCAATCATGAGTGCAAAGGCTACCGTGATGCTCGGAATAACGGCGAACAGCGCACCCACACCAAGCGAGCCCAACATGATGCCAAACATCGGCCCGCAGCTTGAAACAATAGAACCCCACGACAGGTGATAATACGATGCGCAGTCAATCACGAGCGTGGAGATGGCGCTCATAGAAAGACCACTCGTGATCCCCTGCACAAAACGCGCCGCCAAAACCGATGGGGCATTTTGCGCGCCCATAAACATAACGCATCCAACGATGGCGAACATGATCGTGATAATGGTGACCGGCTTTCGTCCGAGCGCATCAGAAATACGCCCCGCAAAAAGCAGCATGAACACCACGCCGACCAAATACGTGAGCATCGTGTTTGAGATATCGGTCGTGGTCAGACCAATAGTTTCCTGATACGTTGAATACAGAGGAATCGGTATTGCTGTTGAAGCAAACACCGCTAAAAAGATAATTGTTGCCGCCAAAAAGCCGCGACGTGCCTGCCGTCGCGTCAAAACGCGCTTTTCCATGAGTTCCTCTCTGCGTGATAGGTCGCGCACATTATGAAGCCCACTTCCCCAATTTTCAAGATGGCGAACTGAGAAAAATCCACCCGCTCCAAAGTTGGCGGTGACTGGGCGTTTTCCGTGGTCAGGCTATTCATCCGTACGTTGCTTCCGCACCCCTATCCGTACACAATCCACACGCTCAAATTCGCTATAGTTAACCAGATTCATCATCGCAGACAAGGATAGCTCATGAAAAATACCATCACCACATTTCAGCGTATGAAAGACAACGGCCAGCCTATCTCCATGCTGACCGCCTATGATTATTCAACGGCAAAATTGGAAGACGAAGCGGGCATCAACGGCATCTTGGTGGGCGATTCGTTGGGCATGGTGATGCTCGGTTATGACGACACCCTCAAGGTCACCATGGACGACATGATCCACCACACCAAAGCAGTCGCGCGCGGGGCAGCAAACGCGCTCGTGGTGGCTGATATGCCCTACATGTCATATCACATCTCGGTTGAGCAGGCTGTCGAAAACGCGGGGCGCCTCATCACGCAAGGTGGCGCGCAGGCAGTCAAGCTTGAAGGTGGTGTCGAATTCGCCAACGAAATCCGCGCCATCACCCGCGCATCCATTCCCGTGATGGGGCATTTGGGACTCACGCCGCAATCGGTCAACGCATTTGGCGGCTTTAAGGTGCAAGGCAAAACGGCCGAAGCCGCGCAACGCATCCTTGATGACGCACGCGCTTTGGAAGCGGCGGGCGCCTTCGCCATTGTGCTTGAATGCATCCCGGCAACTATTGCTGAGCGGATCAGCGCCGAAGTGCATATTCCCACCATCGGCATCGGGTCGGGCGCGGGCTGCGACGGCCAAATTCTGGTCTACCAAGACATGCTAGGCCTCTACGGCAACTTGGCGCCGAAGTTTGTGAAGCGATTTGCTGATGCAGGTCAGGTCATGCAGGATGGCTTCCGCGCCTATATTGATGAGGTATCCGCGCGCACCTTCCCTGCGGCCGAGCACACGTTTAGCGCCGCCGATGATGCGCTGGAAAAACTCTACTAAGTACCAATTTCAATATACAAAGGATCTCATATGACAGTAGTTGCACATACCATAGCTGAGGTGCGCCAGGCAGTGAGCCAGTGGCGTCGCGAAGGCAAAACCATCGGGCTCGTACCCACGATGGGATATCTCCATGAGGGGCACCAAAGCCTCATTGATCAGGCGGTACACGATTGTGATTGCGTTGTGGTAAGCGTGTTTGTGAACCCGACACAGTTCGGTCCGGGCGAAGATTTGGAAAGCTACCCCCGAGATTTTAACCACGACTTTGCCCTGTGCGAAGCTGCTGGTGCGGCGCTGGTCTTTCACCCTGAACCCGAGGAGCTCTACTACCCCAATCGCTCAACGACCATCCACATGGCAGAGCTTTCCGAGGAACTCTGCGGCAAAAGCCGCCCCATCCACTTCGATGGCGTGTGTCTGGTTGTGGCGAAGCTCTTCAACATCGTCACCCCCGACAAAGCGTACTTTGGTCAAAAAGACGCCCAGCAGCTCCTCATCATCAAACGCATGGTGCGCGACCTCAACTTCCCCCTTGAAGTGGTAGGATGCCCCATTATTCGCGAAGCTGACGGGCTGGCGAAAAGCTCGCGCAACACTTATTTGTCTGAAGCTGAGCGTCAAGCAGCCGTGGTGCTTTCGCGCGCCATTGCCTGCGGGCGCGAACTGGCCGCGTCCGGTGAGCGCGACCCACACGCCATTACACAGGCTATGCGCGAAGTACTTGCAGGCGAACCACTGGCGGATGTTGAATATGTCGAAATTGTCAGCCAGGCATGCGTAAAGCCCGTTGAGGGCTTGATTGATGAGCCAATCCTGTGTGCCATTGCCGTGCGCATTGGCACAACGCGCCTCATTGACAACTTCTTCTTTGATCCGAACGCCTAGGCGCGCTTAGAAAAAGACGTGCGAAACGTGGGCATAAAACCCATCATGATTGCAGCGCAGCAACGTGGTGGGTGTTTGCCCACGTGAGACATACACACACTTAACCGGCGCATCAAGTTCAATCAGATTGCCATCAATAAACAAGGTGGCGTCTTCACGCGAACGATCACTCTCAAGCGTCAGCTCAACCACATCGCTGCTCTCGGTCACCAGCGCACGCGCGCGCAGCGTATGAGGTGCCAGCGGCACTGCCACGAGCCCCGTAAAACCAGGCGCCACCAAAGGGCCACCTGCTGAAAGCGCATAACCGGTGGATCCCGTAGCCGAAGCAACTACAAAGCCATCGCCACGCATATCAGCCACGTGCTCTCCCGAAACTCCGAGCGAAAAGTCAATAATGCGCCCGTTTGCACCACGAGTAAGCGCTACCTCGTTGAGCGCGAAGTACCGATGCGGATGCGCGTCGCCAGCGCATTCGCCCTGCTCATCAAATCCACCATAGGCAGCGTCCGCCATGTCGTAGGGGTCGCGCTCGCCCACACACACCACCTCAACACAGAGGTTTGAGCGCTTTTCAGAAACCGCGTCCCCCGCAAGCGCCGACGCAACCAGCGCCACTACGCCATCATCTGCGGTATTCGCCAAAAACCCGAGGTGTCCGAAGTTGATGCCAAGGATGGGAATTCCCGAAAAGCCCACCATGCGCGCGGTGCGCAAAATGGTACCATCGCCGCCCAACGCCACGACCATATCCACACCCGCAAGCGCACCCGAGGTATGCGCCTCATCCACGGCGGGTAAGCTGTCGGGCTGCTTTTCCAGCGACTTCACGTCAATCATCTCAAACTCAATGCCCTGGCTTGCCAAATATGTGGCCAAAAGCAGCGATGCGTCCAGCGCCTGTGAGTTGGAATTATTGCGTATGATCACGATGTGCATAAAAGACTTCTTTCTGACTTTGCTATGATTATCATATTATAGTCAAAGCATCAGAAAGCGTTTAGCTATGGCAGACAAGCTCTCACGAGCTCGACATATGCGCCCGTACGAACCTGGCTCTACGGGCGAAATTTTCATTACGGGCAAGCACGCCGGCGTTGACCGGAGTGCTGTTGCCGCTGCCGTAGCTCAGCAAGTGGTACCGCGCCCCGGCTCCAAACCCCACGATCCGGCGAAAACCTCAGAGATCATCATCTGCGGCAAACATGCCGGCGTGGACAAAACGCGTGTGGTGCGCGACCCCTTTGAACCGCAAACACCTGAGCCCCTTGCAACCGAAGAACGCTTCGCTGAGACCACCTTCACACCCGATGAGGTGACCGAAGAGATTGAATTGCAAGGCAGCGCACAGGCAGTCGGCGGTTCGGCAGCACTTATCAGCATCTGCGTCATGATCTCGCGCATCACTGGCTTTGCGCGCACGTGGGCTATGGCCTTCGCGCTGGGATCCACGCTGCTTTCCAGTTCGTATCAGGTGGCGAACAACCTGCCCAACCAGCTCTATGAGTTGGTAGCAGGCGGCATGATCGTTACGGCATTTTTGCCAGTGTATCTCAGCGTCAAGAAAAAGCTCGGACAAAAAGCGGGCAACGAGTATGCGTCTAACCTGCTCACCATTGTGGTGGTGCTCTTGGGCATCGTGTCACTTGTCTGTATGCTTTTCCCAGGAGCCATCATCTACACGCAAAGCTTCTATTCGGATCAGTCCGAGATGGCAACGTCGGTCTTTTTCTTCCAGTTCTTCGCCATCCAAATTGTGTTCTATGGCGCCAGCGCTATCATTTCAGGACTCTTAAACGCCAATCGTGACTACCTCTGGTCTTCCATTGCTCCAGTGGCGAATAACGTGGTGGTTATTGCTACCTTTGTGGCGTATGCATTTGTGGCACAACACGACGCCAACCTGGCACTCTACATCATTGCCATCGGCAACCCGCTTGGCGTATTCTTGCAGCTTGCCATCCAGCTGCCCGCGCTCAAACGAAACGGCATCCGCATTCGCCCGCGCATCAACCTGCGCGATCCAGCCCTACGTGAGACACTCGGCATTGGCGTGCCGGCGGTGTTTGTGATGCTCTGCTCGTTTGCGGTGGTTTCGGTACAAAACGCTGCCTCGTATAGCTTCGCCGAAAACGGCCCGTCCATTCTGGCCTATTCACGCTTGTGGTTCACGCTCCCCTACGCGTTTTTGGCAGTACCCATCACCACCGCCATGTTTACCGAACTTGCCGACATGCAGGCAGAAGGAAATGTCGAAGGCGTCAAGCGCGGCATCGTCTCAGGCACGAACCAGATTCTGTTCTTCATGATTCCGTTTGCGCTTTATTTGATCGTGTTTTCGCTACCGCTTGTGACGCTCTATCATGCGGGCGCTTTTACCATGGACAACGTCTCATCCATTGCCAACTACCTGGCCGTACTGGCGTTTGCGCTTCCCGTGTATGGCGTTAACACCTATTTGCAAAAGATCTTCAGTTCGCTGCGCAAAATGGGCATTTTCGCCCTGTTCAACTTTGTTGCGGGCGCTGCGCAAATTGGACTCACCATGTTCGGTGCCACGCATGCTCAGGCGTTGCCACTTGAGACCATCGCCGTAGCCGAAGTGGCCTTCTACGTGGTATCCGATGTCTGCTTGTTTATCTATCTGCGCATGCACTTAGGGCCGTTTGGCCTGGCTTCCATCATACGCGCGTTTATCTTCGGTGTGATTTTTGGCGTACTGGGCGCTGGCGTGGGTGCAGGAGCGCTTTTCGCTCTCTCTACGTTTGTGGCACCGCTTTCAGGCTCTATCGTGCAAGCGCTCGCCTACGTCATCGTCGGCGGACTCCTTGCACTGGTGACGACATTCGGACTGGCGTTGAAGC
>CAJTML010000126.1 GCA_910577495.1 uncultured Eggerthellaceae bacterium
CATGCGCTCCAAGCGCTTGCGCGTTGCATTCGACTTGCGGTTGAGGTAGTTGCTCAAGATATTGCGCGGTAAAAATGGCGAATCATTCTGCGCTTCACCCTCAAAGATCACCTCGGCAGTCAAATCCCCGTAGGTAACCGCATTATAGGTGCCACTACCCCGCTCTAAGTTATTCTGCACCGCCTCATAGGTGACCAGAAGCGCTCTGTCGCCGGGTCGCGGCGCGCCCGTTTCTTGCAGCGTTTCGTGGTGAAGCGCCAGCAAGTGCGCCAGCGTTGCACGCATGTCCTCACGCGGCACAATGGCGTCAATAAGGCCATGTGACAAGGCGAATTCCGCCGTCTGGAATCCTTCGGGAAGCTCTTGCTTGATCGTGTCTCTAATGACGCGCTGACCAGCAAAACCAATGAGTGCCCGCGGTTCGGCCAAGATGATGTCGCCCTGCATTGCAAACGATGCAGTCACGCCACCGGTCGTGGGATCGGTGAGCACCGAAATATAGGGCAGGCGCGCCTCGCTATAGCGCTCAAGAGCGCAACTGACCTTCGCCATCTGCATAAGCGACATGAGCCCCTCTTGCATACGCGCGCCACCTGAGGCACAGAAGAGCACAAGCGGAAGTCGGTTTTCGCGTGCGTAATCAGCAAGACGAACGACCTTCTCGCCCACAACCGTGCCCATAGAGCCCATCAAAAAGTGCGAATCCATAATGCCGATAGCCAGATCAAGCCCAGCTATTTGACCAACACCAGTCACAATTGCCTCGTTGCACCCAGTTGTATCCTGCAGCTTTTCCAGCTTCTCAGTGTAGCCGGGGAACTGCAGAGGGTCACTTTGCGCAACGCGTTCGTTCAACTCAACGAACGTACCATCATCAAGCAAGTCGTTAATGCGCTCATGTGCGCTCATGCGAATATAGTCACCGCAGCCTGGGCAAACATAATGCCCCACCGCAAGCGACGACTCATCAAACTTGAGCCCGCAATGCGCACACGTCTTCCACACGCCTTGGGTGATAGAAGGCTTCTCGGTTTCGCACAACACCCAGCCCAATAGCGGTGTGGCGTTATCCAGCGGCTTAAAGACGCGAATGCCCGCACCTTTCGCGCGCGCCAAAAAGCTGTCGACGCACGCAAGCGAAAGCGCTTCGTCGCAGAGCAAAATGGTGGTAGCGCCGCTGGAGTGAGCCGCCTCAAGCACTGCATGGCTGTTTGCCAGCAGCTGCTCAGAGTACTTCTCGCCCATTGTGACCGTCTGATCGGCGCATTTCAGGTGCGACTCAAAACGTTTATCGGTGGTCGTCGGCGCCACCGTGATAAACCCAGCCTCGCTACAGGCGGCCAAAAGCGGCTTAGAATTGCGCGAGCGACTCATCACTAACACGCGCGGCAGATCATCAATGTCATAGCCCTGATCTGCGCCTTGGTTCACCGAACGCTTGCGAACAGCAGTTACCGGCATGCTCACCGTCGTAAACCCCGAAAGCGCGCCTGCATCAATTGCGTTTGGCGTAACCTCGCGCGAGCTTGCCGCCTCTTGCGCAATTCGGTTGAGCTGATACGCTACATCCAACGCATCAGCCATATCCGCGCCCCGTGCTGCGGTAGCCTTCGCGCTCTCAGCACCTGCGCTTTTGGCGCCGCCCATCTCACCTTGCGTGTCTAATGTTATGTATTCCACGATCTTTTAGCCTCTCTTGACCAGGTTATTTGCGAATATATCGCCGTTAAGCAAGCACGTATTTCTGCGTCGCACTTGCACATACTTCGCCATCCACCGAAGCCTCAACTTCAGCTACACACAGCCGAGACGAGCTCTTCACGATCTCAGCTTTCAGCGTGAGCGTCTCACCAGGGCGAACTTGACGGCGAAACTTCGCCTTATCTATCCCCGTCAGAAAACCAACCGATCCTTCTGCCCCACGCGCATAGAGAATGCAAAACGACGCAGCTTGTGCCAGCGCCTCCATAATGATGACACCAGGCAGTACCGGATAGTCAGGGAAATGACCCGCAAACAGCGGAAGTGACGGATCTACCTCCAGCTCAGCTACCACGCTCACGCCTGGCTCGCATGAGACCACGCGCGTGACCCAACAAAACGGATCGCGATGCGGCAGCACCTGCTCAACGACGCTTTTGTCGCACGGGAAGGTGATTTCCATACCTATTCCTCCTCTTTATAAGGCGAAAGCGCCAAGCAGGCATTGTGACCGCCAAAGCCAAGCGAATTAGAGAGCGCTACTTTTTGCGGGTAGTTCTCAAGCGGCTCCTTGAGCACGCGCACCGCGCACTCCGGATCGGCGCTTTCAAAACCGGTTGTCGGCGGCACGCAGTCACGCTGCACTGAAAGCACACACACAATGGCCTCAATAGCACCTGCAGCACCGAGCGTGTGACCGGTTGTTCCCTTAACCGACGTAACCGGAACTTGCGCTGCAGCCTCATCACCACAAAGCGCAATGAGCGCTGCAGCTTCGGTTGCATCATTTGCCGGCGTAGCCGTACCATGCGCATTGAGATGCCCCAGGTCAGCAGGCGTAAAGCCGCCTTCCTCAAGCGCCATCTGCATAGCGCGAATCACGCCTTCGCCACTGGGATCAGGAGCAGTCATGTGATAGGCGTCTCCCGTTGATCCAAAACCGGTCACCTCAGCCAAAATGTGCGCACCGCGCGCCTTGGCATGCTCCAGTGACTCTAGCACCACCGCGCCCGCGCCTTCGCCAGCTACAAAGCCTGCGCGATCAACGTCGAAGGGCTTGGAAGCGTTGTGGGGATCCTCAATCTGCGAGAGCGCGCCGAGGTTCGTAAAGCCTGCAATGCAGATGGGAGACACCGACTCCTCAGCACCGCCAGCAAGCGCCACATCAATGTATCCATGGCGAATATCCCTCACCGCAGTTCCAATGCTATGCGCACCAGTAGCGCAGGCAGTGACCACGTTGAGGCACTCGCCTTTCATGCCATAGCGAATAGAGAGATTGCCAGCAGCAATGTTGCCAATCATCGTGGGGATAAACAGCGGACTGACGCGTTTAGGCCCTTTATCCTCAAGCGTTGCAAAGCCCGATTGCAGCTCATCAATGCCACCAATGCCCGTGCCAAATACCACGGCCACGCGCGTGGGGTCTTCTTGTTCCATATCAAGGCCGGACTGTGCAAGCGCCTCATCAGCAGCAACGATGGCATACTGGACAAAGCGCTCAAAGCGGCGCGCCTCTTTTTTCGACAAACCGTGTTCGGTGGCATCGAAGTTCTTGATTTCGCCGGCGTTGTGCACCTCATACTCTGAGGTGTCGAATCGCTCAATTTCAGAGATGCAGCACTGCTTGTTCATCAGCGCATCCCAAAGCGCCTCTACGCCCACACCAGCTGGGCTGATTGCGCCCATACCCGTGATGACAACGCGATGGCTGCCATCAGGACGTCGATAGTTTTGTGCGCAACATGCCTGCTCTGAAACTTCCGTACCCTGCGCTACGCTGCTCATAGTGCCATACCTCCATCAATACAAATTACCTGACCGGTAATGTAGGCTGCTTGTTCGCTTGCAAGAAAACCAACAAGAGCGGCCACTTCTTCTGCTTCGCCAAATCGTTTGGCTGCAATGCGCTCAGAAATTGCGCCTTTTTGTGCGTCTGAAAGTGCATCGGTCATATCGGTTGCAATAAAGCCCGGTGCCACGGCATTTACGGTAATATTGCGCGCCGCCAGCTCTTTTGCCAGTGACTTCGTGATGCCAATCACACCCGCTTTTGAAGCCGCATAGTTGACCTGACCTGCATTGCCTGCAACGCCAACCACGCTTGACATGTTCACAATGCGCCCAAAGCGTTGCTTCATCATCTTTGCTGCTGCAGCCTTGCAACAGTTAAACGTACCTTTGAGGTTAACCGAAATAACAGCGTCGAAGTCTTCGTCCTTCATGCGAACCGCAAGCCCATCTTTGGTGATACCCGCGTTATTAACAAGCACATCAACGCTTCCCAGCTCTTCAACGCACGTATCAATCAAACGTTGCGCCTCTTCAGGAACTGCCACGTTAGCAGCACAGCACACCGCGCGTACACCAAAGCGTTCTTCCAAATCAGCTGCAACCTGACGCAGATGGTCAAGTCCAGATTCGCGCGAGCAATTCAAGCACACGTTGTAACCCTGCTCAGCAAGCTTTTGGGCAATTGCTGCACCAATTCCTCTGCTAGAGCCGGTTACTATGGCATTTTTAGTTGCAGTCATCGTTTCAGTCACTCTCTTCACTCACCTTCAGTTTTTGAGGCTACATAGGCATCAAAGCTCGCACGATCCGACAGCGCCACACGCGCAACTTCTTTGTTGATGCGCTTCATAAGATTGGTCAACACGCCGCCATATCCAAGCTCAACAAATTCAGTAGCGCCTGCGTCAACGAGGTTTTGCACGGACGTATCAAAGCGCACCGGATGGGTCAGATGGGCTGCCAGCTGCGCTTTTGCATCACTTGCTGCAAGCGGCTGCGCATCCACGTTACTGATCAGCGGGATGGCAGCTTCGCTAAAGTCCATATCGGCAAGCACAGCTGCAAGCTGTGTGGCTGCTTGCTCCATCAAAGGCGAATGGAACGCGCCAGACGTAGCCAAGCGCGACGAACGCTTGCCCTGTTCGCCCCACGCTGCCTCAGCGCGCTCTACCGCCTCGCGTGAGCCAGAAATGACAATCTGTCCGGGCGAATTGAAGTTTGCCGCCACCAGCACGTCTCCCGCGCCACACTGCTCACAAAGCGCTTGCACGCTCTCCTCGTCAGCTTTCAAGAGCGCACTCATGCATCCCGGATGCTCGTTAGCTGCTTCAGCCATCAAACGAGCGCGCTCTTTCACGAAGGCGAAGGTTGCCTCATCTGAAAGCATCCCCGCAATAGGAAGCGCGCTGACTTGTCCAAGCGAAAAACCCAGCACCGCATCAGGAACAATGCCGCGCGCCAAAAGCGCACGCGCTTGCGCCACCGAGAGCACGCACATGCAGGGTTGAGCCGCAGCGGTATCGTTGAGTTCATCCTCGGTTGCCGTCTCAATAAAAGAAGCCACATCAAATCCGAGCACATCAGATGCACACGTAAAGGTCTCGCGCACCTCAGGAATATCCAACAGATCAAGACCCATCTGAGGCTTTTGAGCACCTTGTCCCGAAAACATCCACACGGATGCAGACGTGTCGTTTCCCAGTTGCAGTGTCATTTATTCACCTCGCAGAGCGTTTGCACGCGCCATCTGCTCAAGATCAAGCGCACCAAACGCAAGTGCCTCATCCATAATCTCTTGAATCACTTCACG
>CAJTML010000127.1 GCA_910577495.1 uncultured Eggerthellaceae bacterium
AATGATTGATCAGTGTTTCCATAAAGCTTTGAGTTGAGACGGTAAAGGGTTACGTATTCTCCCGTTTCAACCCCCTTCCTCATCCGGTTGCCAGCGCATGGACGCTTTGCGAATGTTTGCTCCGCACATGCCGGTTTGCGCTATACTACCATCCCGTGCCCTTGTAGCTCAGGGGATAGAGCGTCTGCCTCCGGAGCAGAAAGCCGCAGGTTCGAATCCTGTCAAGGGCACCATCTCAGGTCGCTTTTCGCGCGTACTTACTCAATATCTTCCAGGATTTCGCCAGGTTCATCCCCTGCATCCAAAAACTTTTTGCGCGTCACAAAGTTCCAAACCATCACCACGGCCGTTGCCACAATCTTAACCAAAAGATAGCTTACGCCAAAGAACTCAACGCCTATCCACATGCATCCATTATTAATGCCAAGGCCAAGTACTGACAGCACGACAAATATGACGAACTCCTTGCGCCGCGACATACCTTCCTTATGGCGAAAAACATAGCGCATGGAAGCTACATAGTTAAACACTACCGAGGCGGTAAACGAAATGGTTGCACTGATCAGGTAGTTGATGGATACGACCTCAGTCAGAAACACCATAAGGCCATAGTCAATGCAAAAAGCAAGCAAGCCAACAACGCCAAATTTCATGATTTGGGCTAAGAGCTTTTGCATATATAACCTTTCAGCTTGTTAAATCTTTAAGATTCGCGGAATAATTTTCAACATTCTAGCGTAATGTTATGCACTCAAGTAAGATAAAAGCTTCAGTCAGCGACGCTAAGGAGCAACTTCATGCAAGATACTGTGAGCTTGCCGCAAGCATCTGTTGCAGTGCTCATTCCCTGCTATAACGAAGCCGTCACCATCGGTAAAGTTGTCGATGATTTCAAACGCGTCTTACCCGATGCCGCAATTTATGTCTACGACAACAACTCTTCTGATGACACGGCCAAAATCGCGCGCGAGTATGGCGCTTGTGTGCGGTTTGAATCGCGCCAGGGCAAAGGCAATGTGGTTCGCCAGATGATTCGCGATATTGATGCTGACTACTATGTCTTAGTTGACGGCGATGATACCTATCCAGCAGAGGCGGCGCTTGAGCTGCTTGCACCACTCATGAACGATCAAGCGGATATGGTTGTGGGTGACAGACTCTCCAACGGTTCGTATGGCGAAGAAAACAACCGCGCCTTCCATGGTTTTGGCAACAATCTCGTTCGCAGTTTGATCAACCTCTTGTACGGGTTTCAATACTCTGACGTCATGACGGGGTATCGCGCATTTAACGAAGTGTTCGCCAAAACTATTCCGGTACTCTCCCCTGGTTTTGAAATTGAAACCGAGCTATCCATTCATGCCGTGGACAAACGCTGGCGAATCGTTGAGATCCCCATTGATTATCGCGACCGACCTGAAGGCAGCCAATCAAAACTCAATACCATCTCTGATGGCTCAAAAGTGCTCGCCATGATTTTATCGCTTTTTAAGGACTACCGACCCCTCGCGCTTTTTACCTGGCTGAGTGTCCTCTTTTTGATTGTGGGACTTATTTTTGGCATCCCCGTTGTGGCGGAATACTTCCAAACTGGTCTCGTACCGCGCATTCCTACTGCCATATTGGCGGTGGCACTCGTCTTTATCGGCATTCTGCTTTTTGTTGCCGGCCTTATCTTGGATACCGTTGTCAAAGGCACGCGAAAACAATACGAACTTTTAGTGATTAGTGCCTACGACAAATACCGCAACAAGCAGTAACAGCACACGCTACCACTTATCTTGCTAACCACCACTTAGAAAGGCGCCCTGCAGGGCGCCTTTCGTTGGGTTAATACTGGCGGATGGGTGAATGCTCAGGCTTTTGGCACTCTTTGTTTTAATCAACCCGCCGAAGCGATCGTATCACGGCCTGCGCACACGCTTGTAGTTGGGCGACTACAAGTTATTTCATTTTTTATCGGCTTGCGCCATCTCATGTGCATGCCATGTACCAGCGATGTCGCCTTCAAGACGCTCCAAATCAGCCGCACTAAATTCATAGTGCACCACCTGAGGCATACCTACCTCATCTCTTTGCTCAACTCTCACGAAAGCAAGCCGTACGCGCTGAAAACCACTATGAAGCAGTGCATACGCATAACAACTTGCTTGGAGCAGGTGTTTTTGGTGCAACTGCGATGCGCTTTCAGCCGGACTGCCGCCCGTTTTGTAGTCCACAACAAAAGCCTCACCTCTGGCGTCGTTGTAGCAAAGTGCGTCAATTTCGCCCTCTAAGAAACCTTGGTTATCTCCGTGACCGACGGGCACATAGAAGGGTACTTCGGCTTGGCGGTTGTCGAATTGCTGCGTCTGCGCATATACCTCACTTGCAAAATATGCCTGACAGGCTGCATCAAGACGGAGCAACTGCTCCTCCGACAAACCATAAGTGTGCCCAATAGTTACACGTCTTGCCTGATCGGGAATACAGCCCGTTTCCACGGCGAATTGCGCACATCTATGAAACGCGCTTCCCAACAACGTTGCATCAAAGGATCCATCGGTTTTTGCTTCCTCTGCCATGCAATCACTGTGTACACGCTGCTCCGTCTCAGACTGTGCTTCGTGAAGCGCAGGATGTTCAAACGGTGCGTGATCAGAAATTGACGAATACGAAAAGACGGGACCACGCTCATAGGGTGTGCGCTTGCGCGGCGCAAACCCAATCGGTGTTGCGGGAACCACGAATTCACGTGCTTGTTCATGGGGCGCTTCACAAGCATTCGCACCCCGAGAATCACTCTTGTGAGCAGCACTTGCGCACGTATCACTGGCTTCTTCAGAGACGCTTGCTTCAGACCCTTGCGATTGTTCATCTGGTGATTGATGAGGTTCCCAAAGATGCGTACAAAAGACCTGTGCCGGCTGTGTGCCACCATAGTCATACGTTTCCTGATCAAAAAACGCATCATCTGCAGGCGTCAGCGCAAGGCGAATATCTTCAACCAGCGCATCGGCACTATATTGATTGGTCTGGGCGCTTTTTGTTGCATCAAAAGCAACCACCAACGCCTCACTCGCACGCGTTAAACCTACATACAGCTTGCGACGAGCCTCTGCAAGATCTTGCTCACATGCGACATGATGCAGTAAATAGCCGTACTGAGCAGCGCTCTGCGCTGCATCAAGGCACCCCTGAGCAGTGGTTATTGCATCCGCTTTCCCGTCTTCGCCAAACAAGGCATAGGCGTATTTATCCAGCGCGCTTTTGAGGTTTTTACTCAGCGTAGGATACGCATCCATGGTTTTACCACTCTTGAGCGAAACGTATAATCCCTGCTCCCCCGGCAGGCACGTCAGTTTGCCCGACCTGAGCGTCTTAGCCTCAAATTCGGCAAGTGCAACCAGCGGAAACTCAAGACCCTTAGAGGCATGAATCGTCATAATCTTGACAACGTTATCACCCTCACCGCTCAATGAACCCGGTGCTTCTTTTGCCTGGCTTAATTCCGCACTAAATACCGCCGCCAAAGACGCCAAAGCGAGGTGCTTATCTTGTTCAAGCGACTTCAAAAGCCTCAGTGCTTTCAAAATATTGGCACTTTGTGCCTTACCAGTTGCACCCTGCTGTTCAAGGCGCCACAGCCAACCCGATCTGATTACCATATTGGTAACGACACGCGAGCATGACAGACTCTCCAGCTCTTGTTGTGCCTGCCGATAAAGCGACACCGCCAAACCAAGTGCGCCATCAGGGGTGACACCACTTTGCACGAGACGCGCAAACCCCTTGGGCAAACTCTGCCTTTTGCTCTGCTGGGTCTCTTCGTCAAATCGAGAAGCAAGCTGCAGCAGTTCATCAGTGGAAAGATCAATCATCTCAGAAGCCAGCACTTCATAGAGCGCTTCCCCATCAAGCGGATTTACCAGCGTCTGAACCAGCCGCTCAATGACGCCCACTTCAGGCGCAGATCCAAAAAGCGACCCCCCTGCAATAACACACTCAAAACCCGCATCGCGAAGCGCTTGCGCATATACTGACGCATTTGTCATTTTCCCCAAGAGCACGACCATGTCCCCTGCGCGGTGACCAGCTGCTCGGTAAGCAGCAAAACGCTCTGCAATCATGCGTGCCTTTTCCGCAACCAAATCAGCGGTTTTGTATACAGAATTTCTGCTGCTTTCCCTGCTAACCCACAACAGGTTTATGCGCGGATCGGTGCTGACATACCGTGACTTTCGCTCTAGATGGGGCGAAAGCGACATGAAGGCTTCCCCGAACGAACGCGGTTGCGAAAATATGCAATCCACAAAGGAAAGCACGTCTTGATGGCTTCGGAAATTCTTTTTAAGTTCAATATAGGTGGCGTCAATTTCCGGTGAGCGCATGGCTGTCTTGTGAGCCTCGTATACCTGCACATCTGCACCACGGAACCGATAAATTGACTGTTGCGCATCGCCAACCGTGCACAAGTGCGCACAATTTTTGCCCGCCATGCGACACACCATATCAACTTGCAGCTGTGAAGTATCTTGGAACTCATCAATCATGACCAGCTTAAAGCGGTTTTCGTAACGCTCAGCAAGCTGCGGGAACCGCTCAAATAGTTCCTGGGTTTTCGTGAGTAGGTCGTCATTATCAAGCTTTCCGAGCTGTCGTTTTCTCAGGTCAATACGATTTTTGACCTCTCTTGCCAGCTCAAGCAATTGCTGCACAAACGGTCGCGCCAGCGCCAATTGCAGTTCGTCTAAAAAAAACACTGCTTGCATCTGCCACGCTTCAAAATGCTCCTTCGCCTTACCAGCACCCGCAAGCGAAATCCACGGCAACTCCTCAAAGAGCTCGGCCACCTCACTATACGCCGCACGCCGCGCCTGAGTATCCATACCCACAAACGCTGAGCGCATGAGTTCTGGATGTCCGTGCAAAAATTCCTCGCACCGGCTTATTGCCTCTGCGCAAGCCACCTGCGCGCCTTCAATAGTTTTAGTCTGTTTCAGGCAAACAAGAGCAGATGCGAACTCCTCATAATTCAAGAGATACTGCTTTACCAACTCAGAGGGCAAAAGCGGCTCAGGCCCCTGCTCAAAACAAGCAAGACCACTTTTCTGGCTTGCAGCTTGCGAGAGTACATCATCCAAAAGCTCCATGACCGATGTCCCATTAAACGAAAA
>CAJTML010000128.1 GCA_910577495.1 uncultured Eggerthellaceae bacterium
CGCTAGGTTTTGTTGCCTAGCTTCTCCAGTAAATGGGGTGCACCCCCGGGTGCACTACCAGGAAATTCAAAAGGCCACGTTTACAATTCAATATTCGTAAAACATGACGACAGCCATACAAGAATGAAAACAAAGCAAAGTGAGTTCCTCACCTATGCCGAATTCATAACCGTGGATCATAGGCTCATCAATGGTCGCGTCCATAAGCAACCGGCACTTTTTCCTAAGGAGCCACGTACAGAGAAGGAACTCACCATAAATTATATTACTTTAATCGGATTCGGTGTAACCCACGTTTAGACAGCTCTTTTTGAGTCTTCTGAGGGTTCGCTTTCAGTTGCTCCATAATTGCAAGTTCCTCTAAAAGTGCAATCTAAAGTGCAAGTATTGCACTTTGAAACGTTTTCGTTTGCATTGCGAGTGCCCTCTAATTTTTCAGCTTCCCAATCAAGATGCAAAAAACTGTTCTTTAATTCGCTCTCTTCCCCCAATATCAGGTTTCTGAAAAACAGGCAGATAGACAAGCAAAACACACAGGCGCCACAAGCCCGAAACCCGAGCCCGCACGCTGCCTGCATTGAAGGGCCATGCGCCGCCGATTGAGATCCCTAAACATGAAACAAAAAGCCAGCCGGAAGACCCAGCTGGCTTTCATTTCAAAATGGTGCGGGCGAGAGGACTTGAACCTCCATGGGGTTGCCCCCATACGGACCTGAACCGTACGCGTCTGCCAATTCCGCCACGCCCGCGTTTGCTTCTCAAGAATGTCGAAAAGCGTCGTTAATCATACCGTACTTATTCTGCTGTGGCAAGCATTTATTTTGCGCGCGCCGCCGTGCGGCATTCCGCGTCCGCTGCGCAGACCCCCGAAGCACCTCAAGCCCGTGCCATACGCCGCTTCTGCGCGACACCCACCGTCGCCCTACTTGCCAGTCGCTTCGCCCGCAAGCTCATACGAATCAGCCTCGTTCAGCACCTGTGCGGCAGTGACCGCCGGCGCCACCAAAAGCGCCGAGGTGATAGCCAGCAAAATGAGATTCAGCGGCTCGTTTGTCACCAGTGAGCTGGGAATGCCCAACGTGAGCATGACCGGACCCAAATAAAGAATATCGAAAACCGCGTGCAACAGCGCAACAAGCCACACCGAGCGCGTGCGCACATAAAAGGCCGCCATGATGAACCCAAACAGCGCAGTCTGAATGAACTTGATGACCGTCTGCAGCTGCACCATCGCATACGCCGAGGTGATGCCCGTCACCGAGATGTGCAAAAACGCGAACAGTAAGGCCGAAATGAGCGCAGCCTTAAACGCGGGGCTTGTTTTCGCTGACAAAGCCGCTGGTGAAGCCACGGGCGAATACGGCGAAACCGCGGGCGACACCGACGCGGACGACACGCGCGAAACCGCTGGGTTAGACGCATACGTTACGCGCGACGCATAGAACGCCGACGCATCCTGCGACGAAACATCCGGCTTGCGATCCTTAGAAACAAACGCGCGCACAAACGCGTTGATAGCCAGCACGCGAAACAGCGCCTCTTCGTAAATGCCCGTCATAAAGCACACGCCGCACACAATGCACGCGCGCATCGCAATGTCACTTACATCCAGACTGCGCAACCCCGTGCGCGCAAGATAAAATGTCACCACACCACTGACGGCGGCAACCAAAAGCACATAGACAATCCAGCGCCCAAGCACCCCAGATGAAGCGGGGCTTCCCAGCGCTCGTCTATCCGAAAAATGCACGATAACCAGCATCAACGCGCTCAGAATTGCGCCTTGCACAAGCGACCACATAACCGTGGTACCAGGTATAGATTGAAAGATAAACGTCGTCAGAATGAGCGCGACGACAAACGCCAGTAACGGGTGAAGTAAGGCAGATGCTGAAGATGGCGAAGCAGGCGCCTGAAGATCATCTTGAGCGTTTGCCATGTCCACCTCCAATATGCACTTTACACAGGGTAATTGGTGATGGATTTAGTATACTTTGACTCTCGATTACAGTTGTGAATGTCACAAGGAATTCCTATAGTTTTGGACACCATATGAGCACGCAAAACACCACCAGCACACCAGCCACCACCTCCGGACAGGCGCCCGCGCGAAAAGGGCTCTCATCCTTCACGCTCAAAATCATCGCCATCATCGGCATGACCTGCAACCACGCTGGCTACATCTTCTACTCATACCTGCCCTTCGAGGTGATCTTCGTCTGCTTCGCCATCGGAGGCATCACGTTTCCCACCATGGCATTTTTGCTGGTAGAGGGGTATAAACATACGTCGAATATTCGCAAGTATGCCCTGCGCCTTTTCATCTTTGCCCTCATCGCGCAAATTCCCTTCAGCCTCTTTTTGGTGGCGTTTGAGGCGAACGTACTCTTCACGCTGCTGCTCGGGCTGGCTGCGCTCTATCTCTACGATCATCTGGAAAATCGCACGCTATTTTGGCTGGCATTTGTGGGCATTGTCGTCGTGAGTTCTCAATGCGACTGGGGTATGCTCGGACCGATCGTCGTGCTCATCATGCACGCGGTTCCCCACAACAAAGAGCGCATCATTTTCGCCATCGGACTCATCATCTTAAGCGTGGGCTTTCCGTCGCTGCTGGCGTACTTCGCCACACTTGACCTGGTGCAACTCCCCTACGCGCTCTACGCATTCGTGGGAAGCGGCATGTGCATCCCGCTGCTGTTGGCCTACAACGGCTCGCGCGGACGCCCGCTCAAATGGTTCTTTTACGCCTACTACCCGGCGCACATTTTGGTGTTGGGCGTGGCGAAGGGGCTGCTCTTCGGCGATTGGACGCAATCGTTTTAGGCGCCGTCCGCGCTGGTCAAGCGCAATCGTTTTAGGCGGTTGCCTGATTAGACGCCGCGGCAGGCGCTTGCCAGTCGGCTCCCAGCACCACCAAGAAGTCTCCGTCGAAGGCAAACGTGCCATCGTTTAAGACCAGCGTGCCACAGCCCAGTTTGCCCTGCAGTTCCTGCGCAAGCTCGGCCTGCGCACTCGCGCCATAAATCACGAGCGTCTGCGGGTAGTCGAAGCTGTCGGCGTTGCCCGAATCAACCTGATAGCCCATGGCCTGAATCACGCGCGAGGCTTCGTCGCCTGCACCATTGATGCCATTGCCGTTGCGCACGGTCACCAAACCGCTGCGCCGTGGCGACCCGTCAGCATTGAGCGAGGAGTCGCGCCCATCAAACTGCCCCGTGCCCGAGTCCGCCAAAATGGTGCCCGAAGTCTCATCCACGATGTCTTCTTCCGTTGGCGGTAAGCCCTGATCAACGCGGCGCATCATCTCCGTCCACGCTTCCTCGTCGGTGATCTCATACCAGATGTTATCAATATATGCCGAGGTCGTCGGCTCCATGGCGGTATACATGCTCGTGGAGGTATCCAGCCCCTGCATGGCCTGCGCCAGCCCGATGATGTCGGTGAGCGACAAGTCCGTGGTGACATATTGCGAAAGCGTTTGCACCGAATTAGTCATGGTCACAATGTCAGAAGACAGCAGCTTTTTCGCAATGGCCGAAAGCACCAGTCGCTGATTGGCTGCACGGTAGGAGTCGCCGTCGCCCATCTCGTCGTACGCATGGCGCGCGCGACACAAAATGAGTGCCTGGTCCCCGTTAAGCGTCTGCAAGCCTGCATCCAAATGCCCGCCCGCATCCGCATCATCAATGGTCATCGGCACGTCAACCTCAATGCCACCCAGCGCGTTCACGACATCGCGAAAACCGTCGAAGTTGATCTCGGCATAGTGTGAAATCGGCACGCCCGCCATCTTCGAGACCACCTCAACACTTAAGCTCGGACCTTCCAGCGCATGCGCAGCGTTGAGCTTCTGCTGGCCGTATACGCCCATGTCAACCAGCGTATCTCTATGGATTGACACCAGCGTGACCTGCTTATCCACCGGGTCAATGCGCGCAAGCATGATTGAGTCGGTGCGATACGATTCGCCAAAATCACCCGACGCGTCACGATCAGCAGACCCGTCGGTTCCCATAAGCAGCATATAAAACGGCTCGTTTGCCATGTCAGTTTCAACCAGCACATTGCGAAGGTCGTCATCCACCCCCGCGCCAAAATTGCCAAAAATTCCGCCGATGTAGCCAAACGCGGCAGTGCCCGCAAAAAGCACGACAGCCAACGCCGCAGCCACAATCACCACGAGTTTCTTGCGCTTTTGCGCCTGGCGCGCCACATACTGCTGACGGCTCATGCGCGGCGTGGGCGAAACGCGCGAGGCACCCGCATCGTCGGCTCCCCCGCGTGACGTTCGCGCGCTCGGACGTTGCGCCCCAAAGGAGCGTGAGGTGCGCGACGTAGGAGCATCAAAGCCACGGGGCTCGGTTCTGCCTACTGATTCGCCATATTGTTCTTGAGAGCGAGTACGGGAATAACGCGACACCGGAGTTTGGGATCGCGAAGGAATGCGACGCTCTGTGCCCGCGTGTCGGGGCGCACGTGCATCGGAATGGGCATAGTAGTCTGATTCGTTGCTGCGTTTGTAGTCCATGTGCGTATTGTGACATGCGCGCACGCGCGGATGCAAGCCGCGCAAGCCATCTCTGGGAAAAGCCCACAGGTGGTCGGCGGTATGGCTGGCTGAGCGACCCTACTGGTCGCGGCTGCTGCGCTATGCTCCAAGCTTGGCTGCCATGGCGGCATTCGCCGACAACTCGGCGGTGTCGTCAAGCGGTGCCAGGGGCGAAACCGCCTCGCCAGTTCGACGCGCGTGACGCTCAAGCGCTTGGGTCAGCAGATGGTCGGCAATCTCAGGGTTTTTCGCCAAGAGCGGACCGTGCAAATAGGTGCCAATGAGGTTTTTATAGCGAACGCCGTCTGCGTGCGTCTCTTCGTTATTGCCACAGCCTCCTGATGATGTGACCTGACCAAACGGCTCAACACCTTCGCCCAGATAGGTACGGCCAGCATGGTTTTCGTACCCGATAACCGGATGGGTTGCCAGCGGAGACGAAAGCGCAATGTTGTTCGTGAGGCGATCAGCTGACGTGCCCGGGCGACGCGTGGTCATGTCAATGAGCCCCAAGCC
>CAJTML010000129.1 GCA_910577495.1 uncultured Eggerthellaceae bacterium
ATCTCGGTGGCGTTGTCCGTCGCCGACATCATGGCGTTACGACGGGCACCCTGCTCAGCAGCAGCTGAATCAATCAGCGCCTGATAGATGGTAGTACGCACATACGAAGGCAACAGGTGATCAAGAACCGCCTCAGCGCTGGGCTCAAAGATGGTGTCACCTTCAAGTCGCGTCTGATCAGCCTCAACGGCTTCAGTGTTCTTGTCCAGTACCGACGTGTCAACCGGAAGAACAATTTGTTGGCGAAGTTGCTGCTCAGCAGCGTTTTTCGCGTGGTTATACACGAGATACACTTCGTCAATTTCTCCCTTGGCATACCCATCAATTGCGTAAGCAGAGATCTGTGCAGCTTCATCCATCGTCGGATCAGCTGACAAGTTCGCAAAAGACAGCGACGGATTTACGTGACGATACGTCAAGTATCCGATTGCCTTTTTGCCACACGCAATTACTTCAACCGATGCACCTGCTGCTTGCTTTTCATGCATGAGCCGCTCCATTTGGCGCAGCACATTGGTGTTAAAGCCACCAGCAAGACCTCGGTCAGACACAATCGCAATGATAAGGACGTTTTTGACCTCATCATGCGTGCGCAACAACGCATTTTCAGAGCCACCTACACGCTTGGCAACATTGGCCAACATTTCGACCATGGAATTGGCATAAGGCGTGGAAGCTTCAACGCGCTCATTGGCGCGACGAATCTTGGCAGCCGCAACCATTTGCATGGTACGCGTGATCTGCTTCGTCGAGGAGACAGAGTTGATACGCCGTTCTATGTCGTGAAGGTTTGGCATACGTCTACCTGCCTTACGCCGACGGTGCAAACTGCAGCTTGAAAGCCTCAATAGCTGCGTTTAGGTCGGTTTCAATTTCGTCAGTAAACTTCTGCTCCTTGTTGAGTGCGTCGAAGATCTCAGCCTTTGAAGCATGGAGATAATCAAGCAGCTCGCCACGGAAACGAACGACATCCTCTACCGGAATGCTGTCCAGATAACCATGACCACCAGCGTAGATAGATACAGCCTGATCCATTACTGGCATCGGGTTGTAACGACCCTGCTTGAGCAGCTCGGTCATATGAGCACCACGGTTGAGCTGATCTTGCGTTGCCTTGTCAAGGTCAGAGCCAAACTGCGTAAATGCCTTCAGTTCACGATATGATGCAAGGTCAAGACGAAGCGTACCAGCAACCTGCTTCATAGCTTTCACCTGAGCAGAGCCACCTACACGAGATACCGAAATACCTACGTCAACTGCAGGACGCTGTCCTTGGAAGAACAGGTCGGTCTGCAGATAGATCTGACCGTCGGTAATTGAAATTACGTTGGTCGGAATGTAGGCAGATACGTCGCCTGCTTGCGTCTCAATGATCGGCAGTGCGGTCATAGAACCAGCACCCATCTCATCAGACATCTTAACTGCGCGCTCCAACAAGCGTGAGTGCAGATAGAAAATGTCACCAGGATATGCTTCGCGTCCGGGCGGGCGACGAAGGGTCAGTGACATCTGACGATAAGCAACAGCCTGCTTTGACAGGTCGTCATAGACGATCAATACCGCGCGACCCTTGTTCTCAGGACCTGCGGGCTTGCCATCTTCGCCGTTATAAACGAAGTATTCGCCAATTGCAGCGCCTGCCATCGGGGCGATGTATTGCATAGGAGCTGAGTCGGATGCAGAAGCGTTCACGATAATGGTATAATCCATTGCGTCGTACTTCTCCAGCGTCTCAACAACGCCTGCTACCGTTGATGCTTTCTGACCAATGGCAACATAGATACAAATCATATCCTTGCCTTTTTGGTTGATGATTGCATCAATAGCGATAGCGGTTTTACCGGTTTGACGGTCGCCAATGATAAGCTCACGCTGACCACGACCGATCGGAATCATGGCGTCAACAGCCAAGATACCGGTCTGCATGGGCTCGTGTACGGGCTTACGATAAATAACACCCGGAGCCTTGAATTCTACCGGACGAGTACCATCAGCTTTGATGGGGCCTTTGCCGTCAATCGGCATACCAAGCGGATTTACAACACGGCCAAGCATTTCGCGACCAGAAGGCACCTCTACCAAACGGCCGGTCGTCTTGACGGTGTCGTTTTCTTTGATTGCCGTAACGTCACCTAAAAGTACGGCACCAACTTCGTCTTCCTCAAGGTTTTGAGCCATACCGTAGACGGTCTGACCCTCAGAGTTGGTAAACTCTAAAAGCTCACCAGCCATAGCGTCTTTAAGACCATCAACGCGCGCAATACCGTCGCCAACTTGGATAACGGTGCCAACCTCGCGGGACTCAACACTCGTGCCAAGGGCATCAAGCTGTTTGCGCAGTGCCTCGTCAATAGACTTTGCGGTGATTTCAGTCACTAGCATTCACCTCCATCTGTTGAGTCTTTCAGCACGTTGCGAGCGTGTTCAAGCTGCGACACGACGCTAGCGTCAATGCGGCGGCCATTCACACTCATCAATATGCCACCGAGCAGGGCTTTGTCGATATGCTCGCGTAAAACGACATTGTGACCCAGATCGGCTTGCGTTTTGTTAATAATGACTTCGCGCAAATGATCGTCAAGCTCTACAACGGTTGTCACATCAACAACCACGACGTCAAGTTTGCGCTCCAGTTCAGTTTTGTAGCTATCCCATACGCGCGACAGCAACGCGAAATCCTCGCGCTCGGCCATGACAGCCAAAACCTCAACGAGGATTGGATCAGCTTGGGCGAAAACTTCGCGCGCAAGCTCTTTCCTCTGCTCAGGCGTATAAGAGCTATTCTCCATTGCATTGGACAGGTCCATCTGCGAACGCACGATACTCAAGATGCGCTCAAATTGATCGCGAATTTCCAGGACTTTATCCTGTCCACCCGCCTCATAGGCGCTGTCAACCAGTACCGTTGCGTACGCGGCGACCTTTTCCTTTTGAATGCGGCGGTTATTCGGCATTGAAACTACCCGCCTCTTTCACGTAGCGTTCAATAATCTGGCGATGCTCTTCGTCAGAAAGATCTTCGCCAATAACTTTTGAAGCAACTGCTACTGACAGATCAGCCATAGAGCCTTGGAGTTCTGCCAATGCGCTTTTCTTCTCTGCCTCAATAGCAGCATGTGCCTTTTCAATCATGGCAGCAGCTTCGGCTTGTGCCTTAGCGGTGATGTCAGCTTGCACTGCCTCACCGGTTTTACGTGCCTCTGCAACAATTGAAGCGGCTTGGTCTTTCGCTTCGTCTAGCTGGCGCTTGTATTCAACAAGCACGCGCTCGCTTTCAATGCGGTTTTGCTCTGATTTCTCAAGGGCATCCTTAATGGTGCTCTCACGCTTCTCCAGCATGCCCTCAAACTTCGGCCAGCCAAACTTGCCTAAGATGATGAGCAAAATGATGAAGGCCACGAGCATGGGGATGAACTCCAGCATGTCAGGCAAGATAGCTGAAATGCCAGCAGATTCCTCCTCGCTTGCGAACGCGAGCGCAGGGAAAGCAAGCGTCGTGTAGCCGGCAGCCAGCACGAGCGCGCCCAAACGGGTTGATGCTTTTTTCGCTCTCATTTTCACGTGGTAACCTCCTAATAAGCCTTATGCGGCAACAGCGAATAAGGGCCAGAAGTTACACGATGAATGCGAGAACGAAGCCGATGAGTGCCAATGCCTCAGCAAGAGCAGCACCGATGATGAAGTTGGTGAACAGACGACCAGCCAGTTCAGGTTGACGAGCAGAAGCCATGCAGCAGCCATAGCAAGCGATGCCGATGCCCAGACCCGGACCGAACGTTGCAAGGCCGTAGCCCACAAGCTTCAGAGCAGAAAGAGCGAGAGTAAGTTCCACAATTTCCTCCTTTTACTGTTTCTTGAGCCTTTCCCAAGAAACTCCAGCAAAAACTATCTCCTCGGCGTTTTTGTCGCCGATGAAACCAAGAGTGCGAGCCGCGCGGGCTCTTCGCCATTTAGTGGCTTGACGTTGCCAGTGAGATGTAGACCGCCGACAGGATGGTAAATACGTATGCCTGCAAGAAGGCAACCAGTACCTCAAGGGCATACATGGCAATCAAAAATGCCATAAAGCCAATGGGCGGAAGTGCGAAGATGAAGTTTGCATCCTGCACAGCGCATCCGATAAAGATGCTGGTGGCAAGGGCGAACACGCCGAGCACCATGTGACCTGCAAACATATTGCCGTAAAGTCGAACGGCAAGCGTCAGGGCACGAAGCAGCATAGAGACAAACTCAAAGAACCAGATAACTGGAACCATGGGGCCGGGCAGACCAGACGGTGCGATGGACTTGATGTAGCCCCAGCCGCCATGAGCTTTCACGCCCCAATAGTTGAAGTAAACAAAAGAAATGATTGCAAGCGCCCAGGTAACCGAAATGGTGCCCGTCGGGGTTTTGCAACCAGGGATCAGTCCAACAAAGTTAGAGATCAAAATGAAGAAGAACAGCGTAGCCAAAAACGGAATGTGCTTTTTGTAGCCATGTCCGATGGCACTCTCTCCCATGTCCTTGCGCACAAATTCGTAGCCATACTCAACCATGTTGACGAATTTGTTGTTCGGGACAACCGTCAAGCGTTTGCTTGCTCCAAGCACGACCGCAATCGTGATAAGCAGGCAGATGATCATCCAGAAGACGTACTGCGTCATTCCAAATGAGCTGGTGCCAAACACGATGGCCGGATCGAACGAATGCTGGAGATGCGGGACGTTTTCAGCAAGTAAATCAAGCGGGTTCACAGAGTTTGTCCTTCCATTAATCGGTGCGACTTATCGACGCAGCTGTTTTGTAATTCCAAAAATGGCTGCACACACGCACAGTGCACCAACTTCACCCAACACATACGGGAGTACCACATCACGCGCAAAGACAATGCACAAGATGGCGAAAACAAAGATGAGCACGAAGGACAAAAGCACGCCCAA
>CAJTML010000130.1 GCA_910577495.1 uncultured Eggerthellaceae bacterium
CGGACGTGGACGCGCAGGGCATTGAGGCTGGCGTGGAGAACGCAGAGGACGCCGCAGCTATTGCTGATGGCGCCCGCGAGGCTATTTCGTAAGCGGTAATACTGCGCAGACGCGCTATGATGTAGGCAGTTGAAAAAACGCGCATAATTTGCAAAGAAGGCGAAGCCGGGCGACGTCGCTCGGGTGAAAGGAAGGCCATGGAAACCCAAGAGCGTATTACCTATGCCCAAGCAGGGGTTGATATCGAAGAAGGTGCACGCGCCGTTGACGCTATCAAGGGTGCAGTGCATGCAACGTATCGCCCTGAGGTAGTGGGAGATATTGGTGGGTTTGGTGGCCTGTTCTCTATTGCAGCTGCCAAGGATATGACCGACCCGCTTTTGGTGAGCGGCACCGATGGCGTAGGCACCAAGCTCAAGGTTGCTCAGCTGATCGGCAAGCATGACACGGTGGGCATTGACCTGGTTGCCATGTGTGCAAACGACATCCTGGCAACGGGTGCAGAGCCGCTGTTCTTCTTGGACTACGTGGCGGTTGGCAAACTGCAAGCAGATGCCATGGCCGAGATTGTGGGCGGCATTGCTGAGGGCTGTAAACAAGCAGGATGTGCCCTGATTGGTGGCGAGATGGCAGAGCACCCCGGTGTGATGGATCCTGATGATTATGACCTGTCGGGCTTTTGTGTTGGTATCGTTGACCGCGCAACCATGCTTGATCCGGCCAACGTACAAAAAGGCGACATCTTGGTTGGTCTGGCTTCATCGGGTCTGCATTCAAATGGCTATTCGCTGGCACGCAAGGTGTGCATTGAAGGCAAAACTGCTGAAGAAATCTTGGTGCCGTGCGAAGAGCTTGGTGGCGCTTCGGTGGGCGAAGCCATCCTTGAACCGACGCGTATGTATGTCAAACCAGTGCTGGATGTGCTGGCGAAGTGCCCGGATGCGGTACATGCGTTGGCTCACATCACAGGTGGTGGCATTACTGAAAACCTCAACCGCGCGCTTCCTGAAACCTGCGATGCTGAGGTGAAATTGGGCACCTGGCCGGTACCTCCCATCGTTCGCATGGTTTGCGGTGCCGCCAATCTTGATGAGCAAGAAGCGCTCAAGACCTTCAACATGGGTGTCGGCATGGTGCTTATCGTAAATCCCGCGTTTGTGGGAGACGTTTTCGAGGTGCTTGAAGCAGCGGGCGAAAAACCCTACATGATTGGCACCATCAAAGAGGGCACCGGCATGGTCACCTACGTTCATGACGGGTCGCTTTATACCTACGATGACTAACTGATTTTTCACTCATGTAAGCGTCGTAGCACGCGTTTCGGTGCGCGCCGCTCTATGAGTTGAAAGAGCAACGTTTTATGCACGCCGCAGAGCAGTTGGCTTTGCGGCGTGTTCTATTGTTGACCTGGGTTATCAACAAAAAATGCTCCCTGTTTTACACATTTTGTGGATATGGGGTAGGATAAGTAACCTATTCGTTATTTTGACGTCATTTCTCTGTTCACATTCTGTTACCAATACGTTATTGTGGAATCTGTATAGCTATCGCTTAATTCGTGCTGAACGCCTGCGTTTGGTACGAAATGAGTACAGGAAGTGCACTGCTTTTATGAGGAAAGTAGTGAAGAGAATGGAGTTGGTATGAGGGCAACGACACTCAAGACGAAATGCTTGCAATGCCTTTTAGCCTTAACTCTGGTAATGGGACTAATGGCGTCTCCGTTAACACAAAGCGCATACGGCGAAGGGGTTGAACAGTCAACTCCAGTGACCGTAACCGCTGACGAGTTGATTCCGTTGGATAACTCGTCATCAAGTCAGATTTCTCTAGTTGACGCAACGACGTCACCTGAGACTGATGCGGAGAGCGCGACCGTTACGGATGAGGTTGCTGACACTCCCGCGGCACCAGCAGAGGGCGAAGAGGGCGTTGTAGCCGAGGATGTCACAGCTGACATCACGCCTGAAGCGGGCGAAGAAGCTCCCGCTCCTGAGGCGGACAAGGACGCAGCAGCTGTGCCTGAGCAACCGAAGGCGCCTGCCGTAAACGCGCAGGCCGACGAGGTAGCTGACGCTGATGGGGCAGAAGATGCCGACGACGCTGACGAAACCGATGATGCTGATGAGGCAGACGTGGTTTCACACGCTGATGGCACCACTGCCGTGACGCTTCAGGGCATCACGTTTACCGGCGTGGGTATCTCTGACGCTGATTTTGCGGTTTCTGGTAACAAGGTCACCATTAACACGAGCAAGCAACTGACCATCACCACTGGTGGCACCCCCGAGGCTCCCACGCAATTGGCAGCTGGCATTGTGGTTCCCAATGGTGTGGTGGCAAACGTGGTATTTGCTGGTGTGAACTTGGTTACCGACGCGCCGTTTGACATTCAGACGGGCGGTACCGCGCATATTATTTTGGCTGATGGTACGGTAAATATTTTTGACTCGTATCGCAATTCAAGCGGCAACGTGCAGTTCCCAGGTATTCACTGTGGTACGGGAGCCACCATGTTTATTGACGACGCTGTCGCAAACGTTGATGTGAATAGCAACGCCATTGTGCCTGTTGACGGTATGATTCCGGTGGGAACCACGTTTGTAGCAAACGATGGAACGACGCGCACCGCAAAAGAAACTTCTGACAATTATCTGACGCTGTTGGATAGCCAAAACCCTGGCACCTTGCAGGTGCATGGCGGTGGCCAAAGCGCTGGCATTGGCGGCAAGTATTCTGAAGACGGCGGCAACATGACCTTCAATGGTGGCAACATTGTTGTTACTAACGGGGCAGGTCGCGCAACTAGTTCCGCTACCGCAAGCGGCGATATATTTGGCCCGGGTATTGGCGGCGGTGGTAATGCTGCAGGTACGTCACCGAGTGAGTGGATCACCATCAACGGCGGCAACATCAATGCAACGGCTGCGTACCATGGTGCGGGTATCGGTGGCGGTTGGAACCAAAACACCAAGACGGTGCCAGCTGGCGTTACGAAATCCTTGCATCCGCATGGCACGGGCAACATTCGCATTAATGGTGGCTATATCCTCTCTAATGGTGGTGAAGACGGCAACGGCTTCGGCCGCGGCTGCTATGGCCAGACGCAGGTTTGCAACAACGCTGACTACACTATTTATATCACCGGCGGCACGATGCTTCCGGTGGGTGGTAACAACCTCGGTGAGTACTCACAAGATATCGGTGGTGCTGGTACGGGTTACAGTCCCAACGCCAAAGCAAGTGCTGCACATGCGGCGAACATGATTATAACCGGTGGCTCGGTTAGGGTTGGTACATCGGGTTCTCGTTACCGCTTTGACGGTACCGCCTATGGCGAGGCAAAGTTTGAAAACGGCCAGATTAAGCCGGCCGGCTCTGAGGTCACCATCGTGACCATCGACCTGTCAAAAGAGCAAGGTATTTCATCTAACCTCATTACCAAGTGGCAGCTCTATATTGATGGCATGATGTATCAGTATGGTGCTCCGTCCATGCTTGATAACGGCCTGCTGTACCTGTGGTTGCCCTCTGAATACAGTCAATCAGGCGACAAGCCTGGTTCAAAGATTGAGGTGCGCTTGAGCTACCTCAAAGAAGTAGATGGCGAAATGCGTGAGATTACGCTGTCACCACTCTATATTGAAGAGCTTGGTAGCGGTGGCCAATCTGGCCTTCGCCGTTACGTTGACCTTGACCTCACCAAGATGGAAGACTTGATTGAGGGTGGTCTTGAGGTTCCGGCATATGAGATCCTCAAGAAGTTCTTCGGCGAGTTGGATAAATGGTATGACGGCACACCGTTGCCCACCTTCGACGTGGTGAAGAATCCGATCCACACGTTGGGTATGGAAGACGACCCGCATGAGGATAAGGTGCTCAACGATCCCAATGCGCTGAAGTCCAGCTATCAGACCATCGGCGATGACCCCGATAAGCCACTGGCTGCTGGTTCCACCATGCCGACGAATTCTGGCTATCAAAAGATTGAGATTACGTCTGACCAGCATCGCGGTGCGTCAGAGAGCTATTGGGGACACCGCATGATTGGTACCGCGACCATCTCCCCGGTAACCTCGCTGTCTAACTGCGAACTGACCGATGATACCGCCATTGAGATTGATGGCACGAAATACACGTTCCCCACGTGGGTGCAGGACTCAGGCAACCACAACGTGGTAACCAATAATCACCTCGTTGTGCCGGTTGACGTGACGAGCTATCTGCTGCCGTTTGGTGCGTCTTATGCGGACAAGTCCACGATGACCAAGCCCACCTGTGCAGCTCCGACGGGTATCTTGCAGCTCTATGTTGACGGCGTGAAAGTGCCCGAGAGCTTGGGCGGCACCATTACGGTGTCTGGCTTCGACGACGATGGCAAGGGTCTTGATGGCTCCGACACGCTTTCCAACGTGTATCAGCGCGTTGACGTCAAGGGCGGCAACCGTGCGCACACCATGGCATACTTCGACATGAATCGTATGCAGATCAACGCTTTCTTTAACACGAAGGCGTATCGCGATGCACTGAGCAGTGGTTCCATTGACCTGGGCGAAGGCAACGAGCACAAGGTGCTAGTAACCTACACCTCAGTTACCCTTGACGAGGATCGCCTGACGGAGCGCCCCGCTGACGAAGGCGCGCAGATGCTGGCTGCTCAGGCTGACACGCCTGAGGTGGAAAAGATTTCTGCAGGCGTAGACGTGAACCCGAAATACACCGACTATGCCTACGTGAACTACTACGAGTCTCAGACGCAGACCATGCCGGTTCGCATTCAGATGGCTGACCCTGACCTGACGGTGTACAACGCCAAGGGTGGCGTCATGCTTGACGATGAGGCTAAGCCGATTTTGGACGAGGATGGCAACAACGTAGAGGCTC
>CAJTML010000131.1 GCA_910577495.1 uncultured Eggerthellaceae bacterium
CAATGGGTGAACTACTCAATGGATTGGACGCCTACCAAGGCCGGTAAATACCAGGTCAAGCTGGATGCTATCGACACCGAGGGCAATCACATTACCAATCCGACCACCCTGTTCGTAACGGTAGAAGAATAAAGGAATGCGGTGATATTCATGAAGAACCAAACGATTAAAACCGCAGGCGCATTACTCAGTGCAGCTGCCCTTATCTCAGGTGGTGCCGTCAGCGTTGCCGCTGCAGCTCCGGCTCAGCAAGACACGCAAACCACCCTTGAGCAGAACGAAGTAGTAAGCGCTAACGTTGAAGAGCGCGCGGTTGAGGGCACCTTTGGCTACACCCAAGACGTGGTTTCCTCCACGCAGCAGATCTCGTGCATCTTCTGCAAAGCTGCAGCGACGCTCTGCGCTGGTCTGCCGCAATACTCTGCGCAGATGATCAGCCCGACACTGGTTGTGAGCGCCAATGGTGTGAGCGTCGAGGCCAACGTGGCTGACATGGCCGCTGATGACGATGCGACCTCATACGTCATGGCATGCGCCTGCGCAACCAACGCTGCTGGTGGTGGCGCCGTTGCAAATGCTGATGTTAGCGGTGTGTCGCTGGCAAGCGTACTGGGTTACGTAGCTGGCTAACGTTTTGCGCGCGCTTTCGCGCAAACGCTTACGCACGCTTTTACGCACGCCTCCCTCAAAATGCCCTCGCGCCGACTGTGCGGGGGCATTTTTGTGTGCTGGGCGAGCTCGGGCGCCGCGAGTGCCACCCCGTACCCCCACGCACCACCGCGCCGCGCCGTTGCCACGTCATGCCCACGCACCACCGCGCCGCGCCGTTGCCACGTCATGCCCACGCACCACCGCGCCGCACCCGCGCCGCGCCATGCCCACGCGCCTCCGCGCCGCACCCGCGCCGCGCCCGCGACGCCTGACATCCCCTTCCCTAGCATTGCGGTCAATCAAATGCCGTTTTGTGCAAACTTGGGGCATTGAAATACAACTTCGATTCTCCGAACTGGCCTTTTGGCACCACACAACTCATTTCCCAGCTACCGCTACTGTCCTGTTTGCACAAAACCCACCTTCATCGTCCACAAAATACAATGAAGGGGGGTGCTCCAGCTCGAAGGTCTTACTGCAAGCTAACTCATTCGAATAACTTACGCGCTTCAAGCGTAATAAACGAAATGCAATCCGCATGAGATCCGCGAGAGATACGTACGCCAACCGCATAACAAACAAATGCAAAACAAGCGAATACACCAGCAAAAACTATTGGATAGCCATCAACTTGGCCTACAAGATGACGTATATCCTTTTCGACCATGAGTTGTTTGCTTTACGGAATATCAGCGTGCGAATGATGGCTCCAAGAATCTAATCGAAGAGACACCCTAAATACTTGTGTCCAGAAACGTGCCGAGGCTTTCTTGCCGAGTAACGCAGAAATCGCCCATTTCTCTTCTGCGTTCCCTTATCTTAGCAAGCCGATTCACTGCCTAACAACCTCTTCGTCAGTCAACAAGCGCAAAAGCAACTTCACTATACATGTCACTACTCAACCAATTAAAAGACAATCCTTGATTCAGGTTCGCGAAGGTTTAGTTGTACCAACGCCCGAACTAGCCCTTCTGCAGCTAGCAAACACAGAGTCAAAACTATCTGTACTACATTACGCGTTTGCTTTCTGCGGAGGATTTGCGCTCAGCGGTTGCAGCAAAGACGACCTCACAAATAGCGCAACTTTGACTTCAGTGACAGCTTTGGCAAAAGCCGCTCGCAAGTTCAATGGCTTACATGGAGCACCCAAGCTTCGTTCTTTACTGCCATACGTCTTGAATGATTCTCGATCTCCGCAAGAGTCATTGCTTGCCATGGTTCTAACGCTTCCTCACTATCTCGGAGGTTTTAATCTGAAAGCGCCGAAACTAAATTACCGCATAGATCCAGGTAAAAGAGCATTACAGCTTGGCTTTTCGAATTATTATGTCGCTGATCTATGCTGGCCAGAAAAACGGCTGATTGTTGAATACGATTCAAACTATGCGCACCTCAGCCCAGAACAGAAAACATATGACGAAGCGCGTCGCAATTCGTTAGAGTATGCAAACTACAAGCTGATCTCAGTTACAAGCCAGCAGCTATCAAGTATCACAGCCATGAATGCAATTGCGAAAGAAATCGCAAGACATTTGGATCAACGCATTCGTCCGCGCGTAAAAGACTTCAATGAAAAACAACGTACATTGTTCAATTCGAAGGTTTTCTAGGCAGCTCGCCCGCAGAATACTAAGTTGCCCATCGAGCAACAAACACAAAATCAGAACTTCAGGTCATATAGATGCCGTTTTGTGCAATCCAATTTAATAAACTGACAGATTCATTCTGCCGATCAGGCATTTCTCAGCAAAAAATAGTTCCAAACTCTATCGAAACCCTGAACCTTGCACAAAACCACATCTGATCGGCCAAAACTACGAAAACGCATTTTGTTTAAGGCTGTTTTTCTACGAAAACACGTTTTGTTTAAGGCCGAAATTCTACGAAAACGCATTTTGTTTAACGAGTTGGATGGGCACAGATGCCTGCGAAAGCCCCTTATTTGCACGTTTTTAAGGATAGCGACTCTTTTCTTGCGACGCAGGCGTGCACGCTGGATCCCTCAGCGCAGCCCCAGCGCGAAACTCCAAGTGCGCAACCTACGCACGCGCAAAGAGTGCGCGCAGCTTCTCTTGCTGCAACGGCGTCAGGCGCACACCGTGCGCCAGGTACGCATCGAATGAGCCAAACTGCTGGTTGATCTCGTCGAAAAACGCACGCACATAAGCGGGACGCGCCTCCAAAAACGACATGAGAATAGCCAGCTCATGCGCGCTCATTCCCGCACTCAACTCATCCGCTTCAGCCTGAATGGCCACCGCATTAATCTCGTTAGTCAGCAGATAATCCTGCATGATGTCGTCATTGTGCGCCCCGCACGCCTTCATGATGACCGCGCTAATAACCCCAGTTCGATCCTTGCCATTCACACAATGGATCAGCGCCGGCACCTGCTCCGCCGCAAGCGCGCGAAGCGCACGCCCCAACAGCGGATACTCCTGCACATAGCGACGATAATTCGCAACCATACGCTCTTCGGGCTCGCCATACTCACCAATAACGCCCGCCGCAAAACGCTCGTGAGCGCTTTTGCGACGCCGCGTGGTCATCGGCTCAAGCTGAATGGTCTTCGCCCCCACCACATACGGCTCGGGTGCGCCAAGCACTTCCCACTCATTGCGAATATCATAAATAGCGCGAATACCCAACTGCGACGTCATAACTCGCGCGTCATCAGGCGTGATGCTCGCCAGCTGCGCCGATCGAAAGAGCTTCGCCCCCGCCAGCGCCCCGCCCCCAATGGCACGCAGGCGAAAATCTCCCAGCACTTCACACGCGCTCACGCAAAACCCGACACCAGCGACGACGCCTCGCCGGCCTTACTCAAGGCACGCACTTTCAATAAATAGCAGCCAGCCTTCGTAGGTGTGTACACAAAACGCCAGTTCAAACCCACATCGTCAACCGAGTCCTCGGTAGAGTATCCCGTCCAAGTGACCCCGTTATCCAAGCTGAACTGAATCTGCGCAATCCCGTGCTCAAAATCATCGGCGTAGCCCTCAAACGTGATCGGCTCCCCTACGTGATGAAGATCCGCCGCACGCGCACCACTCTCACTCAAAAGACAACCTCCTCACGCCTCATCCAAAAACGCTTCCAGCGCACAGCCAAGCGCAATAAACTCATCCAGCTCAAGCGTTTCCCCACGTCGCTTCGGATCAATCCCCGCCTGCGCAAAAATCTCGGGCAACACGCCGAGCACTGAAGTACCTGCAGCGCCCATTCCCGAGAAGTACGTTTTACACGAGTTCGCAATCGTTTTGCGACGGGTGGCGAAAGCTGCATCGGCCATCCGTGCCGCACACCGCAACGTTGACGGCGCAAGCGGCTTACCCTCGGCATCAACCAGCGTACGCCGATCAAGTCTGATGACGCTGCTTTCAACGCGTGGCGGCGGAAAGAAGTTCTGCGGACTCACCTGAAAACGCCCCGCCACCTGGGTATACAGGCGAAGCTTTACGGTGTATGCCCCGTAGTTTTTATTCCCGGGCGTTGCCGCCATGCGGTCGGCAACCTCCTTTTGCACCATGACCGTTGCAGAGTCCAGTGCCGCAAAGCGCTCAAAATAGTCCAGCACGATAGTTGCCGCAACGGCATAGGGTAAGTTGGCCACGAGCTTGTTGGGGAATGCTGCAGACGTAACTGGCGCGGTAGACGCAGCGGACGCGGCAGCCAGAGCGTCACATGTCGCCGACGCGGCCGACCCAACGCGCGCAGCGCACGCAGCTATCTCATCAGCCGAAACATGCAGCGCATCATCGGAGATGAGTGCGAAATGCTCTGCCCACGGCGCGGTCGTCTCAGCCAGCACATCCACCAAATCGGGATCGCGCTCAATTGAGACCACCCACCCAGCGCGCGACAACAGCGCCAGCGTCAGCGTGCCAATACCAGGCCCTACTTCCAACACGCCGTCAGCCGGCTCAACCGCGGCAAGCTCAACAATCTTTTGCACAATTGCATCATTGATCAGGAAGTTTTGCCCGAGCGAATACTTGGTAGACAGCCCGTGCGCCTCAAGCGTTGCGCGCGTTGCTTTCACACTTGCAAGCGGAGATAGATTAGGCACGCCCATCCTCCCCCGTTCGCGGAAAGACGCCCGCAGGCGTCTGCATCGTATACGCACTCGCCGGCGAGATTCGCCCACCAGCCAGCACACC
>CAJTML010000132.1 GCA_910577495.1 uncultured Eggerthellaceae bacterium
GTCGAGGGTAGCAGCAAACTACAAATTCGCTGCGCTGCATGCGCATCAACACCCTCGCCCATGCAAGCAAGCGTTTGCGAAGCAAGCTTGAGCATGGCATCAGACTGGCGTGCTCGAATGGAATCAGGGTCCATCATCAGGCGAAGCACCACCGCAAGCGACAGCGTAAAAATGATGCCCGCGCAAAACATCGCAATGATGCTGCTACCAGGGGTGATAAGGTTCCAAATCAACACCGCACCCGACAGCACCGCAATGGTAAACATAAACATTTCCAGCGTGAAAAAACGCGGTGTGGGCGAATGCGGATCAACGCTTTTGGAGCTTTCGTCCTCAACAATTTTCACTTCGTTAACTTTGTCGGGCATAGCTTCCCCCTTGAGCCTTAAGCGACGTACGAAAAAACGGGTGTACTACAACGATTTGTTTAGCCTAGTATACCGAATTCGTTGAGCACCAAAATAACAGCGGCAACTAACAAGAAACCACCAAAGATAAAGCGAAGCGTGCGCTCAGGCACGTACGTTACCAGCTTAGCGCCAATGATGGCTCCCGGAATAGACCCGATCGCAATGGCAATGCCAGCCACATAGTTGATGTTACCCATGATCGCCTGCTGGATAACGCCCGGTATAGCCAAAATCATGACCGCAAGAAGCGAGGTGCCTGACGCCTTGCGCATATCAATTCCGATAACGGACAAAAACAGCGGCACCATCAAAAAGCCGCCGCCCACACCAACGTAACCCGAGGCCACGCCAGCTGCCAGTCCAATGGCGCCGCCAAGCAACAGTTGCTTGCGACTCAGTTTGTCCGCGTCTGTTGGCGAAGGTGCGCTTGCGGCCTGATCAAGAGCCGCGCCCGCTCGGGCTGCCGCCGTCGCCGAGGCACCCGCCACGCCCGCTGCCGTCGCCGGGGCTGTCGCCGTCGCCGGGACTGCCGCCGCGCCGGCGCCGCTCGCCGGGGCTGGCTTCGGCTTCGCCTTGATTGCCTTACCCAAAATATTGACGGCTGACCAAGCAATAATCAGCGCAGCTACCATCATAATCAGCCATGCCGGCGAAATACTTGCCAGCTGCACGCCCAAGGGCGAGGTCAGCGCGCCGCCTAAGCCCGCCGCCAATCCCAGCGCGGGCAGACACGTTTTATTGCGCACATGAGAAATTGCGCCCGAAATAGAGGTGGGTACAATCGTAAAGAGCGACGTCGCCGTGGACATGATCGGACTCATGCCAAACGCCAAGCGAAACACCGGCACCATAATGGTGCCGCCGCCTACACCCAAAAGGCCTGACAAAATACCAATTCCAACACCCACCAATGCGGGCACTACCCATTGGGCGAACAGCTCCATGACAGCGGGTCTACTCTCCTAAGTCCAAACGAATTTGCGTCGTCACACCAGGATCAATGGACGTGCTTGCCTGCGACATCTCCGGCTCAGGCGCTTCAGCATACGCAACAGATCCCGCACCCGCACGCGCACGAAGCGACGGATGCAGCGGCGCATAGACACCTACGCCATCAGGCGCAATGTCCAACATGCGCTGAGTGACGGATTGCACCAGCGCCGTGCAGAGAATCTGATCCTCTTCCATGCGCGACATAATGGCAGGCCAGACAAACTGGAACTCAAAATACTTCGAACAATTGCGCTCCGCATAGGTGGTTGCCTCACCCGTAGCAGCTTTTGCCGCCTTGCGATATGCCGACTTATCGGGTCGCGACAGCGAACGCAAAAGCGCCGTAATGCGAATGCGCCCTTGAATGCCCGGCTCCAAAAACGGTCCTGGATACGGCTCAAGCGATGACGGCTTTACTTGCAACAAATCAATTTGCGTGCGGCTATATTCCATCTTGCGATACTCATAGAGCCACCTAAAGATATCTTGGCGAAAACGCGTGCCTTCGCTGGGAGACTCCGGCGGCAGATGTCGCATGCTCCACTGATTATCAAACCAGATATCAGAACCATACATACGCAGGTCAAGCAAATAATCCAAGTCCTCGCCACGAGGGATCCACGGGTCAAACGACAGTCGCTTGAACGCCTCTTTGTGCAGCGCCAAACAGCCGCCGCACACGTGATTTGAGCGCGACAAGCGCGGTCCTTGCATGGCCTTGGTGATCCACTTATTAAACGCTTTACCCTGCTGCCAAAAATGGTTGTACCACTTATCCTGACTCTTGGATAAATACGAACCATCGGCGTTGTAATAAAAGCCCGTCTTCGCCAAAATTGGAATACCCTTTTTGGTGAGTTTTCCCAGGCCATACATTGCTTTATGCAAAAAGTCCGGGTCTTCAATAACCTCGTCATCATCCAAAAAGACCACCGAGTCAAACCCAAACGCGTCCGCCAACACCAGCCCCAAATTGCGCACCGCGCCATAGCCGGTCAGTCCCACTTCTTTTTGCAAGCGGCCCAGCCCCAGCTGCTCCATGCGCTGCTGAACAAGCGATAGTTCAGGAGCACCAATGACCATGATAGAAAGATTGGGAAAGCGCGCCGCTTCGGTTTGCACCTTTTTGAGCGCCTGCATTTCAATTGAGCGCTCACACGCAACTAACACCATGATTTGACCCAGGCCGTCAACCTGCTCAAGTGAGGCGAACAGACGGCTAAGCTCGCCGGGTGACGAGAGCGGCGTGGCGTGATCGTAGGTGGAAATAACGCCTCCGCCTTCAGCTCTGCGACGTGCGGATATGAACGTGGGAATGATTACAACTGGATTCATGCACATCCTTTTTACGTCAGGAGGCGAACGTCAGCATATGCGTTACGCCTGATTAACTTGCTTATTGTAGCGCGAAATATTGAGTGAAAAACTTTACTACACGCAATCTTTAAGACGTCGTTACCTTAACGCGTGTCGCGCTGCGTACACGCACACACGTCCACCGACGCGCGCGAGCGCCACCTACGAACGCTTGCGAGAACGCTTCTTCGCCCCCGCCTTGCCCGCACCATGGAGCGCGCGCGCTTCTTTGGCCGCACGGATGTCGCTGGCCTTTTCGCCCCGCAGCCGCCGCGCTTCCTCGCGACGCTCGCTCACCTGCTCGCTTTCCTGCATCAGCGCCTGGTAGCTGGCGAAACGCTCCTCAGAAATCTCGCCTGCCTCAACCGCCGCACGAACCGCGCACCCCGGCTCGTTCGTGTGCTTACAGTCCCTAAACTTGCACTGCGCGGCCACCGCTTCAATATCGGCGAATGCGGTCTCAATCCCCTTGCCCGCATCCCAAAGCCCCAGCCCGCGCACGCCAGGCATGTCCACAATGAGCCCGCCGTCGGGCAGCTTGATCATCTCGCGGCTTACCGTGGTGTGGCGACCCTTACCGTCTTCGCGCACGGGAGTTGTTTCCTGGATAGCTTCACCAACCAGCATGTTGACCAGGCTTGATTTGCCCACGCCACTCTTGCCCAGCAGCACCGCGGTAACACCTTCAGGCACCTTCGCCCGCACCGCCTCCAAGCTTGCCGGGTCATCGGTGCTTACCACATCAACTTCCACATCAGGTCCTGCCAGCGCGCACACCCGATCGCGCACCTCAGCAATGTGCGCATCATCTTCGGCCAGGTCAGCCTTGGTCAGCACCACCGAAACGTCAGCGCCCGTCTCGCACGCCAGCACCAATTCGCGCTCAAGGCGACGCGTATTTACATCCGAAAGCGGTTGTGCCACAAAAACCCGATCAAAATTCGCCGCCAGAATTTGCGGAACCGCACGCTCGGTGGGATCCTTGCGCACAAACGCACGCGTTCGCGGCAAGATGCTCACAATGATGCCCTTGTCGTGGCCTTCCGGTGCGTCAACCTCAACTTTATCCCCGATTACCGCGCGCCAATCTGCTCCTTTGACCAGCGACGTTGCATGCTCACAGCGAACGGTTCGCCCATCCGCCAAACGAACCAGCGGATATCCGCGGTCAAGCTTGACCACCTGACCGACTTTGAGTTGCTCCATTTAGCGCTGCCTTTCTCGGATTATGTAGAACAGAACGGTAATCACCAGGCCAATTGCCACCGTGATCAGCCCCGGGAAAAATTTTTGCATGTCGAAAGGCGCCTCGAAATGCTCACCCGGATCCACCACCGTCACCACATCAGCATGCAAGTCACTCACGCCCTCGTGCTCAGGGCACGCCAGATGATAGATGCCGCGCACCTGCAAAATGGTGCCGCGCGTCTGATACCGACCAAACGTGTCAATACGCGACGCCGCTTCATTGCTCATAAAGACCGCAAGCGTGGCATTGTCGCCCTCAGTTGAGAGCGTAATCCAACTAAACTCCTGGTCAAAGGTGGCATAGATAGCATCTCCGATGGCTTCGCCCGTCACCTGTACGGTCTGATTGTCGTAGTAGGCATCCGCGGTTGAGAGGTCTTGGATGGACGTGTCATAAATAAACGAGCTATCCGGCAGCTGCTGCGGGTTGATGAGGTTGCCCTCTGCCTCCAGCTCAATTTCATCGGCGAAGGCAGGTGCAAGGTTCACGCCAGCGCACATCGTCAGCGCCACCAGCACCATCGCGCAAACCGCCGCCGTGCGCACCACCTGCGCCACTTCTCTCACCATCCACCTCATGCGTTAGCCCACCGCCTCGGGTCCAGCGAGACCACAATCTCAACGATGAGCGCCAGCAAGGTCACAAACTCCAGACGACCTGCCCACATCTGGAAGATATAGAAAAGCTCCAGCGTAACCGGCATACC
>CAJTML010000133.1 GCA_910577495.1 uncultured Eggerthellaceae bacterium
ATGAGCCCCTGATCAGCAAGCGACGTCTCGGTAATCTCAGCGCGCGTCGAGGTCTCCAGGTGGCGCTTGATCATAGCTTCCACCTCATCAGCATACGCCTCTGAGAAGGTGACGAAATAACATGCCGCCAGCGGATCATGCTCGGCTTGCGCCATCAAATCAATGGCAACCAGCGCCGGGGATGCGCTCTCATCAGCCACAACGCACACCTCAGAAGGCCCGGCGATCATGTCAATGCCAACATCGCCTGAAACAATCTTTTTCGCGGCGGCCACAAAGGCGTTGCCCGGACCGGTAATCTTTGCAACTGGTGCGATGCTTTCGGTGCCATAGGCAAGCGCGCCAATGGCTTGCGCGCCACCGACGGTGTAAATCTCGGTCACTCCCGAAATGCGGCACGCTTCCAAAATGGCCGGATCAACGCTGCCATCTTTGGTTGGAGGCGTCACACACACAATGCGCGATACACCTGCAACCGCTGCAGGAATGGCGTTCATGAGCACCGTTGAAGGATACAAAGCACGTCCACCGGGTACATAGATGCCCACCGACTCAAGGGGCTCTACTTTGCTACCAACCATGGCACCATCTGCGCGAACCGTAAACCAACTCTGCTGCTTTTGGCGCTCGTGAAAATCGCGAATCTGATCTGCTGCCTGGCGAAGGGCGCGCACCAGCTCATCATCAAGCTTGCTGGCCGCATCAGCTAGCTCCGCCAACGGCACACGAAAGCGCGTGAGCTCTACCCCGTCAAAGCGCTTCGTGTATTCGCGCAGTGCATCGTCTCCCATCGTGCGCACCTGCTCGATGATCTCAGTTGCCGCCGTCAGAGCACCTGCGTTGAAGGCACCCGTGCGCTTGAGGTGCTCGTTTGAGAAAATCTCGCCTGGTTCTAATATGACACGTCGCATGGTTTCGCTCCTTTTATCTGGTTGATGCAGGGTTGCTTTGGCTGGCTCCTGCAATTGGTTCATACGTCATCTCGCACGCGTGGGCTTTCAGTTTGCCGGCAAGTAAGCGGATGGATGAGTTTGTCCTAAACGCACACGGGTTAGCAATAAAGCGCGCCGTTGAGGAGAGCACCTCATCAATGACGACAAGGTTGTTCTCGCGCAGCGTGGTACCGGTTGCCGTGATGTCCACGATTCGCTCAGCAAGTCCGGTCAGCGGGGCAAGCTCTATGTTTCCATGCAGCTGCACGATTTCAACCTGCACGCCGCACTTGTCATAAAACCACTGCGTGATGTGGGGATACTTGGTTGCCACGCGCAGATAGCCTCGTTGCTGTGCGCGCTTTGCAACCTCGTCGGCGGCTTGCGCCGGTTCAGCCACAATAAAGCGACATGCACCAAAGCCTAAATCCACCAGCTCAACGCATTCTGACTGCGCCTCCAAAAGCGAGTCCTTACCGCAGATGCCGCAGTCAGCCGCCCCCAGCGCCACAAACACTGGCGCATCAGAGGGGCGAACAATCACGTATTCCACACCCGGATTTGCAATCACCAGCAAGCGACCGGGGTTATCCAGCCCCGTCGTGTCCAACCCAGCTGCCGCAAGCGCCTCAATTGAGTCAGGGTTCAGCGAGCCTTTGGGAACTGCGATGCGCAGCGGCCTCTCTGCTGACGGTGCGTTTTTGTCTTGCTCGGCAGCAAACATTGCCTGCTCCAAGAAAAACGCGAAGCCTGCTGCGGGTCGATCAGGTCCAAAAACGCTCAGCATACGATCATACCGGCCGCCACTACCAAGTGGTGAGCCCACACCAGGCGCATAGGCCTCAAACACCATACCAGTGTAGTAATCAAACGAGCTCATAACCGAAAAGTCAACGCGGACGTAGCGCTCAAATCCCTGATCAATCAGCAGGCGAACCGTTGCTTCCAGCGCATCAAGATCTCCCGTTGCAATGCCGTAGGGCGCCAACAATTCACGCGCGTCCTCAATTGCCTCTACGCCACCGCGAATGCGCGCAAGTGCTGAGATGGCACCTACCGGGCTATCGGGTGCAGCATATTCGCCACACAGTTCATCAAGTTCGACAAAATTTGACGCATGAAACGCTTTGAGCAATCGCGCTTTCCACTCATCAGGAACGTCACAGCAATCAAGCAGCGCGCGCAACACACCTACACACGCAACCGAGAGGGTGAAATTTTGGACACCCACCACGCGCAGCGCCTGCATAAAGAGCGAGATTACCTCAGCATCTGCTTCCACACCGTCTTCGCCAATACACTCAACACCCATCTGTGTCATTTCGCGCGGATCAGAGGTGATTACCTCATCAGACTCGCGGAAAATGCGCTGCGTGTAGCGAAAGCGAAGCGCACCGGGCTCGTCCGCCAGACGCGAGCCACACATGCGCGCCACCTGCATGGTGACGTCGGGGCGCATGATGAGCAGATTGCCCTGCGCGTCGAAAAACTTAAACGGTGAGCTAGAGCGATACCCCGCCGCGCGCATCAACTCTCGGTTCTCAAGCGTTGGCGTTTCTATAGGCTCATAGCCATATGAAGCAAACAAATCCTGCACAGTACGCGTGGCAACTTCTCGGGCACGCGCCTCCTTTGGCAAGACATCTCGAAAACCGAGTGGTGTTTTGTAGTTCATAGCTGTTTCCTTTTTCGCGTGAGTCAAGGCTCATTATCGCGCTTTGCTTATATTCGGCTGAACTGCAACCGCAGAACTGCCGGGGTTTTTATGTGAGCGGGGTGCTTCTTGTGCCGTTGCTACCTCATGTGCGTGCGGCACGCTTGCGCCCAAGGTGTACACAGCACGCTTGCACCCTGTTCTCTTCTACTTTAGTACAGTAGAGTGATAAAGTATAGCAAATCCATCAAAGGGAAACACATTCTTCCGCGAAAGGCACCTGCCTAAAGGTAGACCCCCTTGCGACTTGCTTTTATAGAAACAATCCTGTGTTATGTTTAAGCGCCGTTCGCCATCCTGCGACATGCTTTGCCATGTTTGCACTTTAGCTCGCTTGCATTGCATGGCGAAAACGCTCCATGCGACTTTTTCGTTGGAAAATGAGAGTTTTCCGAAGAATGAAAATCCGTCACCAGATAATACTTATTCGTATTCCCGTATCACACCTGATCAACGCTTTATCATTAAAGGGAGCGTGGTGAGATTCTTTGAAATATGGTGCTCAAGAGAATTCACAGCAGCTCCTATCTTCGGAAAACTCCATTTTATTAACGCTAGAAGGCCTTTTCTTGTTTTTGAAGCCAGCCTGATAGCTGAGATGCCGCACCCACGTGTCGACGTTAAGGCGCAAGCCGCTGCGCGACGGCAAAAAGAGGGGCGCCGACCCTCGTCAACGCCCCTCACCTAACATCCAGCTCCCAGCCGCCGGCGCGCAGCTACATTTGCATCTGCGCGACCATCTGCGACATCGTCCACGAGCAATACACCGAAATCACAATAAAGATGCTTGCCACGATCTTTGCCGCAATATGCCAGTCACTTTTCCAGGTAAGCACAATACCGACCGGCCAAAAGACCAACAGGAAAAAGATGATCCAAAACGTCTGCCTGTACCACGGTTTCGCATTCGGGTCTTTGATGATGACGTTTGCATCCTGGCGTTGCGCCTTATGCTGCCAATCTCCTGGTCGTCTTTCTTCGGTCATTGCGTCCTCCTGCTTACTTACTTCAAGCCACCGCTGTCCATGTCAATGGCTTCTTCAATATACTCTTTAACGGGCGGCATGCCGTAATCATGCAGCTCGCTCACATGCCAGCACTGCGTTGCAGGCATGCCCGGAATGCTGTCGGCCAAAAAGACCGGATCCTCGCCTGCTTTTTTCTGGCGCGTGTAATCTGCCAGCGCTGCCAGTGCCCATTTGCCCAACAACAGAATAGCAATAAGGTTAACAATTGCCATGAAGCCCATGAAGATGTCAGCCAAATTCCATGCCAGGTCAAAGCGGTTCACGGCGCCGTAGAAGATAACCACTAAGCAAACCAGACGGAATACCAGCAGCGCCCACTTGTTTTTGGTGATGAAGCGGAAGTTGCTCTCAGCGTAGAAGTAGTTACCAATCAAGCTTGAGAAGGCGAAGGCGAAAATGGCGAACGTCATAAAGTGAATGCCGAACTCGCCCACTGAGTTATTAACCGCCATCTGCACGAGCGGCATACCATTGAGCGTGGTGGCAACCTCGGGATCCTGTACGTAAAACACCATAACCATCATAGCTGAGCACGTGCAGATCAAAAGCGTGTCGATGTAGACCGACAGACTCTGTACAAGACCCTGCTTGACCGGGTGGGACACACTCGCCGTTGCAGCTGCGTTAGGTGCAGAACCCATACCAGCTTCGTTTGAGAACAAGCCGCGCTTAATACCGAGCATAACAACCGAGCCCGCAAAGCCACCAGCAATGGACTGGAAGTCAAACGCGGAGGCGAACATGGTAGCAAACACAGTGGGCAACCAGGTG
>CAJTML010000134.1 GCA_910577495.1 uncultured Eggerthellaceae bacterium
GTAGATGGCATTATGTGCGTTGTTCCTTATTACAACAAACCTCCCCAAGAGGGCATGTACCAGCACTTTGCTGCCATTGCTCGCTCGGTCGATCTGCCGATCATTCTCTATAACATTCCTGGTCGCTGCGTGGTAAATATGACCGCTGAAACCACGCTTCGCCTGGCGCATGAATTCGACAATATTATTGCCATTAAAGAGGCGTCCGGAAAGCTTGACCAGGTAGAGGCCATCATCAAGGATGCGCCTGCAGGCTTTAGTGTGTACTCGGGTGATGACTCGGCAACGTATGACATCATGAAGCTTGGTGGCGTTGGTGTCATTTCAACAATTGGAAACGTAGCACCTGCACGCATGAAAGAGATCACGGATCTGTGTGCGGCAGGTGAGTGGGAGGCAGCAGCCGAAGCAAATCATCGTCTGATGCCTCTGATGGAAGGACTTTTTGAGACTTCCAACCCCATATTGGTTAAAGAAGCCTTAAAGCTGATCGGTTTCCCGGTGGGTGGCGTGCGCCTTCCGCTTGTGGATGCAACGCCAGAACAGTCTGAGCGTTTGGCTTCGCTGATGCGTGAGGTTGGGGTGCTCTAAAGATTAGTATTTATTCGAAACCTAGATTGGAACAGTATGCAAAATACTTCATCACGCACAACGCGTGAATCTTCTGCTGCAAAAAATACTGCCGCAGATAGTCAGAGTATGCCCAAAAAGACGGTGCATGCTCGTACGCCGCGTAAACGAAGCAAAGTTTCTGCTTCGACATCGCATGATGCATCTGGCAGCCAAAGCAAAGCAATTCAAAAGCAAAAGAAGGCACTGCCGGCTGCTGATCACAAAAAGAATGATGCGAAAAAGAGCGGCACAAACCAGAAACGCAATGAGCGAAGAAGCTACAAACACGTGCAGCTTGAGCGTAAGCGTCCGCAGCTGACTAAAGAGGGTGGTGCTGCTTCGCGTCAAGACAAGCAGCATAACACCAAGCCGCGCAAAAGCTTTGACTCAAGCTGGAAAAACCCCAATGCGACACTGAAGATCATTCCGCTTGGTGGTCTTGATGCTATCGGTAAGAACATGACTGCTTTCGAATGCGAAGGCGATATGCTCTTAGATGATGCGGGTCTGATGTTTCCGGATGACAATCATCCAGGCGTAGATCTTATTTTGCCTGATTACACCTACATTCTTGAGAATGCCCATAAGCTTCGCGGCATCATTATCACGCATGGCCATGAGGACCACACCGGTTCACTTCCTTACCTGTATAAAGATTTGGACCGTGATATTCCCATCTATGGCACCAAGATGACGCTCGGTCTCATTGAGGGTAAATTCGCCGAACATAAGATCAAAAACGCGAAGCTCATTGAGGTGAAACCGGGCGATGTTATTCAGCTTGGTTGCTTTACTGTAGAGTTCTTCGCCGTCAATCACTCCATTCCGGGTGCAGTTGGCCTCTTTATTCAGTCTCCGGCAGGCAATGTTTTGCACACGGGCGACTTCAAGCTGGATCAAACGCCTATTGATGGGGTGACCACGGACTTCGGTGCTCTGGCGCGCTTTAGCCAAGAGGGCGTTGACCTCATGATGAGTGACTCCACCAATGCTCAAAATCCCAATTTCACGCCAAGTGAGGCTGAGGTGGGCAAAGAGTTGGCGAAGATCATCTCGCAAGCCAAAGGTCGCGTCATCATTGCTTCGTTTGCAAGCCACATTCATCGTATGCAGCAGATTTGCGATGCGGCGGTGGCAAATGGCCGCAAGGTGGTGGTGACGGGTCGCTCTATGATCCAAAACACCGATATTGCACGTCGTTTGGGATACTTGGATATTTCAGATGACGACCTCATTGATGCATATGACCTCAAGGGTATTCCACCTGAGAAGGTGGTTATCATGTGTACCGGCAGCCAAGGTGAGCCGCTCTCTGCGCTGGCGCGTATTGCTAATGGCGAGCATAAGACCATCGACATTGAAGCTGGGGATACCGTTATCATTTCGGCAACACCAGTACCGGGTAACGAAAAGGCTGTCACACGCGTCATTAATTCGCTAGCGAAGATTGGTGCTGATGTATATGACAAGTCTCGTGCTCGCGTGCACGTGTCAGGTCATGCGGGTGCTGAAGAACTCAAGTTGGTACTGTCAATCGTTCAACCGAAGGCTTTTATGCCGGTACACGGTGAGGCAACGCACCTTCGTGCGCATGCTCGTCTTGCTGAGGCTACGGGTGTGCCTGAGGAAAATGTGTTTATCTGCGAAAACGGCGAGAGCTTAGAGCTCAGCACGCGCGGAGTTGAACGTGGCGAAGTGGTGCAGAGCGGCATTGTTTTTGTGGATGGTTTGTCGGTTGGCGACACCTCGCAAGGGGTGCTTGATGAGCGAAGCGCCTTGTCTTCGCAAGGCTTCGCCACCATTGCTTGTGCACTCAATCTCAAAAAGCGATCGCTTGCAAGCGATGTTGTCGTTGAGATGCATGGCATTTCAGGCGGGGATGATGACTTCTTGGTTAACGAAGCGGAGGGCACCGTTCGCAATGCGCTGCAGCGTGCGCTTTCAAAAGAAGGCGGTATGCGCGAACTGAAAAAGACGGCCAAAGACGCCCTGCTTTCCCTTTTGTGGGAGCGTACAAAGACTCGACCGATGGTGGTCGTGAGCCTGGTCGTTGTTTAAGGTATAATGAGGTGCTTGCTCAGCTATACTGGGTAAGCACCTTAACTGTAGCTCTTAAAACGAAGTTTAAACGAAGTATAAAAGGAGTATGTTGTGGCTCAATCCAGAGCATCTTCTCAACGTAGTACGCAAAAGCCAAAGAAGAACCAGAGCAAATCGCCAGCGCAATCCAAACAACCCCAACGAGGCAGAAACCAGGTTTCCGCGCCAGCGAAGTCTCAGCCACTCGTGGACGATCGCGCCAGGCGTGACATCACGGGTTTGGCGTTCATTGTGTTGGGCGTCGTGTTGTTTGTGGCGGCGATTTTGCGAAGTGATGCGGTGGTAACATCGCTGATCTCGCAGGCATTGCACCTTTCGCTTGGTATTGGCGCTTATCTGCTTCCCATCATGTTTGTAGTCATTGGTGTGAGCATGTTTGTACGCTTTGAGCGTGAGCGCGTTCCAACGCGCGCAGCGGTGGGCTTGGTGATGATTGTCATCTCAATTCTGGCGCTGACTTCGCTGTTTACGCCCGGTTTGGGCTCGGACACAACGTCACTGCTCTTTGATCATGATGAGCTGGTTGCGCGTGGCGGCTATCTTGGGGCGGGTATTGCCTGGGTAGGAGTCAATCTTTTCGGCCAGATTATCAGCAGCATTATTATGTTTGGCGTCATGTTTGCTGGCCTTATTGTGATCGGCTTTTCCGTGTCAAGTATCATAGAGCATGTGCAACAAGCGCATCTCGAGCGTTTGGCTGCCGAAGAGGAAGCGGCCAGCGTGATGCCTGCCCCACCAGTGGCGCGACGTGGCACGACGTATGGCGCGCGAACGCCTGTTTATGACGAGGAAGACCCGCTGTCTCAAGCGCAAACGCAGCAGCTTGAAGATGAGCCGAAGCGCTCTCGCCGCATTACCCAAGGAAAAACGCGTCGCAATTCGGGTGCGTTTGAAGCTGATGGTTTCGATGATTCCTTTGAACCCAATGAGCAACAGGCGCTTACCCGCAAACTGGGTAAAGTTCAAGATGACGCAGAAGAGGCACAGACCAAGCCGCTCCCGAAAAAGCGTGCTTCTAAAAAAACTGCTGAGCCAGAAACTAAACCAGCAGTCTCCCAACCGACCGATGGATTTGAGCTGCCACCTGCAAATATGCTAACGCGTACGCGTGCGAACGCCAAAAACGGCGCCAGCGAACAAGAGTTGCGTGCAACTGCGATGCGTCTGCAAGAAACCCTTGAAGACTTCGGCATTATGGCGCAGGTTGTTGGTTGGACATCTGGTCCGACCGTCACGCTCTTTAAGATTGATTTGCCTGCTGGCGTGCGCGTGAGCCGTGTGACCGCGCTTAATGATGATATTGCGCTTGCCCTGGCAGCTCCTGGCGTGCGTATTTTCGCCCCCATCCCTGGAACGAACTATGTAGGTATTGAGGTGCCGAATGCGACGCGCCAGATGGTACACCTGGCCGATGTGCTTGATTCGGCTGAAGCTGGTCCTCTGCAGGTAGCCATTGGCAAAGATGTCGAAGGTAACTGCATTGTCTCTGATTTGGCTTCCATGCCTCACGTGCTCATTGCTGGCACGACCGGTTCTGGTAAGTCGTTTGAGATCAACGCTATGATCATGTCCATTCTCATGCGCGCAACGCCTTCTGAGGTTCGCTTTATCATGGTTGACCCCAAACGCGTTGAGTTTGAGCCTTATAACGGTATCCCGCATCTGTATGTGCCCGTTGTTACTGAATGTGGCGAAGCATCAGCAGCGCTTGGTTGGGCGG
>CAJTML010000135.1 GCA_910577495.1 uncultured Eggerthellaceae bacterium
ATCATGCGACCAAAAAGAGGTTGCGTCATGTTCGCTCCTTACCTAATAAACCACGTTCATGTCTGCATACTCACAAACATGTCTATTATGCCATGCAACTAAATACTAGGCCATGAAGTTCTCTAAACCGACAATCAGGCCCTCCCGATCGGCAACTGAGCGGATGCCAAGCAGCACACCGGGCATATACGAATTCCTATCCCATGAATCATGGCGAATGGTGAGCGTCTGACCAAAAGAGCCAAAAATGACTTCCTGGCTGGCTACATAGCCCATGGTGCGCACTGAATGCACCGGCACTCCATCAATGAGCGCACCACGTGCACCCTCGGCTCCCTCAATCTCTGTTTCTTTACCAGGAGCTTCGCTCGCACGACCATCACGAGCCTCTGCGATGATCTGCGCTGTACGAACCGCCGTACCAGAAGGAGCGTCAAGTTTTTTCGCATGATGATATTCAATAACTTCTGCCTCTGGGAAATACGGAGCCGCCGCCTTCGCAAATTCCATCATCAATACCGCACCAGTGGTGAAATTTGGTGCGTAAAACAAACACGTACCAGTCGGAGCAAGTGCCGCTAATGCCTCAAGTGTCTCGGTCGTCAGACCCGTTGTACCAACCACACAATCTACTCCAGCCGGCAACGCAACAGCTAAATTATCAGCCACAACATCGGGGCGCGTAAAATCAACCAGTACGTCAAAGTCGGCATGGTCAAGCGCATCTTGTACGCTGGTAAAAACCGGAAACTCAAATGTGGTGGTATCCGCATGAGGATCAATACCGCAAGAGACAGACATATCAGGGGCAGCGCTGACCGCCTCAACCACCGTATGTCCCATACGCCCTGCGCACCCTGCAACCGCAACAGAAATCATAGCAACCTCGTTTCGTACGCGAAAAGCCGCTCATGACAAGCGGCTTTTCCCATTAATGCTCGTAGTGTGAGTTATTTCGACTCATGGCGACGACGCGGGGTGCGATTTGCACGACCCGGACGTTTGTCACCGTCGCGTGACTCATGCTTGTCATGAGACTCTTTAGCTGGTGCCGCAGGTGCATCAGGCTTATCTAAGCGATCCAAAGAGATCTTACCTGAATTTGCATCAACTTCAATAACCTTAACTTTGACCACGTCGCCGACGTTCAAAACGTCTTCAACTTTGCCCACGCGACCATTCGCAACACGCGAGATGTGCAGCAGGCCGTCTTTAGAAGGCGTCAGTTTTACGAAAGCGCCAAAGTCTTTGATGCCCACAACTTCGCCATCAAACTCTTCGCCAACTTCAGGCTCTTTCACGATACCGAGAATCATGGCCTTTGCAGCATCTCCAGCCGGGCCTTCAATGGCTGCAATATGAATAGTGCCGTCTTCCTGGATGTCAATCTGAGCACCCGTTTCCTCTTGAATACCGCGAACAACTTTGCCACCAGAACCGATGACGTCGCGAATCTTGTCAACAGGAATATGGATGGTTTCAATGCGCGGTGCAAATTGCGAGAGCTCTGCGCGCGGCTCAGGGATAGCCTCAAGCATGGCGTTCAAGATAAAGGCGCGACCCTCTTTAGCCTGCGAAAGCGCACGAGCCAAGATGTCAACCGACAGACCCTTTGCCTTGTTGTCCATCTGCAGCGCCGTAATACCCTTTTCGGTACCGCATACCTTAAAGTCCATGTCACCCAAGAAGTCTTCAATACCTTGGATGTCAGAGAGGATAACCACGTCATCGCCCTCTTTGATAAGACCCATAGCAATACCAGATACCGGAGCCTTGATCGGCACGCCAGCATCCATCAGCGCCAAGGTAGAACCGCAGGTAGATGCCATTGACGACGAGCCATTAGACTCCAAAATCTCGCTAACCACACGGATGGCATACGGGAACTCATCCTCATTCGGGAGCACCGGCAAAAGCGCGCGCTCAGCAAGGGCACCATGACCAATTTCGCGGCGCTTCGGAGCACCCATGCGTCCAACTTCGCCCGTTGAATACGGCGGGAAGTTGTATTGGTGCATGTAGCGTTTGCCCTCAACCGGATCAATCGTATCAAGGCGCTGCCACTCATTGAGCATACCAAGCGTACAAATGGAGAGTGCTTGCGTTTGGCCACGCTGGAACAGACCCGAACCATGCACGCGCGGGAGGTAACCCGGCACAATATAAAGCGGACGAATTTCGTCCGGACGGCGGCCATCAGCACGCTCACCAGTAGAAATAACCATAGCGCGCATTGCCTTTTTCTCTAAGCTCTTCAGCTCAGCAGCAATATCAGCCTTCCAGGCGTCGCGCTCTTCGTCGCTAAACTGGGTCTCCATAATGTGAGACTTCAATTCCTCAACGTGCTGCATACGTGAAAGCTTATCAGCATCATGCAAGCAGGCGCTCATCTGGTCAAAGAACGGCTCAATACGAAGCTTGATGGAATCATCAGCAACATGCACCGGCCACTCACGCGGCTCAACGTTGCACTTATCAATAAAGCGCTGCTGAGCTTCACAGAAAGCAGAAATGGCTTCCTGGCCAAACGTCATAGCTTCAAGCATAACGTCCTCAGGAATCTCATCAGCTCCTGCTTCAACCATTGAGATATAGTCAGCAGTACCCGCAATGGTCAGCTCAAGGTCAGAGTTTTCCTGCTCTTCAAAGGTGGGGTTCACAATAAACTCGTGCGTGTCTTTGTCACGAGCGATGCGCACACAAGCAGCCGGGCCGTCAAACGGAGCTGCACCAAGCATGAGCGCTGCTGAAGCGCCTGCAACACAGATCGTGTCAGGCGGATTCACTGAATCAACAACCAGCGTGGTTGCAACAATGTGCACTTCACGCTTAAAACCATCAACAAAACCAGGGCGAATCGGGCGGTCAATCATACGTGCCGTCAACGTGCCCTTCTCAGAGGGACGAGCCTCACGCTTGAGGTATCCACCAGGAATGCGACCAACCGCATACATTTTCTCGATAAAGTCTACCGTCAGCGGGAAGAAGTCATAATCACGCTCTTCCTTCGAAATGACCGCAGTTACCAAGACGGTCGTATCTCCTTGAGTTACGACAACAGCTCCCGTTGCTTGCTTAGCAAGCTCGCCCGTCTCAAGGCGATACTGCTTGCCGTACAACTCAAAGGATTCGACAATTTTTTCCATATTGCTTTCTTTCTCTTCCAATTTGAATGCCCCTATGCATCCAACACTACTTCGGCGCTACCGCCGCGAGCAAAAACACCCGTGTGCTTTCGACCGCTGTATTACTCGCACTCACACCCACGCAGAGGGATGCAGTAATCCGCGCTGTTCCCTATGATGGGCGTTAATGCGAAAAAGCCCGCATGCGCGGGCTTTTGTAACTTAGATGTTATCGCGAATACCAAGTTTCTTGATAAGTGCACGATACTCGTCAATGTCACGATTCTTGATGTACTTCAAAAGACCGCGACGCTTACCAATAAGCATCATCAGACCACGACGGGTGTGATTGTCCTTCTTGTGTACCTTCAGATGCTCGGTCAGATTGCGAATGCGCTCTGACAGAATAGCAACCTGAACCTCAGGGCTACCAGAGTCTTGCTCGTTCTTGCCAAACTCTTTCACCAATTCAGCCGTGCGCTCCGGCGTGATGCTGAGCTTATCTGCCATTGTTCCACCTTTCGTGCAGGATACCCCTGCTCCACTTCTAGCTTCTCATCCAAGAAGCATATCCTTTACGCGTTTTACTGAGTCAGCATGTGGTGTCGTACTCACCAAGTAAAACGTATGCCGCACCTTTGCAGCCTGTCTATTTTAGAGGCAATTCCCGTGCCAAACAAGACATATCCGGTATTCAGACATAGTTTAACCACAAACGTCGGTGTTTCGCTCTTGCGGGATCCAGAGCGTAAACGTCGTCAGCCCCGCTTCACTCATCGCACAGATATCTCCCCCGTGCGCCTGCACAATCTCTTTGGCAATAGCAAGCCCAAGTCCCGAACCTCCTGAAGCAAGCGAACTTCGTGCCGAATCTCCTCGGTAGAATCGCTCAAAAATGTGCTCAAGGTGCTCAGGAGCAATTTCTTGACCTTGGTTTTGTACGGTCATTTGCCACCAGGTAATATCTTGCGCGTCTTCAACCAGCGATGTGGTAACGACAATCTCACTTTGTTCAGCCGCATACATGACCGCATTTTTAACCACGTTATTAAAGGCGCGTGCAATTTGCGAGGCATCCGCAGAAACCTGGAAACTCTCCGGCCCCACATACTGGAATTCAACAGTATGCTCATCAGCAAGCGGATAGAGCCCATCAATAACCTGATTAACAAACAGCACCCCATCAAAGGTGGATCGATCAAGCGGGATTGATTGTATGTTATAGCGCGTAATTTCGAAAAACTCAGACAGGAGCGCCTCTAGCCGATACGCTTTTTCCAGCGTGATGCCTACATAGCGTGC
>CAJTML010000136.1 GCA_910577495.1 uncultured Eggerthellaceae bacterium
GAGTTCCCAGCCCGGTTGCCAGGTGACAAACAGCCTGCTGATGGCGAAAAGGGTGCCAAACGTCAAACCGATGGGGCAGATCAGGCAAAACACCGGAAAGTGCACGATAAACGAAACCACCAGCAACACGGCAAGCACGATGCCCTGAGCAGCCAGGTTGTTGCGTGTGCGCACGTCGGTGGTTGCAGCGGCCTCGGTAGCGTCAGTCTGGTCGGCTGAGCTGCATGTGCTGGCACACGAGGCACATGTGCCGGTGCGACCTGTCAACCCGCGAGGCGTGCGACCGCCAAAGATATTGCGAATAAAGCTGGTGGGGCACACCCACGAGCAGAACACGCGGCCGAGCAAAAACACCACGATAAGCAGCACCAACACGCCAGGGAGCAGATCCCATGGCACCGATCCGCTGGCTACGCTCACCTCGGCGAAACCAACCGGGCACAAAGCGCACAGGGTACCGAGCGGTACATGAAATGCCGTGCAGAGCGCAATGCCGATAAGTACCGCACCGGCTAGTGCAATACGAAGATAGCGCATCTTATTCATGACCGGCCTCCTTTTGGTAGGTGGCCTCATACTCAGCTGAGGTGAGCGCCCCGGGAAGCGCTGCCGCCTGGCTTTCGCGGTTCACCACATAAATGCCTTTGGCAACCGTGGAGGCTTCATAGGCGCGAAGAGAGGGGGCGGGGCATTCCAGCTCACACAGACCACAGCCATCGCAGAGGGTTTCGTCCACATGAGGGCGCCCGTGCTCGTCAATGACCAGCGCGTTTTCAATGGGGCACACATCAGCGCAGACGGTGCATCCGCCCCAGTCCCAGGCCACGCATGCGTCGCTGATGAGTTTCGCCACACCAATGTTTTCGGCGGTGGGTGCGTCGTAGCTTAAGGCGCCGGTGGGGCAGACGTCCACGCAGAGCATGCAGAAGTCGCAGTAGCCCTCTTTAAAGATAAGCTCAGGGGTGCCCACGGTCGGAAAGTCCAAGGTCAGCGGGCGCGGCTGCACCAGATTGTAGGGGCAAGCCTGCACACAGCGCTGACAGCGGTCGCAATGAGCCAGCAGATGCACTTCGCTTGTTGCACCCGGTGGCCGCAGATATACCTGGTGAGAGTTGTTGAGCACCAAGCTTCCGCCGCCGCCCAAGCCAGCCACCACAGCCGCCGCGCCTCCTGCAAAGCAGAATTGGCGTCGGGTTACCTCGTTGCTCATAACATCTCTCCCAAAACTGCTGCATCGCTTTGCACGAACCGCTCAGTGAAGTGAGCAAGCGCCACGTAGAAGCCGTTTTCGCCATCAGGTTTTGCCGCCAGGGCAAGTTCGCCACAGAAACGATCAATCCAGTTCAACAGATGCGTTTGGGCGAAGGTGAGCGACTGGCGAACGGTCACCGTGGCAGCTTCGTCTCCCTCGACGGTTTCGGCGGCAAGGAATGCACAGGTGCGCTCGGCAAGCGTTGCCATAAAGGCCAGCTCAACAGCCAGGTGATCCTCAGGCTCGGTAAACGAAGGATCTTTCGCCAGGGATTGTTCGCGATACGCACGCGCAACATCCACGTAGGCATCCTGCATCATGATGCCCTTGTCAGAGGTGTACACCGACTCATAGGGAAACGCGTGACGAGCGGTCAGCGGTCCCATGCCAAAGAACACGCGGTCGAAGGTGACAGCCAAAAGCTCAAGCGCCTCTTCGTCAGCGTCAGCCAGGGCAGCGCGCATGCCCTCCAGTGCCTCGCAGAGTGCCGCGTCGTCGCTTTCGAAAGCAAACTGGCTGGTCAGCTCTTGGGCGAAGGCTGCGTCCACTTCAGTGCGATAGCTTCGCGAGAGCACCTGATACACGTGAGCGCGGCTCTCCATAAGATCAATCAGCGCCGCGCGGGTCTCGGAATCCATGAGGTTCTCGCTCACAAGGATCTCCTTTACAGTTGGGCGGGCGGGTGCCCGCAGAAGGTACACAGTTGGGCGGGTATGTGCCCGCAGAAGTTACAAAAATGCAGGTGGCGCCCCAAGAGCAAAACGTCTGGGGGCGCCGAGGATGAGGTGCCTTACCCAAGGGGTGGAGGGGGGATAAGGCACCGTATGAAGAGCGCCGCAGGTAAGGCGCACTCTTCTAGTAGATCAGCGACTCCACCGAGGTAGCCACGGCGTACATGATGGTACGCAGTACTACTGAGCCAACGACCAGGCAGACGAAAGCGGCACACAGATACCCCGCACCCTGCTTGAGGGCAACCGCTTCGCCACCAGCGCTTGCCTTGGGGCTGCGCTTCGCGGTCAGTGCCACCAGAGCTGCCGGCACCACAATGCCAAGCAGCACGACGCCAACCCAGAACTCAACAGCTAAGCTGCCGCTGGTCAGGCGCGCAAGAGAGCGGCTCTCGTGCGGGAACGGCGCCATGGCGATAGCAGCCACATACGCAACCATGGTCACGATAGAGCACACTACGCCGACAATGGCCACTAGCAGTGCGGTTTTCGCGTCTTGTGCGTCCCCTTTCAGGTATACGATGGCAGCGCCCAACACCAAGCCCATGCCAAGGCCGGTGCCCAGATACATGAGCGGCAGCGTGAAGCTATCCCATGCGGGACGAGCTGGCATCATGAATGAAATGCCTGCGGTCAGCGGCAGCACGATGCCCGCGACCAGAGCCAGGATACCAACCACCTTTGAAGCGGCAGGGTAGTCCTTGCGAGAGAGCACCGCGTAGACCAAAGCCACAATGGCGGCGAAGGCTACGGCGAACAGCTCATGTGAGAATGCCGAGTTCAAATTGCCCAAAATGTGGAAGGCACGGTCAATGTGTCCGAGGTGGAACGTGGAAGCGATACCACCTGCAGCCAAAAGCGCCAGGGCACTGACGGCCAGCACGAAACGTACCTTTTTGAAGGCACCTTTCAGCTCACCAACGCCGATGAATACCAGCAAGCCGGAGCCCATTCCCAGAAGAACGCTGAAGATCAGCAAAGGCCACTGAATTTCCATCTTAGTTACCACCCTTCCATTCGCACTTGTCTAAGCCGAAGGTTACCGAAGGAGCATTGCCCACGTCAGTCAGCTTGTGGGTTTTCTTCTTCGCAATCATCTTGCTTACATCGCTTTCGGGGTCGTCCAAGTCACCGAACAGACGAGCCTGGCCGGGGCAGTGACGCACACAAGCCGGCGTCTTGCCGTCGTCAACGAGGTGGGCGCACAGCGTGCACTTCTCAATGACGCCCTTGTCGCGGTTGTTGTCGTAGGCGCGCACGCCATAGGGGCATGCCATAACGCAGTATTGGCAGCCGATGCATTTGGAGTGGTCAACCAATACAATGCCGTCTTCGCGCTTGTAGCTGGCGCCCGTGGGGCATACGGTGACGCACTCGGGGTTGTCGCAGTGCTGGCAGGCTACGGGCAGGTAATACATCTCCAGGTCAGGGTAGGTGCCTGACGGACCGATGGTCAATACCTTGCTATAAAACGTGCCCAGGCCTACGTTGTTTTCTTGCTTGCAGACAACGGCGCAGGAATGGCATCCGATGCAGCTGTCCAGGTCAATCGCCATAGTGTAACGAGTCATGGCTTATGCCTCCTTCCAAGTTGCTACGGTGGTTACGCCGTTTTCCTGGCCATCTTGGGCCAGCTGCTCGCGGGTAAGCGGCAGGAACACACGCAAATCTTCGCTGGTCATGCAGATGTTGTCCGGTGCGCCCTCTTCGGCCTTGTATACCTTGCACAGGCCGCCGAAGTTGTCGGTACCCACGGCGGGGTCGTATGGTCCGTTGTTCTCGAACAAGATGTTGCAGTTCGCATCCAGTGCGCCGTGCAAATCGTCGGTTGCAGCGCGCTCGGGGAACCACCAGTCATGCTCCACGTGGATGGTGTTGGGGTTGATGGCCTCGGTCAAGTTAGCGCGTTGGCGAATGCGATCCACATAGGTCTCAATCCAGCACCAGTCGTCTTGCTCAATGCCCAGCTCAGCAGCGGTTTTCGGGTTGATGTCCATGGTCGGGAACATGTGAACCTCGCGCATCCACGGTGAGTTGCGATACTCGGTGTGGAAGAAGGCGTGGCTGCGGCCACCCGTGATGAGCGTGTAGGGATACTCTTCCAGCAAGTCTTCGCGAGAGCGAGCCGTAACCGGCGGCTCAATGTACATCGGAAGCGGACCGTTGCCATAGAGCATCAAGTCTTCGCTCCACAATTCCATCTTTCCGTTGTCAGACTGCGGATGCGGCGGGATGACTGTGCCATCAGGGGTGGTGGTGCCGGGGAAGCGATACACCGTGCCCATCTTGTTGCCGCGATACATCGTGTTAAAGCCCGGACGGAAGTCGCTGGTCTTGCGCATAAAGCCGGTCTCGTACTTCGGTGCGCCGCCCTTGACGTCGGTCATCTGGACGCCGGTTACCGAGATGCGCTGGCGGAAGTCTTCG
>CAJTML010000137.1 GCA_910577495.1 uncultured Eggerthellaceae bacterium
GGCGGAATCGCGTTCGGATGCGCGAAGCAATTCCGGTGATAGTATAGCGCGCGGCGACACTACCACTGCGCGATAAAACCGATGTCGGAGGCGGTTTCGCCTGGGGCAAGGCGCCCGTTGAAGTCAACGTTTGAGACCTGCAGCCAGCCGTTTTTGGTGGCGAAGTTGGCATTCCAGCTATCGGTGATCGTGATCGTCTGCAGGCTTGCGTCAGGAAGCGCCACTTCCACGTTCCAAGAATATACCGTGGTTGAGCCAGCGTTGATGACCTCCATGTCGTAGAGGTAGCTGGTCTTCCCGTCTGATTCCCACGTTTGGCGAAGCTTCACGCAGTATTGCAGCGATCCAGTTGCACCCACAATATCGCTGCCGAATTCCTCGGCGGCAGCGGCGGCATCAATTGCAGCGGGGTCAGCGGGGTCGGCGCTCGTGTTTGCGCTGGTGCCGGGACTGGTGTCGACGCTGGTCACATCGTCGCCACCAGGCTGTTCGCCACGGAGCACCGCCATCAACCACTGACCCTCTTCGCTCAGGTCAGCCTCATCAAAGCCACTTGTCTTAGCACACTGCGGAACAAAGAGCGCCGAAGCTTCGTCTTTGTTCGACACATTCCAACACACATAACTTACGTTCAGCTCATCCATGAGTTTCACCCATGCATCGGCCGACGCGTAGTCTATGGCGCCGTTTCCGCTGGCGTCGCAAATGCCGAATTCGCTCACAAACACCGGCAGACCCGCGTCCACCGCAGCCTTCATGCGATCACGCAGGTCTTGACCGTGCGTTGCCGCATAAAAGTGCAGCGCGTAGAGCACGTTGTCGTCCGCAAGTGGCGCCGCTGCAGCCGCATCCACGCGCTGCGACCACTCGGGCGTGCCCACAATTATGATGGCATCCGAGTCGTTCGCGCGAATAACCGGGATGATTTGGTTGGCGTATTCGACAATATTATCCCAGGTGGTAGCGCCGTTCGGCTCATTACAAATCTCATAGATCACATTGTTTGCATCCGCATAGCGCGCAGACAGGTCCCCGAAAAACGCAGCCGCCTCATCCACGTGCGCCAGCGGGTTTTGATCCGAAAGCACATGCCAGTCTGCGATGACATAGAGGTCAGCCGCCGTGGCGTCGTCGATGCCTTCGCACACTAATTGGTAGAGCGCGTCTTGGTCTCCATCAGTGGTATAGCCGCCTGACTCGGCGGTATAGAGCGCCAGGCGAACCACATTTGCACCCCACGTCTGGCGAAGCTCGTTGAAAAATTCCGCGTTCACATACTGCGGAAACCAGGCAAGTCCGTGCGTGGACACACCGCGCAGCTGCACGGGATTTCCCTTGGCGTCGCACAGCTGGCTTCCGATGACCTGCAGCGCGCCCGCCTGAGATGGCGTCACTGCTTGACGCGCCGACGTGGCAGCGGCTTGGTCAGCAGCGTTAGCGTCCTCTGGCACCCCAGCCGCATCGGGATCTGCTTCGGGCGTCTGATCAGCGGCGTTGTCGGCTGTTGTTGAAACATGCGAGGTCTCACCTTCGCCATCTGCGGCGGCACAACCTGCAAGAGAGCTGTCAAGCGCCAACGCAAACGTCAACGCAAGCACACACAGCAGTGCACCGAGCAGCACACGCCTATTCAAAAACGCAGACAGATTTCCAGTTCGCCTCACTTGCGCCGCCATCACGCCCTCCAATCAATCATTGGACTTGGTGGTACGATAATACCATCAATAGTTACATACGGTTTTGATCTTGATCATAAAGAGGTACCTGTGAATTTCGACACGCTTTCACCAGCAGCTCTCACGCAGAACACGCACTTTACATGCGAATATCTTAACTTGGTCGCCGAGGATTCACACGACGAAGCCGACCGCCAGCTTGCCTGGGCGCGCATGGGCGAAGGCACCGCGTTTTACCACGGCAAGCCCAACGCTTTTTCTTATGTGCCGCGAATATTTGGCAAAGACACACGTGAGTTTTTCGCCAACCTTGCGCAAACGACACACTCAATCATGACCAAAGTGCTTGATGCATACGCCCACGACCAGGAGATTCGCAAGCTTTTCCGATTTGATCCGCGCGTTGAGAAGCTGGTGAGCCTCCCTGCGCCCTACGATCTAGCTTTGCCGCTGACGCGCGTTGATTTTATGCTGGACGAAACCACGGGTGATTTTCATTTTTGCGAATTCAATACCGATGCTTCAAGTGGCATGGACGAGACGCGCAATGCCACCAATGCGGTGTGCGATACACGCCCCTACCAGGAGTTTCTCGCGCGACACCAGTGCACAAACGATCTGGGCGCGCTTTTTGAGGGATGGGTGCAGACGTTTTTGGAGTTGGCGCGCTCGTGTGAGTGTGCGCGTGTCGATGATTCGCCATCAGACGAGCAACCGCGCAGTGACAGGCCGCTTCATGTGGGCATTGTGGTGTGTCTGGAGGATCCGCATCCACACATCGGGGAGCTGCAAACCTACGCTGAACTGTTTGAAGCTGCGGGGGTAAGCTGCTCTATTTATGATGCACGTGAACTGGCTTTCGACGGCACAACGCTTACGGGAAAGCATGCTTACTTTGGCAAAGACAACGCGCAAATTGACGTCATCTGGCGCTTCTGTATCGTGGTTGACCTGCTGAAATACTGGGATGAAGTACAACCGCTCATCGAGGCTGTAGAGCATTTTGCCGTGCCTATGATTGGCGCATTTAACACGCAGATTGTGCACGATAAGCAGCTGTTCGCCCTTCTTCGCCATCCGAACATGCAAGCGCTTTTCACGCCAGAGGAGCGCGCATTTATTGCCGATCATATTCCGGAAACGCACTTTTTGGACGAGCCGGGGTTGGATATTGCTGCGATTGCCGCCAACCCGCACGACTGGGTACTCAAGCCAACGGACTGGTATGCGTCAATTAATGTAGTGGCAGGTCCTGAATGCAGCCCCGATGAGTGGAAACTGCATCTTGATCAGGCGGTTCAAAATCCGGAGACGTCGTATATTGTGCAGCGGTTTTACCCGCCTTCGCAAACGTCTACCATCCCGATCTATGGCAACCCCGCTGACTTTGAGGCGGCTCCCACGTCGGTTGGCAACTTGTTTGGCGCGTACGTATATGCTGGTGAATTCGCCGGACTCTATGTTCGCCAAGGCCCACATGATGTCATCGGGACGGCGCGCGATGGCTTGGTGGCGCCGGTGTTGTGGGCTGCTGAGTGAGCGCGCTTGTAGGTGGTGGTCAGTGACTGCGGTGGTAAAATAAGTGCGCGCAACAGGCGTAAACGCATAAATGAGGAGATCAGTATGTATCGCAAAATTTTGGTTCCTTTCGACAACTCTGAAGCGTCGCAACATGCTTTGGCTGCCGCGCTGGATATGACAAATGGCGCGCAGGACGCAACTATTACGGTGCTTTCGGTTGTTGACAGCAACGACGCCATTTACGAAACGTTCAAAATTGCTTCGCGCATGAATGGCTTGATGGGCGACTCGCTGGATGTCAACGCAGTGCCTGAGCCCGAAGATGAGCGTGCCGCTGAGATTGCGCGCGTTGAAGCTGACATCGCTCCTTTTGTGGGCGATGCGCAAAATATTACGGTTGACGTGGTGAAAGGCTCACCGCACGACAGCATTACCGCGTATGCCGGAGACGGTGACTTTGACTGCATTGTTATGGGACATCGCGGCATGGGTGCCGTTCGCGGCATGCTTGGTAGCGTGTGCTACTCGGTGCTGCACAAAACTGCGGTGCCAGTGCTGGTCGTAAAATAACGCACCTGGCGTGCGCGCCAGGTGCGCGCGAGATCGCTCGTGAGCGCATCCGATGAACACGCGGATCGGTGCAACTTGCATTTTGCGCAATGATTGCTGTGCAACCATCCCCTCGAGAGTGTCTCGAGGGGATTTTTTGTAGTTCGCCCTATATTTTTGAAAAGGTGCTTGACGCTTTTGTTAACTTCAGTAAACTTCTCATTGTGACAAAGTTGCTTCTGGTTAACTTATAGGTCATTGCGAGCGTGTAGTTGCGACAAACGATCGTGCTGCAGTTCGCGCCCAGCATTATTAACGAACGCATTAAAGCCCGAGCCCATCCTCCTCTCATCTCGGGTAAGCGATGCAAGCCGACAAGACCCCTCTCTTGTCGGCTTTTCTTTTGGACGGGCGCCCGCGGCGGCGGGTGCAGGTGCGGGTCGGGTGCTCCCCGCGAGTGGCGCACCCCCCCAGGTGGGGCGTTGTGGCCAAATAGACCCGCTTTTGTGCACGCCGAGCTCCTCTGATGTTCGGCGCGAGGAACGGCAGAGGCATAATCCCAGGTCAACGCTTCGTCGGACTTGT
>CAJTML010000138.1 GCA_910577495.1 uncultured Eggerthellaceae bacterium
GCCAGGTCAGATTTCGGGCACCGCAACTATTCGCGCCCTGATTGCACTAAACCTAGGTTGATTGACCACAACTTTAGAATGAGCGAATACGCTCAAAACGAAAGAGCAGTCCCCGGCTTATAGGGCAGCCCCTAACCAATGATTTGACATGGAACCCACATCATTGCCCAATGAGCAGTCATGGTAGTGGCTACAATTTTAGTATTCTTCGGAAGGTGATAAGGAGTGGTGTTGTTGAAGACAGTGGCTTATTTCTTCATCGTCGGAGCTGTGCTTATAGCTGTTAGCACGATATTGGGTTACCTTGCAGATATCAGGATAGGACGGCCATTGGATTTCGATGATTTGCCATTTCTGCAAATACTCATGTCGCTGGGAATAGGCGGGGTTCTGTATTGGATAAGTGAGAGGTGAGTTGAGATTTGATTTCACAAATGAAAGCGTCAGCCTCGAAGATAGCCGTTGTGCTCATATGCATGAGTATCGTAATACTCATATTGGGAGGATGTTCGGACAGAAATCCCTATACGGGAACCTGGAAAGTTACTGGAGCGTATGGCTCCTACAGCGGGACGCAAATTGATGAAACCTGGACCGCTAGCGGAACGGTTAAAGTTACTTCAGATCACATCACGGTCAATGCGACCGTCGACGGAGAAGAGTTCAAGGAAGAGGGGACTTTTGAGACCTATCTGCCTCAGGATCGGGTTGGTTACATTGCAAGCTCCGGATTGATGATGGGCATTGGCGAAAGCAATGGAAAGTATATCCTTGCATTCTCCAGCGGTGATATATCCGATGGCGCACTAGGCTTTTATCTAGAAAGATCATAGCAAGTTTTCTAGGCAAATGATTAGCTGAAAGCATGGAAGTCTCAACTTTGAGCGATTAGCTAGTGTGGGCGACTCTCTTTCACCAGTTGCCTTTTTTGCTCAAGTTGTAGCAGGAGGTCGCGAGTTCAAGTCTCGTACATCCCGCCATTTGAATGCAATAGGAGCCGAAAGGCTCCTATTTTTGGTTATGTCGAGAACTGGGGTCACCTCTGCCGTCGCCAAATTCGGACTCACGCCTGCCTTCGCCCCGCGCCCGCAGAGGCACTTTCATGCCAAAACAAGGCGATTTGTATTCTGAGGTTGCGAAGCGAGTACATCCTATTCATCGTTGAACTGCGGTTTCTTCCTGGTAACAAACTTCGCAAGTGCCACGTAGCGCCACCAGGGCAGAAATCGGAATACAAATCGCTCTGTTTCGACATCAAACTTACTATTGATGATCTTATCTCTAAACTTATAAGCTCCGGATGCGCTACAACCCAAAACCTGTCATCGTACGCGTTCTGGACGATTAGATGGGGTTTTGTGCAATCAGGTCACCCTCCGCTCATCAAATGAAAGCATAATGCCAGGTCAGATTTCGGGCACCGCACCTATTCGCGCCCTGATTGCACTAAACCTAAGTTAATTGGCCACAACCCTCTACTTACGTCGAATATTATTCTCGGATTTTAACCAATTAGCATAAATCAAAAGTCTAGCCATCTACGATAGTTTTCGTCGGAGTGACTCCCATGGTTAATGTACGCAGTTATAATAAAAACAAGAAAGAGCATTATTTCGAAGTCGATATTTAGTAAACCCACAATTAAGAGAGACTCGGTACAGAACATGATCAACCTCGACAATGATGAAGTCGTATTGCTTCAAGCAGATAATATCTTGCTTCAAGAGAACAATGGAATCGGAAAGGGGTTTCTTTCTTCGGGGTCACATACAGGAACCCTTATTCTAACCAACAAGAGACTCAACTTCACATATTCAACAGGCATCTTAAAGATGAATAGCGAATCGATTGATATCGACTTAAACCAGATTAAGGTATTTGAAGGCACTGCTCAGCTAAAACCAACCAATATTAAAGAACGAGTTGGATACTTATCTCTGATTGCATATCTTTCAAATAACGAATATGAATTTGATTTCCCTCAGAAGGAAAAGAGATTGCTATTAGAATTCGCTAATTCAGTTAACAAAATCTTAACTGGTGTCGAAAACTACTGGACAATCGAACACATAGGTGGCAAAGACATCGCGAAAACACTTCGAGGAGCAATAGGCGCGGCAACACCCGTTGTGTCCGATTTAGCTGATGCAGCAAAACCTCTGGTTCCCTTAGCAGGAGGGATTATGAATGCTAAATCATCAACCGCATCAGGAATACTTGGTGCTGTTGCTAACGCCTTTGTCAATAACGCCAGCAATAATGACACGGCAACCGATCAATTTGATAAATCATCAGCTTTGGAATCACAAACTGGATCCCAAGCAGAATTAACTCTGGATGAACAAATTAATGCGGTTCAGAAAATAAAAGAGCTCTACGACGCAGGAATTCTCACTGAAGAAGAATTCCAGGAAAAAAAAACAAATTATGGGACTTTAAAACAAAAACGATTAACACTCATCGAATCAAAACCTGAAACATTCATTTCTCGATTAATGTATGTTTCAGGGTACCCCATAAAACAACTTGCATTGCGATTAGCAATAGACCCTGCTTTTAAAAGAATTAATGGGAGCCATATCGACTCCCATTACTAGCTCTCTATCAGTTCAGCAGCTATCCCTCACGCTGGGCGATTCGCTCGAAACACACGATATGCACGGGCTGATCCTTCAGGCATTCCCTCATGAGCACGTCCGGTCGCAAACTGCCCGTCGGCTTAGACTCAAGCGAGAACTCAATCAGATCCCCGTCGTGAGCAATTTCGCCAACCAAAAAGTCCTGAACATGCAGCTCTTTTTCCTTCTTCTTGCGAACCACATGCACCACCTCAGGCACCACAAGCTCATCGATCGGCGCAGACAAACGCACCCGATACGTACTCACTGGATACGCGGCAGACGCGGCCGCAGCCTTGGGCTCAATGTATTCACACCCTGTAACCATCAGGTCTTCCACGCTGGCTGCTTGCAACGCCGCAAGCGCCTCATCAGGCGCAACATACTGAGTCAGCTGCAAGTCAACCAGCTCAGCAGTCCCGCCAACCCCCACCGGCAGCGCCGCACCAAACGCAATCTTCATATGCGGCGAAAAACCCTGACTCACCGCAAACGGTAAACCCGCACGTCGCACGGCGCGCTCCAGCGCACGCGCAATCTCCAGGTGCGACAACAGCGCCAATCGACCCTGCTTCTTAAACGTCACGCGAAGGCGAAATAGTTGTTGCTCGGCCATCCTACTCCCCTTCCTGCGTATCGTGGCTGTTCGACCCGCTTGCAATGCGCGGCTGTGCCAACATGTTGTCAATTCCCAAATGCGGACACACGCCACATGCGGAGCACTGCTCAAACGTACAATCCGGCGTAGTCTGTTCGCACTCAGCAAGCTTACGCTCACGGGCAAGCCACTTTTGCGAAGCTCCCGTTGAAATGTGACTCCACGGCATAACGCGATCCGTCTCATAAGCCGTCTGCGCAATAGCCTCAGGGCTTATGCCCGCAACCTCAGCTGCATCGCGCCACGCCTGCTCATTGAAGCACTCGGTCCACGCATCAAATCGCGCACCACGCTTCCAGGCCTCTTCGACCCACACCGCTGCCTCGCGACCACCGCGGCTCATAACCGCCTCCACAAACGACGTCTTCGGATCATGCCAGTGCACATCCACCGCCTTATACTTCACAGAATTGCGAAGTAGATTCACACGGCGAATGGCCTCTTCAGGGCTGATTTGCCCATCCCATTGAAACGGGGTTTGCGCCTTCGGAACAAAGAGCGCACAACTCACACTCATGCGAATACTCCCTCGCTGCTCAGGTGGCACCGCAGCCTTCGCCCGATCATACGCACGCTGCGCAAGCGAGGCTATGCCTTTGATATCCTCGTCGGTCTCAGTGGGCAGTCCAATCATGAAATAGAGCTTGCACCTGCGCCAACCTGCCGCAAAAGCCGCATCAATTGCACCAAAGAGATCATCTTCGGTGACGTTTTTGTTGATCACATTGCGAAGTCGCTGCGTGCCTGCCTCCGGCGCAAACGTCAGGCCGCCCTTCTTCTGCCCCGCAACTAGCTCAGCCATATCCACGCCAAACGAATCCAGATGCTGCGACGGCACCGAAATGCGCACACCCTTGCCTTCGCACGCTTTATTCACGCGCGTCAAAATCTCAGCAATTTGCGAATGGTCGGTCGTGGAAAGCGACGTCAAGCTGACCTCGTCATATCCGGTAGCCTCAAGGCCGGCAATCACCGACGAGACAATGTTGTCGGCGCTTCGTTCGCGCACGGGTCGATACATCATGCCCGC
>CAJTML010000139.1 GCA_910577495.1 uncultured Eggerthellaceae bacterium
AAATAGGGCGAAGGCGGTCGTCGTAATAGTGCACCGCAGTTCTACCAGATGCAGTCTCTACGTAGTCGTCCACCATGCCTGACTCCAAAGGACCGGGACGATTCAGTGCAATGGAGGCGACAATATCAGAAAAGCGTGTCGGTGGCAGGCGCGAGAACAAGCTCACATACAGCGCACTTTCCACCTGGAACAAGCCGTCCATGTTGCCCGACTGCATGAGTTTAAACGCCTGCTCATCGTCGGTTGGGATCTCTTCGGGTTTAATGGTCACACCAAAGCGTTCTTTGATGTTTTGGCACGCAAACGACAACACGTCTAAGGTACGCAAGCCCAAGAAGTCCATCTTGAGCAGGCCTAAGTCAGGCGTGTAGTGACCGTCATACTGCGTGATGATGCCGCCGCCCTTCGTATCACGCTTCATGGGAACGTGATCAGACATCGGGTCGCGACAAATAATCGTTGCGCACGCATGCACGCCTTCGCCACGAACGTGTCCTTCAATGGAGCGCGCTGCATCAATAACGGTGCGTACATCTTCTTCGTTTTTGTACGCTGCCGCCAAATCAGGATTTGACGAAAGCGCCTTATCAATGGTGATGCCCAGCTCATTGCCGATCATCTTACAGATTTTGTCACCCGTAGCATAGGGATAGTCCAGCACGCGGACGGCGTCACGCACGGCGTTTTTCGCCTGCAGCGTACCAAAGGTAATTACCTGCGAAACGTGGTCTTCGCCATACACATCTTTAATGTGGTCGATAACTTCTTCGCGTCTACCCTGCTCAAAGTCAACGTCGATATCGGGCATCTCCACACGCTCGGGCGACAAGAAACGCTCGAACAGCAAGCCGTTTGAAAGCGGCTCCAAATCCGTAATGCCCATAGCATAAGCAACAATTGCACCAGCCGCAGAACCACGGCCAGGTCCTACACCGATGCCTTGCGAACGCGCCCAGTCAATATATTCCTGCACGATCAAGAAGTACGCCGGGAAGCCCTGCTGGATGATGACGCTCATCTCATAATCTGCGCGCTCTTGAGCCTCCTGGGGTACGGGCGTGCCATAGCGCCACTCTAGACCTTGCTGGACGCGCTTCTTGAAGTAACTCTCCTCGGTTTCGCCCTCAGGCAACGGAAAGCGCGGCAAAATGGAGTCTCGCTCCAACTCAACGTTGCATTTTTCCGCAACCTCAACGGTGTTGTCGCACGCTTCTTGGAAATCCGCCATGGCCGCACGCATTTCCTCTTCAGTCTTCATGTAGAACTGATCATTCGGAAAGCTCATGCGATCAGGATCATTCAAGATGCGACCCATGCCAATGCAGAGCAAGATATCTTGCGCGCGGGCATCTTCTTGCGTGAGGTAGTGAAAGTCATTAGTGGCAATAGTTTTCAAGCCCGCAGCCTGTGCCACGCGCGTGAGCTCGTGGTTGAGCTGGGTTTGCGTCAACCCTCCATCGGTTGAGATGCCTTGGTTTTGCAGCTCAATATAGAAGTCCCCCGGCTCAAAGCAACTTGCCAGTTGCTTGGCCCACGAAACCGCGTCATCAAACTGCCCATTATCAATGAGCTTAGGCACGATACCTGCCAAGCAAGCCGACGCACCAATGATGCCCTTGCCATATTTTTGCAGCATGGAAAACGTCGTACGCGGCTTGTAGTAGTAGTTGTCCACGTGCGATTCACTCACCAGGCGAAGCAGGTTGTGGTACCCCTCGTTGGTCTTAGCCAAAAGCAGCAAGTGATAGAGCTTAGGCTTGATGTCTTTGCGCAAGCTCTCATCGGTGGTGAAATACACCTCGCAACCATAGATGGGCTTGACGCGCTTGCCCGTGTCAGCCTCCACCGCGTCACACGCAGCGCACAGCTCCGGCACGCCGCTCATCACGCCATGGTCGGTGATAGCAACTGCGGGCATGTCCAAATCAGCCGCGCGTTTAACCATGTCTTTGATGTGCGTTAAGCCATCTAGCAGGGAATATTCAGTGTGATTGTGCAAATGTACGAATGCCATAAACGCCCCATAAACAAAAATTCGCCAGAGTTTTCTCGTTGGCTATTCTAGCAGGTTCGCACGGCTTGGGCGTGAACTCCCATGCGAACAAACGATGGATTTTTAGCGAACGCCCCTCTCACCTGCAGATAAAGAAAATCCCCCAACCCACAGTGGGTCGGGGGATGAAAGTTGCATGGTCAATGGTTGTCGCGTTGCCAACAACCACCTACCTGTGCAAGGTAAACGCTTGAAGGCGTAAGCGAAAGCTTCTGAGCGAAGTTGGCTAAGCGGCGCCCACGACGCGCAGTTGCGTCTCAAACCACACTTTGTCAGATGCATACGTTGTCTTTGCCAGTTCCTCTGAGGACAGTCCCTCCATTTTGCCATTGATGACTGCCAACTGTTCGCGAGCAGCAGTTGCATCAATTTCGTCAGAGGAAATTGCGCGGTCTGCCAGGATAATTACCTTGTCGGCAGAAACCTCAACGTAGCCACCTTGTAGCACATAGCTTTTGGTGTCACCTGAACCAGCAGGCTTGATGCGCGCTTCGCCATCTGAGAGCACCGAGACCAGCGGCTCATGGCCTGCCAGAAAGCCCATTGAGCCTTCTGAGCCAGGAACCACAACCATCTCGGCCTCAACAGATGCAAGCTTTGCATCAGGCGTGACAATGTCGCACATAAAGCTAGCCATTTATGCTTCCTTCTTCTGCATTGCCTCATAGGCTGCGTAGACGTCTTCAATAGAGCCCTTCAGGCGGAAGCACTGCTCGGGGATGTCGTCGCATTCGCCATCCAAAATAGCGGCGAAGGAGCGAATGGTGTCCTCAAGCTTCACGTACTTGCCAGGCAAACCGGTGAACTGCTCTGCAACGTGGAAGCACTGGCCGAAGAACTGCTGTGCCTTACGTGCGCGGTTAACGATCTGCTTCTGCTCTTCAGAAAGCTCGTCCATACCCAGAATTGCAATGATGTCTTGCAAGTCTTTGTAGTTTTGCAGCAGCTCCTGGATGCCGGTAGCAACACGATAGTGCTCTTCACCAACGATTGCCGGATCCAGTGCGCGAGATGTTGACTCAAGCGGGTCAACAGCCGGGTAAATACCAAGCTCTGCAATGGAACGAGACAGAACCGTCTTAGCATCCAAGTGCGTAAAGGTCGTAGCCGGAGCCGGGTCGGTCAAGTCGTCAGCGGGAACATAAACTGCCTGTACTGACGTAATTGAACCTTCCTTGGTTGAGGTAATACGCTCTTGCAAGTCACCCATCTCAGTAGCCAGCGTGGGCTGGTAACCTACTGCAGAAGGCATACGGCCAAGCAGAGCAGATACCTCAGAACCTGCCTGGGTAAAACGGAAGATGTTGTCAACGAACAACAATACGTCTTGACCCTGGTCACGGAAGTACTCGGCCTCGGTGAGGCCCGCCAGACCAACGCGCAGACGAGCTCCAGGAGGCTCATTCATCTGGCCATACACAAGACAGGTCTTGTTGATAACGCCAGACTCACTCATCTCCAGGTACAGGTCGGTACCCTCACGAGTACGCTCGCCTACACCGGTGAATACTGAAGTACCACCATGCTCTTGAGCAAGGTTGTTAATGAGCTCTTGGATGATAACGGTCTTGCCTACACCAGCACCGCCGAACAAACCGGTCTTACCACCCTTAACGAAGGGCTCAATCAGGTCGATTGCCTTAATACCGGTTTCGAAGATCTCGGTCTGAGTTGACAGGTCGTCGAATGCCGGAGCCGGACGGTGGATGGGCATGTAACCCTTAACCGGCGGCATCGGCTTCTCGTCAACCGGCTCACCCATAACGTTCCAAATACGACCCAGGGTCTCAGGACCAACCGGCATCATAATTGGATGACCAGTGTCTTGTACCTCAAGGCCACGAACCAAGCCGTCGGTTGAGCTCATAGCAACCGAGCGAACGATGTTGCCCGGAAGCTCGGTTTCAACCTCAAGCATTACATTAAGATCGCCCGCCGGCGTTTTTGCCTGCACCGTCAGTGCATTGTAAATCGTCGGCATCTGGGCAGGAGCAAACTCTACGTCCACAACAGGACCGACGATACGAACGATGCGTCCGACGCCGCCACGTGTGGCCTCAAGCTCCTCCTTTGTATAAATATGATCAGCCATTTATTCCTCCAAAGCAGCCGCGCCACCAACGATTTCCGAAATCTCGGTCGTGATAGCGCCCTGACGTACGCGGTTATACAGTCTGGTCAATGTTTCGACCATCTCG
>CAJTML010000140.1:0-1653 GCA_910577495.1 uncultured Eggerthellaceae bacterium
CCGCTGCCACCCGAAGCGTCCGTTGCGTGCACCCGTTGCACGCGCCAGCTCAAGCAAAGAAGCCTCTAAACCCAGCACACCGTCCGGCCAAAGACGACCCATTTCCTGCACGCAAGCCGAGCGAAACACAAAACCACTCAGATCCGTTAAAAAATGCGAGAAGTCGTGAGAAACTAACCGATCTGCAGAACCCCAAGACCCTCATGCAACAAAATCAGAAAATAGCCTTGTTGTCACAAGGCTTTGACCAGGTGTGATTCAGATCGGATCTTTATGCGATCTTGAAAATGATATCCAAGCTTGCTGAATTCTCACGAATTCGCCGATTCTTTAACGAGAATCGGGCTTTTGGCGTTTCAGAGACAGAGTCGCACCTATCCCACACACAAAAAAAAGGTGCCAACCAGGACGGTTGGCACCTTCGTAGAACGCATGCGCGAAAACGCGCTCAGTTTCAATGCGCAAGACTGCGCGAATTAGAACTCGCGGAAAGAAGCCTTCGGGCAGAAGCAAATCGGGCACTTCTCGAAGTCGTCACCCTTATGGATATAGCCGCAAACCGGGCACAGATAGAACTTGTCGTCATCCGGAGCGTCCAGATCGTTGTAAGCAGCCAGGTAACGCTCTGCATGTACCGACTCAGCAAGCTTAGCACGGGTAAATACCTGAACAGCCTTTGCCTTGCCTTCTTCTTGAGCCTTCTTGATGAATGCCGGATACATCTCTGAGGTCTCGAAGATCTCACCCTTAGCGCCAGAAATGAGGTTCAAGTCACACTCGTGAGTCTCAGGTGCCTCAGCGGTGGGCTTTACGTAGTCCGGATCCTCTTCAGCTACCAGGCCAAACTCAAGGTTGATGTGGATCTGCTCAGCAGCTGAGGTTGCCTCAAACAAGCGAGCGATCTGGTCATAACCCTGCTCTTTTGCAGCCTTTGCGAATGCAGCATACTTTGCTGATGCGCCGGTCTCACCCATGATGGCTGACTTGAGGTTGTCAAGCGTTGAGCCAACAGACAACATCGGGTCGGTATCAGGCATCGCATTAAAGTTGTGCGAGTTCTCTGCGGTTGGAATTTGATCACGTACTTTCATGGACTTAGCTCCTTGTCGCGAAATACTTATGCTTAACGGTTTCAATAGCTACCAACGCGCAGAACCAGAATGAATCTTTACGCGTTCACATCTATATGCAACCGACTCTAAATATTATAACCTCGCCATCCCAAGAACAAGTGACGCAACCAAACGGTTGCCCGTAATTAACACGATGCACACGCAATACAACGAGCCCCGATGGGGCTCGTTTAATGATGCGGTCGGTTTTCAGACGATTGCTTGGTGAGCAAGGTGTGCTCTAGCGATTATTCACCGTCTCAGGATGCAAATCATGCTGCGAGAGGCGCTGCCACGCCACTTCTTCCCAGCGCGTACCGGGGCGTCCGTAGTTGCAGTACGGGTCAATAGAGATGCCCCCGCGCGGCAAAAACTTGCCCCACACCTCAATATATTTGGGATCCATTAGCGCAATCAGATCTTTCATGATCACATTCACGCAGTCCTCATGGAAGTCCCCGTGATTGCGAAACGAGAACAGATACAGTTTCAAACTCTTTGACTCAACCATGCGCACATCGGGCACGTACGAGATATAAAT
>CAJTML010000140.1:1663-4234 GCA_910577495.1 uncultured Eggerthellaceae bacterium
GGCGAAGTCGGGCTGACCCGTAATCGGACACAGCGACGTAAACTCCGGGCAATTAAATTTGACGAAGTAATCGTTGTCCTGGTGCTTATTCTCAAACGTCTCTAAAAGCGTCGGATCGTAGTCGAACGCATACGCCACGTGCTGATTTCCCAGCAGTGTCAAACCCTCATCTTCGCGCACACCAGTCGTTATCTCACTCATTTCATATCCTTTCCCGCGCAGAACGGATCCACTAACCCATGCGCTTCAAATGCACGCGCACGGTCAATGCACGTGGCACACTGTCCACACGGCTTATCTCCGCCCTCGTAGCATGACCACGTCAGCTCATACGGCACGCCAAGACGCACCCCTTCGCCCACAATGTCAGCTTTTGACCAGGTCACAAACGGCGCCTCAACATGCAGCTGATCTGCGGTTCCCAGGCGAATCGCGCTATCCATGGCCTCTACAAACTCACGCGAGCAATCCGGGTAGGCATCGCCCGCCCAGTCATCATGGTGTGCGCCATAAAAAAGTACCGAGCACTCAAGCGAGAGCGCCATGGACGCCGCGCATGACAAAAACAGTCCATTGCGAAACGGCACATACGTGCTCACTACCGGCGCATCCTCTGCGTGTGCCAGCTGCTCATCGTAGCTCTCATGCGGGATGTCAGCGTCTGCGTGCGACAAGAGCGAACACGAGCTGTCAGCAAAAATAGCCGCAACGTCAATCTGCCTAAGCTCAACGCCATAATAGTCGGCCACCGCTTGTGCCGACGCAAGCTCGCGCTCATGCTTTTGGCCATACTGCACCGACAGCGCCACCACGTTTTCTTTCCCAAAACGCTCAACGACCTGCGCAAGCAAGGTGGTTGAATCCAGGCCACCCGAGCACAGCACAAGCGCGCGTTGTTGTGTTTGCATTACACTCCCCTTTGCGAAGGCGGCCAAATGAATTTATGCAACTGCAACTGAAGCCGCACGTCAATCAACGAATGTTCTTTCATGTACTCCACGATGTCTTGCGGCTCAATGCAGCCAAACACTGGGCTGATCAGCACGTTCGTACGCGCGGTAAGCCCCTGCGCGACAACCAGCTCCCGCATGGCATCCAAATCCTCGCGCGAGCCAACCACAAACTTCAGCGTGTCGCACTTGGTCAGCCAGCTCAGATTCTCCGCCAGCATGTGCGCTGACATACCTGATGAGGGACTTTTCCAATCCATCGTAAAGCTCAGCGTCCCTGGCGTGTGCTCTGCACCCATGCGCTGGCGAAGCTGCGCAAGCGGCTCCAACGACACCGCGCCGTTGGTTTCAATCTCAACGGCGAACCCACGCGCAGACGATCCGTCGGCACGCAAAAGCGCCTCCACCAGGTCAGGCAGCGCGGGCTGTAACAGCGGTTCACCACCCGTAAGTGTCACGCACGCACAGCCAGCGTCCGCAACATGAGACAGCAGCTCAGCCACGCTTATCTGCTCACCCTCAAACGCAGGCTCGCACGCCCAGCGAGTGTCGCAATAGCTGCACGCCAGATTGCAGCCACAAAAGCGCACAAAGGTTGCAAGCCGACCCGCCTGCAAGCCTTCGCCATTAATGCTCACAAAGCGCTCGGCAACTGCAAGCGTTGCGTCACCAGAAACGTTTGGCGTGCCCATTAGTGGCGTGCGCCTTCCTGGGCGCCATACGCACGTGTGCGCGTACCTTCGCCATAATAGATTGCGCAGTTGTTCGGCGTCTCATACACATCAACTTGGCTGACCGGAAAACCCTGCGCCTCCAGCTTGTCGTAAAAGTATCGGGCCAAATTCTCCGCGGTCGTGCGAAACGGCATCATAGACAGCGTAAAGCCCTCTTCACGCAAGCAATCCAGCGTCTTTTGCTGCAGCGAGCCCTCCTCAACCACAAACGAGTGGTCAAGCTCTTCAGTCAGCTGGCGAAGCGCGTGTTTGAACTCCGCGAAATCAACCACCATGTCTTTCATGGTGCCTTCGCGCTGCAGTTCGTCTTGTGCCAAATAAGCCACCACGCGCCAGCGATGTCCATGGAGGTTTTCGCATTTGCCGTGGTAGTCAGTCAAAAAATGAGCGGCGTCGAAGTCGCTCTCGGTTCTCAATCCATACATAATGACAGCCTTTCGTGTTTGTTGGCTTCATTATACAAAAAGAAGCTCCCGCGAAGCCGAAGCTTCACGGGAGCTCATAGTTGCAACGCATGCGCTCCACGTTTTATGCGCAAGAGCCGATCAGCTCAGCTGCGCCACGTGGCGGGCACGTTCTTAGTGCTGCTCACGACGGCGAGCAACCACTGCGGTTGCGCCTGCCGCCAGGATCATACCCAGCATAATCAGCGCGAAGGTTGACGTGGTATCACCTGTCTGGGCCAGCAGATGCGGCAGACCAAGCAGCGTCTTTTCATCATCACCGTTTGCTGCACCACCGGTGTTCGGAAGTGCTGCGCCGGGTACCTGGTCAGCCGGCGTGTCGCCGCGGCCATTGTCTACCCAGTCAGACTGCATCGTGCCATAGGGCTTGCCTGAGGTGGATACCATAAACGAAGGCTTCCAGCGGTCATCAACACCGTCGCC
>CAJTML010000141.1 GCA_910577495.1 uncultured Eggerthellaceae bacterium
CTCATCCAAAGTCCGCAGGTCTATGCCATGTTTTTGCTCTGGATGCTCTCCGAGCTGTTCGAGACCCTGCCCGAAGCGGGAGATCTTGATAAGCCCAAGTTCGTCTTTTTCTTCGACGAAGCACACCTGCTTTTCAACGACATGCCCACCGAGTTGCGCGACAAAATCATCCAAGTGGTCAAACTCATTCGCTCCAAAGGCGTGGGACTCTACTTCATCACGCAGTCTCCCTCTGATATCCCTGATGAGGTGCTTGCCCAGCTCTCCAACCGCGTACAGCACGGGCTGCGCGCCTACACGCCGGCCGAGCAGAAAACCATCAAGGCAGCTGCCGCAGCTTTTCGCGAAAACCCCGATTTAGATGCGCAAGCCGCCCTCCAGGAGGTCGGCACTGGCGAGGCACTTATTTCGTTTTTGAACGAAGACGGTCAGCCCAGCGTGGTCGAACGCGCCATGGTCATTGCGCCTGAGTGCCAAATGAGCAAAGCAGATGATGCGGTCATTGCAGATGCCCTTGCGGCGCAAAGCGAGCTCATGAACAAGTACGGTCAGGCGCTTGATCGGGAAAGTGCCTACGAGCTACTTTCGGCTCAAGAAGCGCAAGCAGCTGAGGCCGATGCGCTGGCCAAAGAACGTGAGGCGCTGGCGAAGGAGCGCGAAGCCCTTGAGAAGGCGCAAGCCAAAGAAGCCGAGAAAGCGCAAAAAGCCGCCGAGCGCGAAGCTGAGCGGCAGGCGAAAGCAGCAGCAAAAGAGGCTGAGCGCGCCGCCAAGGCTGCAGCCAAAGAACAGGAGCGCGCCGCGAAAGCCGTGGAGTCGATGGTTGGCAAGTTTGGTCGCGAAGCAGGCAAGCAACTGTTACGCGGATTGTTTGGCAGCCTTCGCCGCTAATACGACGGCGCCCAAGATGCGCCACTCTGAACCCCCCGCCCGACGCGCGCTTCGCCACCTCATACAGTCTGTCCCCGACGCGCGCTTCGCCACCTCAATCTAACACCCCGCTTGCCTATAAATGTGCCAAGCGGGGTGTCAATTCTTTCCGAGCGATTACAGCGGGGTATCAAAGATGACGGGTAAGTTTCACGCGGAATACTTTTCTTGCAGTTTCGTTAAACCCTGACCACGGCAATCATACAAAACCCTGATCAGACGCATATTCTATTACTTCTTTCATATTATACAACCAGAACACTAAGGGCATGGAAATGACCTGAATACAGGTTTGAGAGCCCACGCAGGCAAGGCGTCACCATCCATCACCAAACCAGTCACACGGGTGATGGCAATTCAGGAAAGGAGTTGCCATGAACAACGAGAAGACACAGAAGATATCCACCATTGTCATAGCTTCGCTGTGCATCGTTTTAGGATTAGGCGGCATTGCTTTCGCCATCCAAAACCCCAGCGTTGCCAATGCTGAAGAAGTTGCGCCGTTTGTCCAAGAGGACGTCAACGAGGCTGTCTTTGAAGAGACTCCCACGGCTGACGAAGAGAGTCTAACTACCACGCTGGTGGATGCAAGCGCAGACGTGGAAGAGATTCAAGAGCAGCAAGCAGCTGAACAAGAAGAATCTTTGGCCGAGAAAGTTGCCGAAGAGCAAGCTGCCGTGACCGAGCCCAGCGAAGCTGCTGAGCAGGTCACCTCCGAAGAGCAACCGTATCAGTACTCAGCTTCAACCTACATTGAGCCAGCTCCGGCAGAGCCGCAAGCAGCCGAAGAAGAAGTTGAGATGTATGAGCCTGCCGCACAGAATGACGCCATTGACACCTCGTCAAGCGGGCTGGCTCCGGGAACCTTAAACATCGCCGGCACGATTGTTACCTACGGCGGATCCTACATGAGCTCAAGTGCTCCGACCAGCGGTGGCGGCCTGTGGATGGGCTCCGATAACACCACCGATGGCACGTGGGGCTACTTCATCGGCCACAATCCTGGATCGTTCTCATGCGTGATGGGCTTGGGCGTTGGCTCGCCGGTTACCGTGTGCGACTACAACGGCAACGAGCGCACCTACTATGCCGTTGACACGTTCACCGTTCCGGACACCACCTACTTCGAGGAGATCTCGGGGCGCGTCACCGGTTATGGCGAATCCATCATCCTGCAGACCTGCTGCGGCGACAACGCCAACTATCGCATCGTCGTTTGCCAGTAGTTTCGTCGACAGTGTGGTCGGCAGCATCACCAGCCGAACCCCTCCACTGAATTCACTCGGGCGCCAACTTAGGTTGGCGCCTTTTTTGTGCAGCGTGCCACAGCGGCATCGCAACCCGCGTTCTGGACGCTCAGACCAGGTTTTGTGCACGAAATCCTTCGCCATCCGCTTGTGTTGCAACATAATCCCAGGTCGACATTGGTCAACCACCCTCTACGAGCACATCAGTTGCACAAACCCAGGTCTAATTGACCACAACTTCACCAGCAAGGCCAAAAGTTGGCATTGCCTTAGCAATCCCTCCACCACCATCAAGGATTGGAAGGATAGGCCAAAACAACCAGAACTTTGCTGTTTTATGACGAAGTATCCTTACGGGAATTCAAAGTTCATGTTGAGCAAGCTTACCAAGCAGCCATTTAGCAAACACATCAAGAGCCTTTGCTGTAGTGTCAATCTTGCGAACCGAAGAGGCACCACAGCTGCCACAGCGCCATCTTTGTGTGCCGGCTTTAGTCTTGCCATTCTTCATCGTCTTTGCGCCACAGACGCTGCATTTTGGGCTTGTCACCGCTCACCCCCGACATAGACAAACTTCTTTTCTGAAAAAGTGTTCCTGATCAGGGTGTCAAGTGATTCCATTACACACTTAATTGCCTATATCGGAGTTGAACGGCTTCAACTCCAGAGACTACTTTACCTAGCGTGAACTGGAAAGATGGGGTGATTTATTGCACACCTTTTGCCCATACGCCCTCGTTATTGTGTTTTGTAATGTGTCACGTGACGCATTACACTAAGAGAACCAAGCAAACGCAGCAAAGAGGCCAACATGGACACCACGACTGACGACTTTTTAAAGAGCTCAAGAGCTCCCATTCACCCCGGTGAGTTTTTGCGCGAAGAATATATGCCCGAACTGGGACTCAGCGTGGCTAAACTCGCGCAGCTGCTTGGCGTTTCTCGGCAGACCATCAATGATATCGTGCGCGAAAAGCGCGGACTGAGCCCTGACATGTGCTTGCGGTTGGCTCGACTGTTTGGCACCACGCCGCAATTTTGGCTCAACATACAGACGAAAGTGGATCTTTGGGATGCACTTGAACTCCACCGAAAAGAGATTGAGCAGATAAAACCACTGGATGTTCCCGAACTCTCAAAAGTCGCGTCGTTTTAAGCACGCCAACACAACAACCGCACCGAGCGCTTCAACGCTCCACCCCTGCGCATAGCAACAAATCGCGGCTATCTGATAAGCTATGCAGCACACCTTCGAACCAAGGAGAATACCTGATGGCAGAATTCATCTACCAAATGTATAAGGCTCGCAAAGCCCACGGCGACAAAGTCATCCTGGACGACGTCTCGCTCTCGTTCTACCCCGGCGCTAAAATCGGCGTCGTTGGCCCCAACGGCATGGGCAAGTCTACCCTGCTCAAGCTCATGGCTGGCCAGGAAGACGTCACCAATGGCGAGGCGCGCCTGACCCCCGGCTACACTGTCGGCATCCTGGAGCAGGAGCCCCCGCTTGATGAGGACAAAACCGTCCTTGAAAACGTGCAGATGGCCTTCGCCGATGTACTGGCGAAGATCGACCGCTTCAACCAGGTCAGCGCCGAAATGGCCGACCCGGACGCGGACTTCGACGCACTCATGGACGAAATGGGCAAGCTCCAAGACGAGATTGACGCAGCTAATGGTTGGGACCTGGACAGCCAACTCTCCCAGGCTATGGATGCGCTGCAATGCCCTGACCCCGACATGCCCGTCAACGTCTTGTCGGGTGGCGAACGCAGGCGCGTGGCGCTCTGCCGCTTGCTGCTTGAGGCACCTGACCTGCTGCTTTTGGACGAGCCCACCAACCACCTGGACGCAGAATCGGTGTTGTGGCTGGAGCAATTCCTGCAGCGCTACCCCGGTGCTGTGCTGGCCGTCACCCACGACCGCTACTTCTTGGACAACGTGGCAGAGTGGATTTGTGAAGTTGACCGTGGCCAGCTCTTCCCGTACAAGGGCAACTACTCAACCTACCT
>CAJTML010000142.1 GCA_910577495.1 uncultured Eggerthellaceae bacterium
TTAATCGCGAATTGGGTGTCACGGTGGTGGTGGCCACGCACAGTCCCGATGTCATGGTTGATTATGCAACGGATGCGGTGCGCTTGCACGACGGGCGGCTTGAGCCGGTTGACCTGCAAAGCTTGCGCGCGGGCTCGGCGCCGGTTGTAAGCCTGCGTCCGGCAGCTAATCCTGATGCGCCCGTTGACGTGGCGGCGCGTGAGATTGCCATTCGCTACGCGCCAACAGAGCCGTGCGTGCTTGATCGCTGCTCGCTTGCCGTGCGCACGGGGAGCATCCATGCGCTCGTGGGCGGCAATGGCGCGGGCAAAACAACGCTCATGAAAGCACTTGCGGGGGTCATGCGCCCGCTGTCGGGTCGCGTGATCAACAAGCTTCAGGCCTTGCAGGCCTACTTGCCGCAAGACCCCAAAGCGCTCTTTGTCTGCGATAGCGTGGAAGAGGAACTGCGCGAATGGCAATTGTCCTGCGGCTATGCCGATAAGGAGTGGGAGCATCTGGCGAAGGAGTTTGGGCTTATCACACACCTTGCGCAACACCCCTATGACTTGTCGGGTGGTCAGCAGCAGTTGCTTGCGCTGGCGAAGTTGCTGTTGACGCGCCCGAAGCTGTTGCTGCTGGATGAACCCACAAAGGGGCTGGATGCCCATGCTGCTTGTGTGCTGAGCGAGGCAGTGCTGGCCTATGCGCAAGCAGGCAACACGGTGGTGGTTGCAACGCATGATATGACGTTTGTGCAGCTGGTAGCTGATGAGGTGACGCTGCTCTTTAACGGTCAGGATGCTCTTACGCAACCACCAGCGGCGTTTTTCGCCGATACGCTTTTTTACGAGCCGCGCGACAACGCCTTCGCCAAACGCATGCAAGGACGCCACCATGACAGCTGCTGAGCAAAACCTACCGCGCGCCCGCCGGATGCGCACCGCGTGCGAGGTCACAGCACTGGTGGCGGTACCGCTGGCGCTGGGTGCGTGCGCGTATTTTCAAGTGGAGCATGCCGCGCTGCTGAGCGTGGTGGTGGCGTGCGCGGCGCTTGCGATCTTTTTCGCGGGATTTGAGGCAGCGCGGCCGTCGCTTAAAGACATCATGCCGGTGGTGGTGCTCTCAGCGCTTGCGTGCGCGGGGCGCATGCTGTTTGCTGCCGTGCCCGACTTCAAGCCGGTTTCAGCCATCTGTATTATGGCGGGCTCGGTGTTTGGGAGGCGCTGTGGCTTTATGGTCGGCGCGCTTGCCGCGTTGGTGTCGAACTTCTTTTTTGGACAGGGACCGTGGACGCCGTGGCAGATGTATGCGTGGGGTCTCATAGGCTACCTTGCTGGCGTTTTTGCTGATCACGGAGCTTTTAAGCACACGAGCGTGCTGTATGCGTTTGGGTTTGTGTCGGCGCTTTTGTATGGACTTATCCTCAACGGCTGGCACGTGATTGGCTTCGTGCACCCGTTTACCTGGGCAGGCGCTCTTGCAGCGTTTGGCGCAGCGGCGCTTTTCGACCTAACACACGGGGTGGCAACGGTGGCGTTTTTGGCGGTCTTGTATGCCCCGTGGCGAAGAAAGCTTGAGCGCATTAAGACGAAGTATGCTTTGGTATAGTGGTCAGACGCGTGAGGAGGCACTTGTGGACGTACAGCACCAACAACCAAGTTCTGCATTTGATCAGGTGGCGAATGCGCTTATTGCTGGTCAGGCGGTAGTTTTTCCGACCGATACTGTCTTTGGGCTTGGCGTGAGTGTTGCTCATGCGCAGACTCCCGAGGTGCTCTACGCACTCAAAGAGCGCGACCGCGGAAAGCCTATTGCGTGGCTTGTGGGGAGCGCGGCCGATCTTTCTTTCTATGGCGAAGCTGTCCCTGCGTGGGCGCGTTCGTTAGCGGATGCGTTTTGGCCGGGGGAGCTCACGCTCGTGGTGCGCGCAACCGATAAGGTGCCGGCGGCGTTTCGCTCTGATGCGGGAACCATTGGGCTTCGTATGCCCAACGCGCCGTGCGTGTTGCAACTCATTGACCAGGTGGGTTCTCCACTTGCTACCACTTCAGCTAATAAATCTGGAGCAGCAGATGTGGTGTCATACGACGCCCTGGACCCCGCTATAGCTGCTCGCGTTGCCGCTGTGTTTCCCGGGTGGGACGTGAGCGCGCAGGGGGTCTCGTCTACCGTTATTGATGCCACAGGTGATGAGCCCCGTATCTTGCGTGCGGGTGCAAACGCAGCGCTTATTCGCCAGCAGCTTGATCAGCTTGCGTGAGTCACGTTGCGGATCCAGGGTAGGGGTTTGCGTGAGCCACGTTGCGGACCCGGGGTAGGGCCCGCGCCAAACGCGCCCCGCTACTCGCATTTTTCGTGAGAGACCGAAATCCTCGCGATGCTTTATCGCGCCTGTTTTACAATAGGCGATACGTATGTTGTAAGGCGCGGTATGCATGTTTGCGAAGGGTGATTTCATGATCATTAGCATTGGTAGTGACCACGCGGGTTTTGAGCAAAAAGAGCTGCTCATCGGATATTTGTTGGAGCGCGGTCACGACGTGATTGATCGCGGGCCAGAAAACGACGATCGTGTGGATTATCCCGACTATGCGGTGGCGGTCGCACGTGATGTGGCTGATGGCGCGGCTGACCGCGGCGTGCTGGTGTGCGGTACAGGCATTGGCATGGCGCTTGCCGCCGACAAGGTTCCTGGCATTCGCGCGGCAAACATTATTACGCCCGAGTTCGCCGCTCTCTGCAGAGAGCACAACGATGCGAACGTCATTACGCTTTCAGGACGTTTTGTGGATCCGGCAACTAACTGCGAAATCCTCGAGACGTTTTTGACTACCGATTTTGGCGGCGGCAGACACGCTGGTCGCGTTGAGAAAATCATGGAACTTGACGCGCTAACCAAGTAACACCATGCGCCCGCGGGGCGCTCGCAGCAAGCAAAGCAATACCAACAACAAGTGAGAGGGTACAAACAGATGGCAGAATCATATCTTGCTCAGTCAGATCCGACGGTGCTGGCGGCAATCAACCAAGAGCTCAACCGTGAGCGTGACTCAGTTGAGCTGATTGCATCGGAGAACTTCACGTCTCGTGCGGTTATGGAAGCGGTTGGCAGCGTGCTGACCAACAAATACGCTGAGGGCTATCCGGGCAAGCGCTACTATGGCGGTTGTGAGAAGGTAGACATTGTCGAAGACCTCGCGCGCGACCGTGCGTGTGAGCTGTTTGGTTCCGCCTTCGCCAACGTGCAGCCTCACTGTGGCGCTAATGCAAACTTCGCCGCGTATACGGCACTTGTTGAGCCGGGTGACACGGTGCTGGGCATGAGCTTGGCACATGGTGGACACTTGACGCATGGCTCTCCGGTGAACTTCTCGGGCAAGTTCTACAACATCGTGAGCTATGGCGTATCTCCTGAGACTGAGACCATTGATTATGACGAGCTTGAGCGCATTGCCAAAGAGTGCCGCCCGAAGATGATCGTCGGTGGCGCCAGCGCATACCCGCGCGTTATTGACTTTGAGCGTATGGCCGAGATTGCGCACGAGGTGGGCGCATACTTCATGGTGGACATGGCTCACATTGCAGGCCTGGTGGCCGCAGGTGCTCATCCCTCTCCGGTACCGTTTGCTGATGTGGTTACGTCAACCAGCCACAAGACCCTGCGCGGTCCGCGTGGTGGTTTTATCCTCACCAACGACGAAGAGCTTGCCAAAAAGATTGACAAAGCGGTCTTCCCGGGCGCGCAAGGTGGCCCTTTGATGCATGTTATTGCTGGTAAGGCAGTTGCTTTTGGCGAAGCTTTGCAGCCCAGCTATCGCGAATACATTGACCATGTGGTTGAGAATGCAGCCTCCCTTGGTCGTGGCATGCTTGATGGGGGCTTGCGCCTCGTGTCGGGTGGTACCGATAACCACCTGTGCCTGGTTGATCTGACGGCAGCGGACGTGACTGGCAAAGACGCCGAGAAGCTGCTTGAGTCAGTTGGCTTGACGGTGAACAAAAACTCCATTCCCAATGAGACGCGCTCACCGTTTGTGACCAGCGGTATTCGCGTGGGTTCAGCTGCTGCTACCACGCGCGGCTTTACGGCTGAGGACTTCTATCAGGTGGGTCTGTGCATTGCTGCTACCGTCTTTAATGCAGAAGACGAAGCGCGCCTGGCTGAGATTCGCACGCAGGTGGCTGAGATGCTGGCTGC
>CAJTML010000143.1 GCA_910577495.1 uncultured Eggerthellaceae bacterium
TGCAAGTCCGATGGCCTTTATTGACGAAAAGGGCAACGCCGGCATTTTATCTACGGTGACCAACAAATGGACTGAAGACATTGCGCGCGCTGCCACCATGACCTGCGGTGGGTCGCTGTCCATTGCGCTGTTCTGCATGGATGCCGAGACGCTTAAGAAGTATGGCGTGCACGGCATTTTGACGCGCAGCCAAGAATTGGGTGCTGCCATTCGCACGGCAAAAGATGGTGCGGCTGCGGCAGGTCTCACCCCTGAGCAGCACTTCTTGGAGTTCACGGGCGGCCACAAGCTCTTTAAGGGCAAGATTGTGGACGTGCTGCGTGAGACGCGTGGTGCATTCAACTTTGGTCGCGTCGTGCTTGAAGGTATTGGCGAAGACAAGGGAAGCCAGGCCTCGGTTTCTTTCCAAAATGAGAACTTAAGCTGTGAAGTTGATGGCGAAATCCTGGCAACGGTTCCTGACCTGATTTGCCTAGTAGACGCCGAGACCTTCACGCCCGTTCCTACTGACGCGCTGAAATATGGCAAGCGCGTGCTGGTCGTTGGTCTTGAATGCTACTGGATGTGGCGTGAGCCCGCGGGCATTGAGTTGGTAGGACCGCGATACTTCGGCCTGGACACCGACTATATTCCTGTTGAAGAGCGCTGTTTGCGAAAGGATGCATCACATGTATAAGCTCGGCATTGACGTGGGAGGCACCAACACAGACGCGGTGCTGATTGACGATGAACTGAATGTGGTGGCTGCGGTTAAGCATCCCACCTCAGAAGATATTTACGAAGGCATCATGGGTGCTATGGAGACGGTGCTTTCTGAAAGTGGCATTGACCGAGGTCAGGTCACCCAGGCAATGCTTGGCACCACCCAATGCACCAACGCAATTGTTGAGCGCAAGCATCTGGCTCCTATTGCGGTGCTTCGCATTGGCGCGCCCGCAAGCGTGGGTATCCCTCCGATGGTTGACTGGGCAGATGACATTGCTGCTGTCTGCGTTGCTTCCACCATTGTTGAAGGCGGTTTTGAGTATGACGGCAAGCGCTTGGCGGCGTTAGACGAGGATGCCTGCCGCGAGTTTTTCGCCAGCGTTAAGGGCAAAGTGGATGCGGTTGCTATCTCGTGCGTCTTCTCTACGGTGCGAAACGACGATGAGTTGCGCGTTGCTGAAATTGCGCGCGAAGTGCTCGGCGACGATGTGCGTGTCTCAATTTCGAGCGAAATCGGCTCCATGGGCTTGATCGAGCGCGAAAACGCGACCATTTTGAATGCGGCGCTCAATCACGTAGCGCAGCGTTTTACGGAAGGTTTCGCCCAGAGCTTAGAGGACAAGGGTGTTACCAACGCTGAGGTTTATTTGTCGCAAAACGACGGCACGCTCATGACGATGGAGCATGCACGTCGCTATCCCATTTTGACGATTGCGTGTGGTCCGACCAACTCTATTCGTGGTGCAAGCTATCTGACGAAGCAAGATGACGCTATCGTTATTGACGTGGGTGGCACCACCACTGACCTGGGAGTTTTGGCGCATGGCTTCCCGCGTGAGAGCGGTGTGGCGGTCACTATCGGTGGCGTGCGTACCAACTTCCGTATGCCGGACGTAATCTCCATCGGTCTGGGCGGCGGCTCTATCGTGCGCATTTTGGAAGATGACGGCTGCGGTAACGTCAAAGTCAGCGTGGGTCCTGATTCGGTTGGCTATGCCATCACCGAGCGCGCGCTGGTCTTTGGTGGAGACACGATGACAACAACCGATATTGCGGTGCGCCTTGGTATGGCTGAAGTGGGAAATCCTGAGCTGGTGAGCGAGATTCCGCTGGAGGTTGCCCAAGCCGCCCTGGCCGAGATTCGCACGCTGGTTGAAGACGCCATTGACATGATGAAGGTATCCAGTGATCCCATTGACGTGGTGTTAGTTGGCGGCGGCTCTATTGTGTTGCCGCAAGATTTGGCGGGTACGGCACAGGTGTTTGCTCCTGAGTTTGCGGGATGCGCAAATGCTATTGGCTCGGCAATCTCGAAGGTGAGCGGCACCTATGAGGCGCTTATTGATTACGATGTTACGCCTCGCGACGCTGCATTGGCTGCAGCTCGTGAAGCTGCTATTGAGGCTGCCATTGCCGCGGGTGCACAACCGGGCACCGTGGAGATTATCGACGCCGAAGACGTGCCGCTGGCATATTATGCGGGCAACACGAATCGCGTTAAGGTGAAAGCTGCGGGCGACTTGATCTAGGGTGCTTGTAGGGTGCTTGCTGAGGGTACGCTGCGGTTTGCCCGAACTTGCTGCGCCTGACCGATCCTGTCTGCATCTTCCTACACCTGCTGTGCAGGTAACAGTTCGGTACCCTGCGTGCCAAATTGTTAGCGAAATTATCAACCTTCTTGCTGATCTGTTCTAATGAACACAGCAAGAAGGTTTTTTATTGCACGAGCGCGCATGAGGGGCACGCTTGCAGGGAAGGCGGTGTTTCATGAAGAGAAATGTGCTTCAATCCGTTTTGTCAGTGGTGGTGAGTGTGGCCATGGTGGCTACGCTGACACCGAGCGTGGCATATGCGCAAGATGCCGCGGCTGAGACCGAGGCTGTCGCTGAGGCTGAGGCCGAGCCTGCACTCGAGCCTGCCGCACAAGCTGCAGAACCCGCGCCACAGGCGTACGCTGCTGACAGCTGGCTTTCGCAAGCCGACACCAGCTGGCTGAAAGGGCCGGGCACCTACGAAATTGCAACTGCCGCCCAACTTGCTGGCATCGCAAGCCGTGTTTATGAGGGACAGACGCTAGCAGGGTATAGTTTTTATCTCGTGAACAATATTGATCTGGCTCAGCTCAATGCCTCGGGAAACGTGCTTCGCTGGGAGACTTCGCCACGTTATGCATTTGAAGGCGTCATCAACGGCCAGGGATGCAGCATTACCGGCATGACGGCTACAAGCGGGCGTGCAACCCTTTTTGGCAGGGTTGCCAATGCCGCGTTTTACAACCTGGAGATTTCGGGCGACCTCACCGCAGGCGTGGCGGCCGCGTTTGCAGGTTCTGCCACCAATTCGACCTTCCAAAACTGCATCAACACAGCAACCGTAACGGGCACCAGTGAAACCGGGCTTGTCGGTGGCTTGGTCGGGTACGCGCTTCGGTGCTCGTTTTTCGACTGCCAAAATGCTGGGCGTGTTTCAGGTCCTGCGCGCGCAGCGGGTGGTATTGTTGGCGAAGCTTTAGGGTGCGAATTCGAGTATTGCTTTAATGAGCAGAGCGTTCAAGGGGCGCCGCGTGCTGGTGGCATTATTGGTACGATGGCGCTACCTTCTGGCATTGCCACGCGCACCACGCTTGCTCAGTGTGCAAATCAGGCATCAGTTCAGGGTGGACAGTTTGCCGGCGGACTCATTGGTCTTGCCATGGCGCAGACGACCATCACGCAGTCATATAATCGTGCAGCCGTTGAAGGCGGAAGTTATAGCTATAACGGCGTTGCCTATGCAGGCGGCCTTGTCGGATACGTTGGTACCTCCGAAAGCACCGTGGTGATTGAAGACAGCTTCAATGCGGATGCGGTGTGGGCGGTAGCATCGGGTGCATCATCGTACGCGTTCGCAGGTGGATTCATGGGCGGAACTGGCTCGCGGTTTGCCATCGCGCGTTCGTATAACACCGGCGACGTTTCAGCAACCATTGCGAACGGCACGGCGGCGGGCGCATTTGTTGGACACGCGAATAAAGTGCACCAGTCTTCCGAGCGCAATTGCTATTGGCTGGCCACAACCGCAACGCGCGCAAACGGTCCAACCGTGAAAGCTATCCCGCAGGCAGCAGCAATAACCCCAGCTGAACTTCGCACACTGGTGCCGCATCTGGGAAGCGCGTTTGCTTACAACACCTATGCTGATGGAGCTCCAGTGCTGGCGTGGACCAGTAATACTGCTGAGCTTCGCTATCTGTCCACCAACGACACAACTGTGCTTGCGCAGGTGGGCGTGCAAGCTGGTGCAACCGTGAGTGGGGCAGATGTGGCGAAGATGTATCTGGGCGAAACGCCTACTGAGAGTGCAGGTGGACGTGCGCTGCGTTTCTTGGGTTGGTCGACAAACGCCAATGGTAAGGCGGGTGTGAGCATTACAAACGTCAGTGGTGTGGTGTATCTGTATCCGATCTTTGAGGAGCCAGCAAGCCCGGCGGGCGCG
>CAJTML010000144.1 GCA_910577495.1 uncultured Eggerthellaceae bacterium
TGGGTGTGTGCGGTTGACGGCGTAATGCAGAGCTCTTCTGCCACCTTCTTTTGCGTGTGTCCCAACGCATACAGTGTCAGCACATCCATTTCTCGATCCGAAAGGAGGAACTGTTCGCCCATATGGCGAACGTTTTTGCGCATGGAGTCGCTGAGCGTTGTCATGGTGGAGGTGGTTTCGGCCTCGGCTGCCATAGATGCAGGCGCAACCCTCGCAGTCACAACCACGGCAGCATCCGACGCAACCGACGCGCTGCCTGCCGTTTCGCTTGCCGCGTGCGCGGCCGCTACCGGATTGTCGGGCGAACACCCCTCGGTGCACTTAATGCAGCGTTGCGCGCGTGCCAACATGAGCGCCTGATATGCCGCCTCCAGATCAGCCGAGCGCTGGTCGGCAGCCTTTCGCACGCTCTCAAGTAATTGCTGTTGCGCCTGTTCAAGAGCCTCGTTGCTCAGTTCGATATCGTGCTGAGCTTGAGCTAGTGCTTCGGCTTTTTCGGCCTCGGTTCGCTCAAGATCGTGCGAGTATTCGCCCTGTTCTGCGAAGATAAACTGGATCAAAACCACCAGCGCGGAGAACAAAATCAGCGCGTTGAGCACCGAGTTAATAAACAGATCGTTGCCGGTCAGCGGGTAAATAAAGAGTAGCAACATACGCGCCACCGAGCGCAAGCCAAAACACACCACCCAGCCAAACATGGCATACACATACGGGTCGCGGTCACCAAAACGCGTGAAAGCGATGATCACGTAGAAGCAGTAAGCGCAGATCAAAATGTTGAGCGTGTTGACCGTGACCGCACCAATGGCCCATTGCGTGTCGAACGCGCCAAACAGCACCACCAAGACCAGCATAAAGGCGCAGACTGCCAGCGCAAGCAGCGCGTACGCAAGGCGAGTTGCGGGCGTAAACACAATCGGAAGTCCATCGGGGTAGCCGCGCAAAAATCCGTCGACAAAACTGAGCGTTCCCACACCCACCGTACACGCAACCAAAAAACGCGTGTCCTGCATCCTGTTGCGCGCAAACGTGAAGAACGTGCGAGCGCGTGTGTGCTCTCGGCCGCTGAGGTTTTGTCGACGAACCACCGCCGGCCCCATGAGCACTAGCTGCGCCACGACGAGCACCGCCCCCATGATATTTTGCGCGCGAAGAGGCGCAAACGAAATGAGATACACCAGCACCACGCTGATCATAAACGCGCTAAAGACAAAAAGCGCCGCCGTGACCTCGTCGGCGCCACGCATGTTTCGCAACCAATAAAACATGCACGCCGAAAGCGCCAGCGTAGACACAACGCTCAGGACGAAACCTTCAACGAGATACGCCTCATCGGTGCTATCTATCAGCGACAACGCAATAGAACATCCCGCCGCAACTGCCACACTGATGGCGAACAGTACCTGCACGACATTCGCCGACAGCTCTTTTCGCATGCGGCCAAACACCGCCAGCAGCAGAACCAGCACCACGCAAACCACCAGCATAGCGCCGTCGGTAAAAATGCCGTTGTCGGTTGACGAATAGCTGCCATAACACGCAACGATCAGCGCAGTTCGTGCGCATACGATGCCCAAAAGCATCGGCCAAAATTGCTTGATTCTTGTTGTGATACCGCTCCACATCGCATGCATAGGCGACCCTCCCCGATTCCGTGCTGCTTTCGTCAAAAGAGCAGACATCGAAACCGTCTGTCCTTCCCTCCAAAAGACCAGTCCTTTCATAATAGACCTTTGCGGTCAGCAAATGACTACAAGTCCGAATTTGTTATCTGTGTGGTAACACACCCCGCAGCCCCACCACCCCCTCGCCGACCCCGCCGCGACCCCTGAGCCGCCCCGCCGCGATCCCTTTCGCGTGCTCCAACACCCCCGCCGCGACCCCTGAGCCACCCCCTTCGACAACAGCTTTTATAAGGTTACTTATCTGTTTCTCAACGTCACCTGAAAGAGGGTAATCGGAGTAGTTTTGTCATGGTATCTTTTCGCCATTGCATACGATCAATCAACGAAGGGGCTGGTCATGAGCGAAGGCAGAGACATTTATCACGAGCTCCCGCAGAAGGTGCTCCTGCGCACAGCGGATGTATATCAGACCAACGTCGACGACGGCGTGACGGGTTACTCCGATACCCTGCTGGCCATTGTGGCGAATTTCAAGAACAACGGCATCCCCGAGGGTGCCAACACCCAAGCTATGGTGGGCAAGTCCAAGCGTGGCGAAGTTGCATTTCGTCTTTTCGCGCGCATCAACCCCGAGACGCACGTGATTGAGGCTGCTGGTTTCAAAACGCGCGGCTGTCTAGCAATGACGGGATGTGCGAGTGCAGCATGCGCCATGATTGAAGGTAAAACCCTTGATGAGGCGCTTGAAATCACCACCGAGGACATCCGCGCCGCAGTGGACGGCGTGCCGGCGAACAAGGCAAACACGCTCACCTTCGCCGTCGAAGCAATCCGCGCACTGGTCGGCGACTTCTGGGTGCGCGCGGGTGCGTCGCTGGCTGAGCTGGACGCGCTCGTGCCGTGCGACACCTATTCGGTGGCGTGTCTCATGTGCGAGCACTGCTCCCTGCGCGACATTCGCACCGACATGCTCATGGCTGAGTGGGATGACGAACCCCTTGTGGTAGCAGACATCGCCACGAGCGCCGCCGCTGAATCCGTCTCCGCTGCGGCTATCACCGCAGGTGGTGAATAGTCATGAGCGAGGAAGAGGAGATTCGCCAAGCAGTCATTGAGCTTTTGGCGGCGCAAGAAGCTGGCGAAGATATCACGGATTTGTTGCCGCAATTTGACGACGAGTCTGCCGCATTTGTGGCCGCACAGCTGCCGCACGACGCGCAGGGCGAACAAGGCGATGGTGCGAACGGCTTCACTTCAGCTTCGTCCAACGAAACTCCTGAGGTTGACACCCCCGAAGCGCGGGCAGCCGCTCTTGCCAATGCGCTTGATACGGTTCGCGCGTATTCGCAAGTAAGTCGGCTGCTCACGCCTGCAGACTGGGAGGTCAGCGGCATCGTTCCCAGCTTCATGACCTGCGAAGATTTAGAGATGGCTGTGTATGATCGCTTGATGGAGTACCAGCAAGCATGCAACTTAGATCCCACGCTTGCACCACTCTCTGGCGACGCTGCGACTTCCGGCAACGTAACAACCTCTCATGCGGCTGACCACGCAAGCACTTCCGCCACGCGCGAGAACCCGCATGCGCGTTCTCGCTTCTCGTCCTCGCCCGGACGATCCGTTGGCATGTCGGGCTTCAAGCGTCGCGCGGCTTCGGTCGCGACCGAGCCGACACCCGAGCCCGCAGCCGACCCCGCAGCCGACCCCACGGCCGCAGCCGACCCCACGGCCGCAGCCGACCCCACGGCCGAGCCCACACCCGACCCCGCGACCGAGCCGGCGCCCGAGCCCGCGCCCGACCCCGCAGCCGACCCCACGGCCGACTTCCCCGAATGCGCCGACATTCGCCTGCTCATGGGCAAAAACAGCTACTACCTCTACGACGCTCGCGTCATGACCGACACCTATGCGCGCTGGTCATATCTGGCTGCCGAGGACGATCCAGTTGCCGCCTTCATCGAGTGCGTTCGCGACGAGTCACGCACCTATCCGCGCCCCATGGCTATCACCAACCTAGCTAATCCGCCATTTCTCATGAGCGCTGATGACGTGGAAGTTGCATTCGCCACCGCACGCGAACAAGCGCGCGCCGACGACATTGAGCGCATTGAGGCAACTAACGGCGACGTCTATTTCTACTCGACCGCCTATCTGACGCCAACGCGCGCGCAGAGCCTCGCACAATACGACGCTGTGGAGCGCGCCTTCAACGTGTAGCGCAGCAGCCGCGCTCAACGGCTCCGTCCCCGCCACATCCAACGGCTCCGTCCCGTCCCGCCGCGCCCTGCCGCGCGCATTGTGGTCAATTGGATGAGGTTTTGTGCAGCAGCTGCGCGATCAGAACTCAAAGACGCAAGCGAACGCTCACAAAATGCCTGATCGCGCATTACCAGCGAATCCCCAACAGGCACAGTTTGCACAAAAGCGGGGTTAATCGTCCCGAACTTACGGAAACGCGAGGGGGGGTGCGCCCATAAAACTGGAGAGAAGATCTCTTCAGGAGGAAGCAATGGT
>CAJTML010000145.1 GCA_910577495.1 uncultured Eggerthellaceae bacterium
CTGCGTAAAGCTATGGGTAAGAAGAAGCTTGACGTTATGCGCGCGTTGCAGGAAGACTGGAACAAGGGCGCTGTTGAGAATGGCTTCTCGCTTGATATTGCTAAGCAGATTTGGTCGGACGCTGAGAAGTTCGCTAAGTACGCGTTTAACAAATCGCACTCGGCGGCATACGCTATTTTGGTTATGCGCACGGCATACCTCAAGGCGCATTACCCCAACGACTACATGGCGGCGGTGCTTACCAGTTACATGGGCAACACCGACCGCTTGATTCGCTATATTGCTAGTTGCAACCACAACGGCACGCCAGTACTGCCACCGGACATCAACGCGTCGAACGCGGAGTTCACGCCGGTTGATGAGGGTATTCGTTTCGGCCTGGTTGGCGTGCGCGGCGTGGGCAAAAACGTGGCGGATGAGATTATTGCTGAGCGCAACGCGAATGGACCGTATACCAGCCTGCATGACTTCGTGAGCCGCCTGGACGCGAAGTGCTACAACCGCAAAACGCTTGAGTCGCTCATCAAGGGCGGTGCGTTTGACTCTACGGGATACACGCGCAAACAGCTCATGTATTTTGTGGATGAGACGCCGCTTTTGGAAACGGCATCTAAGCGCCAAAAGGATCGCGATGCTGGTCAGACGTCACTCTTTGATCTTTTTGCTGATGAGCCGGATAGCGGTTTTGTCGAAGAAGTGCCCGAGCCCGATGGGGTAGAGTGGCCGACGCGACAGCTGTTGGCGTACGAAAAAGAGATCATGAAGATTTATGTTTCGGATCACCCGCTTCGCCCGTATGAGAGCCAGATTGCGAACATGACGAAGTATCAGCTGGGAACGCTGGCTGATGCCGAAAACGACATTAAGTCCGCAACGTTTGTGGGCATGATCTCAAATGTGGTCATTAAGCTTACCAAGCGTGGCAACAAGATGGCTACCTTTACGCTTGAGGACACCACGGGTCATGTGGACTGCATTTGCTTTGACTACGATAAGTTCAGCGATGCCATTCAAGACGACGCAATTGTGAAAGTGAAAGGCTCATTTGAGCACTCTGATCGTGGCAACCAAGTGAAGGCCTACGAAGTCATCCCGCTTGAGATTGCTGACGAAGACGAAAAGCCGCACTACTTTGAGCTGCATATCAACATGGCTGACTTCGACCAAAATGCTTCGATGAAGCTCAATCGTGTGTTGAAGGAACATCCCGGTCGCGATAGGGCGGTGCTGTTCGTGAAGCAAGCAGATGGTCGCAACTTCCGCGCAGAGCTGCCGCTGTCGGTTAATTCGCAGCATCCTCTGCTGCATGCGAAGATCCAAGAGCTCTTTAGCTCGGCGGTATGGAAGGCCTCATAGGATGGATGAAACGTGTGCCTGTCCAGGTGAGCAGACAGCCGTTTTGACGGTTGCCTATAATGGCGCGCCATTTTGCGGGTTCGCCAAACAGCCTGGACAGGTGACCGTGCAGGGCAATTTAGAGGATGCTTTGGCGCTGGTGTTGCGCCGAAATGTGGAGACTACGTGTGCAGGACGCACCGATTCGGGTGTTCATGCGCTTGGTCAAGTGGTGAGTTTTGAGGTCTCAGAGGACGAATTTGCCGACCGAAATCTGCACACATTTGTGCGCTCGCTCAACGCGTTAACCGACGATGCGCTTATCGTGAAAGACCTCAGTTTTAAGCCTGCAGGCTTCTCGGCGCGCTTTGATGCGATAGCGCGCGAGTATCACTACCATATTGTTTCAGGACAGACGCCGCCCTTGTTCATGAAGGATTTTGCGTGGTATGTGCCCGGCACGCTGGATGTAAATGCTATGAGATTAGCAGCAAAATACCTGATCGGAGAGCATGATTTTAAGAGCTTCTGCAAAGCGGTCTCCGCGATAGACAAGCCAACGCATCGCTGCGTGTTCGACATCACCATTGAACCTGAGGCAGTGCTTGGCGAAGAGGTGCTGACCATAACGGTGGTGGGTAACGCGTTTTTGCATTCGATGGTGCGTACGATTGTTGGGACACTCATAAGCGTGGGGCTGGGACGCAGAAAACCTGAGTGGGTTGGTGATGTTTTGGCTGCTCGCGATAGAAATGCGGCAGGGGAGACGGCACCTGCGCACGGGTTGGTGTTTTGGCAAGTTTGTTACTAACATGTTAGAATATGCCATCCGCTAGATAAGGACGCTACGGACAAAACGCTACTTAAATGAGGAATTATGTTCGGAAAATCCGCACAGAAGCGAATCATTCGCGATATAGATAAAATTGTCTCGCTCAAAGAGGATCTTGACGCGCTTTCGTGGGGTCGTGTTCATGAGATCGGCCGTGCGCTTTCGTCGGGCGTGGATGTCAAAGAGCAAGATGCACTGGGTGCTGAGCTCATGAAAATCGCGCAAGCAAATATGAGCATGTATTCACGTATGGGCGTTATGCCGATGACTGAGCATGTGGTAGAGCATACCCATGAGCGTGCTTCGGCCGTTGAATCGCAGCCGGCTGAGCGTGCAGGCGCTGCTGTGTCGGCTCAGCAGGCCAGCGTGCCAGCTGAGCGCGCGAGCGTGGCAACCGCTGTTGAGGCTCCTCAAGCGGTAGCCGAGCACGCATCAGAGCATGCGTTTGACGCAACTGCTGAGCAAGTTGTTGAAGAAAAGATCGTGCTTCCGTCAGGCATGACGGTTATGGAAGGCGGCCTGGTTGAGGCTGCCCTTGAGCATCCTGAGCAGGTGGCAGCGCCGCTTACCACCGAGACCGCACAACCCCTTGATCAAAAAACCGCTGAAGAGCTGGGTTTTGCGCTGGACGAGGTGGAGGATTTTTTCGGAACCGGGGCGCCAGTCTTTGAGTTTCCTGCCTCGCCGGTTGGGGGCAAGGTGCGCATTGAGCTGACGCCGGTTGCAGAAGCCAAGGCCGCCAGCGCGCCTGAACTAGATGCGGCGCAAACGGCAGTGCAGGTGCCCGAACCTGCTGCTGAGCCTCAGCAGGTCAGCGCGCCAAAGCAGGCTGCAGCGCCCAAGCAGGCCGCAGCACAAACGGCCGAGCCCAAGCAGGCCGCAGCACAAACAGCCGAGCAGGTCATTGCGCAAAACGCTACGGAAGAGATCAACAAGCAAGTTGAAAAGATGTCCGCTGCTCCGCTTCGCCGCGACAGCTTTGGTCGCTTCCACCATCTCTACGAGAGCCGCGATGGCGCGCTCTGCGTTTTTCAGGATGAGATGGGTCACTTGGTTTCGGTTAAGTCATCGCGCTTGGCTTAAGCACAGCTGCGCAGGTGGCCAAGTGCTCGCTTGATCCGGCGGCGCATGTTTTGTGATTCGGAAACGCAAAATGGCTCAATTCCGTTAATAAATCGGCGAATTCGTGAAAAATGAGGGATGACAGCCCCATTTGGTGCGATGCGTAGCAGGTAACTGTGCATCTAGCATGCATTAACGGTGCTCTGATCAGGCGAAATGGAATTGTAGCATTGCAGCGTGGCTGGTGCTTGCTCATACATTTCACGAATTCGCCGATTTTTTAACAAAAAACGCCCTCGGAGCGTTTCGCATGGTGCGCAAAACGTCGCTTTGCTCGTATAGCTTCAACCGCGCTTGTCGCGCCAGTTCCGAGGGCGCAGCTTTAATTCGCTTGCGGCTTCTCAGGCACACACTGATCTACGAAGTAGATCTTGTACCACATCAAGAACATGTAGATGATCCAGATCTTGCGCGAGCGATCAGCGCCCGCTTTGTGCTCGTCAAGCAAGGCCACTAACTCGTCGGTGTTGAAGAACTGTTGGGCAATCTCGTCGGTAAAAGCAGCTTTGACCTGGGTGTAGTACTGGTCTTGGCGAAGCCAATTCACCACCGGCACCGGAAAGCCCAGCTTTTCTTTTTGCGCCCAGTCGTGCGGGATAACGCGCTCGGAAGCTTGGCGCAATGGGATCTTGGTCTGGGTACCATTGAGCTTCTGGGAAGTGGGAATCGTCCGCGAAATATCAAACACACCCTTATCCAAGAACGGGACGCGACTTTCCAGCGAATGCGCCATGGACATCTTGTCGGTTTTGAGCAGAATGTCGCCCACTAACCAGAAATACAAGTCCACATATTGCATACGGGCTG
>CAJTML010000146.1 GCA_910577495.1 uncultured Eggerthellaceae bacterium
GGCAGCGGTATCTGACATTCTTCGGAATTCGCCAAATTATTAACGCCAGAAGGCCTTTTTGCGTTTCAGGGCATTCGCCACGCAAGTATTGTGAGGCCGCGACACGTGCAGTCGCAGTTTTTCAAAGAGGTTTAGGCTTATAGACTAAAAAGAGCTCCCGTGCGTGGGAGCTCTTTTTGCGTCAGGCAACACAGGGAGGGAGGGTCGGCTGCCTTAACTTCTCAGAGGGCGCTTTGATAAGGAGGAGGAGAAAGCGCCCTCATGTGGCGTAGGGGGTCGTAGGGGGTCGGCTTACGCGGGTGCGCCGCCACCAGGGCCGCCGGCACCACCTTCGCCGCCTTCGCCTTCACCTTCGCCGCCGGCTGAGGGGGGAGGACCTTGCATGCCCTTGTCGGACTGCTTGATCTCAGCATTGCCAGCACCCAAGATGCAGTATTGGTTGATGTCCTCGGTGGCCAGGTACTCGCCAAGCGTGTAGCCCAGGCACAGGCACATACCAATTGAAACGCCGTTCATGATGCCGTTGTAGCCCATGGGGAAGCGGCCGCCTGAGGTGTTGCCGCAGGCGAACAGGCCCTTGATCGGCTCGAAGCCTTGGCCTTGTACCTGTTGCTGACCGGTAACGAGCAGGCCAGAGGTGGCAACCAGTGAGCCGCCGCCGATGCGCTTAGAGCACGGATAGCCGTAGAAAGGACCCTCTACGATCGGCCACATGGTCTCGGGGTCACGGCCGAACTCGGTGTCTTTGCCAGCGTCATGAGCTTTGTTCCAGGCCTCGACGGCTGCCAGTGCGTTAGCCTTGACGCCCTCTTCCATGCCCATGTAGTCGCAGAGCTCTTCAAGCGTGTCTGCACAGTAGAGGAACTTGCCCGAGGTGTCGTCGCCATCGGCGCCTGAGCCCACGGCATTTTCCATGTACGTTGCAACGTTTGCAATGGTTTCGTCGTCCCACTCTTTGGGAGCAAGGTGGCCTGCCAGCTGGTTCAAGAAGACTTCTTGCCAATCGTTGCCCCAGATCAGATATGCACGATCGCCTGGTTCACGAGCGCCAGCGCAACCAGAGAGCAAAGGTCCGCCGAAGGCCTCGTTGCAGTAGCGCTTGCCATACTTGTTGAGCCACAAGCACTCCACGCCCTCCATCGGAGACAGCGGAATGAATGCGTGGCTGCCCATGTCGCCGCCGGTTGCAATCTCAACCTTAGCGCCAATGCGCATAGCCATAGCAATGCCCGAGCCGTCGCGACCAGACATAGCGGAGCAGTCGCGGTATTCGCCCAGCTCATAGTTCTCGCGGCAGATAGCGTTGTACATTGCCGAGTTGCTGCCGATGTCGCCGCAAGCAAGGACGACTGCTTCGCCGTTGTACTGGGTGTATTCGCCCGAATTTGCGTCCTGAGCGATAACGCCAGTGACCTCGGTACCGTCCTCGTTGTGCACCAGACGCACTGCAGAGGTACCGAACACAAACTCAGCGCCCGCCTCTTTTGCCTTTTCCTGGCTGCGCTTTACGGCGTCGGTCATACCAACGCTGCCCGCGAATTGGCAGGTGCCAACATATGAGGTGAAAGGACCCTTCTTGTAGTTGTAGCCATCAACAACCGGCCAGTTCAGCGGTACGAGCTCGTCTTTTTCGGCCTCGGTGTAGCCCTCGATAAACCAGTCCAGAGACTCACCTGAGCGGTTGGCGAACTGAGAGAGCAGCGTGGGCTGCACGCGACCAGCGCCATACATCTGATACTCGTTCATGAAGTCAACAACGTCGTACTCTGGAATGCCTACGCGGTCAAGCTGCCACGATGAGTTGAGATGTCCGATGTCGTTGCCCAGTGCGCTGAAGGTGTCTTCAGGCTGCGTCTCAAGCACGATAACCTTCGCGCCCAACTCAGCTGCGCGACGAGCGCATGCGGTGCCTGCATGACCTGCGCCGCAGACGATGATGTCGGCGTCTTTGGTGGCAACCAGCTCTGAGTCCTCGATGACCGGCTCTTCGCCGAGCCAACCAGCACCCAAAACCTCGCCCATGGTTTTGCCTTCGTTGCCCGTAGCAGCGGCGGCATTACCGGTTGCAGAGAGGTTCGATCCTTCTGCTGCTTGTGCGGCGGGAGCGCCCTCTTCGGATGCTGCCGGAGCACAGCTTGCAAGCATGCCCGCGCTTGCAGCGCCTAAGGCCATAACGCCTGCACCCTGGAAGAAATTGCGGCGGCTCAGCTCAATACGGCCACGCTTGCCGGCAAGTTCTTGCCTGATGTTTTCCGTGTGATCCATTGTTTCCCCTTTCAAACAATTTCGCGATTGCTCCTTGCGATTGTGCGTTCGCGTAAGGCCACTATGGAGTGCGAAGGTGCGCTTGCCAATGCCAACCAGATGGTGAAATAGGGTGTTTTTGCCTCACCACGAGATGGTGAATTCGGTGTTTGCGCAGGTCGCGGCGACGGTGGTTCAGGCGCAATTTTTAAGGCTTGCCAGTAGGTGCGCGTATAATACTTAAGATAAGGAGTGAAACTTTTGACGCTGTTTGGAGGGAACTGATGTCAGAAGCGAATACAACGGCGTCGTTTCTGGCGGTGCGAATCAATTGGTTTAGCGTGAGATTGGCGTTGGGAATTGCCGCGTTTTACTCATGGGTCTACTTGCTGTTTTGCTTCGAAGGGCTGCTTCGCGACATGGTGGCTTATGGTGGCGGTGTCGTGCATGACCCGCTCTTTTTGGGCGCGTGCCTGACCGCCTCGCTGTTGCTGCTGGGTGTTTTGTTCGCCACTAAAAAACGTATGAGGTTACCGCTGGACTCCAAAGAGACTACAAAAGTAGCTGCGGAGGAAACTGAATACAAAACGCGTGCGCGACGCTGGCAGCTGCTCATGATTGTGTTTGCCGTTGTGGGCGCTTTGGCGGGCGTGTTCGGTGTCTACTTAAGCGCAGTGGCGCCGCTGGGGCAAACAGGCCTCAAGGTTGCGGCGGCACTTGCCGGCATTGTGGCTGGGATCTTTATTGCTGCCTATACCCTTGAGTGGGGCGAAGTGGTGCTGGCGCTGGATATGCGCAAAGCGCTTGTGGCACTTGGCGTGGCGTTTTGTCTGCAATGGATCCCTTTTATTGCTGTTGAGCTCATGGGTACGGCCTTTAAGGCGCTTTTGGCGTTTGTGCTGCCGCTCGTATCAGGCTGGTGCTTGGTGGGCTTTTTCGACGAGCGAAACATAAGCGAAGGAGTGGCGAAGGCTCCAAAGAACACGCAAGCGCAAACCACCGACAAAGCCATTATCGGCCGCGTGGCGGGTGCCTCGTTCGTATTCTCATTTGTGGCGCAGTTTAGCTGGACGTGCAACGTGGTTATGACCACCGAACCGCTTGATGAGAGTCTGTTTTGGGTCGTGTTCGCCCTGATCTTCGTGGCGACCACGCTCTCTGTTGGCATTATCATGGCGTTTGTGAATCGGTGGCGGGCGTACCGAACGGAGCTGTTCTATCGCGTCGCGTTCGTGTTCGGCGTGGCGGGCTCGGCGGCGTTAGGGCTGGCGGCAACGCATCTATTTGTGTCGTACTCGCTGGCATACATAGCATACGCGCTCATCATGCCCACCATGTGGATGCTTGCCTGGTCAATCGTTTTTATGCGAAAAGGCGCGTCGCGACCTGTCATCGGATGGGTGTTTGGCCTGCAGTTTTTGGGGTTGCCGCTGGGCTTTGCGGTTGCGCGCGGTATGCAGGAGTTCGCGGGGATCACCGTTTCGTACACGATGTTGCCCTATGCCAGCCTGTTCGCCACCGTGTTGTTGACGCTGACCTACGTCTTTGTGCTGCCCGAGCGCACGCTCATGATGCTCTCGCCGCGGCTGTTTAAGCTCAGCCACGAGTCCATTGACGAGCGCTGTCACGACATTGCAACGCAGTATGCACTCACCGCGCGCGAGGCGGAAATTTTGGGCTTTCTGGCGCGTGGACGCGATGTTGGCTACATTGAAAAAGAGCTCTTCATCTCGCGAAATACCGTGAACACACACCGTAAAAACCTCTATCGAAAGCTGGGCATTCACACCCAGCAAGAGCTGCTGTCGCTGCTTGAGGATACGCTTGACTAG
>CAJTML010000147.1 GCA_910577495.1 uncultured Eggerthellaceae bacterium
AACGATTGACCTGGCCTCGCGCGCGTCCGCGCAGCTCCATCTGCCGTATTGTGTGGGTGGGGGTTTTCGCAGTGTCGACGACATCAGAACCATGATTGCCGCTGGTGCCGATAAGGTCTCCATCAACTCTGCTGCGGTTGCAAACCCCGAGCTCATCACGCTTGCGGCGCGCGCGTTTGGCACGCAGGCAATTCTGTGCGCCATTGACGCGAAGGCGGTTGCGGGCAATCCTAACAAGTGGGAGGTCTATGTGCACGGTGGTCGTAAGGCCACGGGTATTGATGCTGTTGCCTGGGCCCGTGAGGCGCAAGCGCGCGGTGCGGGGGAGATTCTTTTGACCAGCATGGACCGTGACGGCTCGCGCGATGGCTTTGACTGTGCACTCACCCGTGCGGTGGCGCGCGCGGTTGACATCCCCGTGATTGCCTCAGGTGGCGTTGGCAAGCTGGAACACTTCGCTGAAGGTATTTTGGAGGGCGAAGCAGACGCGGTATTAGCTGCAAGTGTGTTTCATTTTGGCGAACTGACCATTCGCCAGGTCAAAGAGCATATGCGCTCGTGTGGCATTGAAGTGCGCCTGTAGGGCGTCAATAGTGCGAAAGGATAAAGCGTGCACTTACCAGAGCTCACCTATAACGAAGCGGGACTGATTCCCTGTATTGTGCAAGATGCGCGCACCAATGAGGTGCTCATGATGGCGTGGATGAATGCGGAATCGTTGGCGCTGACCCTTGAGCGCAAGCAGACGGTGTTTTGGAGTAGATCACGCCAAGAGCTGTGGCATAAGGGCGCTACCAGTGGAAACGTGCAAGATGTGGTTGAACTTTGTTATGACTGCGATGCCGATACGCTGCTTGCGCGCGTGATTGCGCACGGACCGGCGTGTCACACGGGGGAGCAAAGCTGTTTTTACCGCTCAATGAACTTAGCTGACTAAAAGCCTTGCGCAACCTGGTCGCTTGCGCTACGATGACCGTATTCTTTGCGATTCTGCCAAAGAGGTTATTTCCACCTTTGTCATCTTAATCCACAATACGTATGCCATTGTGTGCATAGGCAGATAAGGTGCGCAGTTTCGCGAACAGCAAAACCCTGATAGGAGAAGAGGACGGGATGAAGTTTTTTCTTGACACCGCCGATCTAGCCGAAATTGAAGAAGCGGCTTCATGGGGAGTTTTAGCAGGTGTAACCACCAACCCGACGCTGTATGCGCGCACCGGTGGCAAGCTGGCAGACTTCCACAATCACATCAAGCGTATTTGCGAGTTGGTATCAGCTGAAAGCGTTGCCATGACGCGCGATGAGATCGTGCGCGATGGCCGTGAGTTGGCGGCACTGGCACCGAACGTGGTGGTGAAAGTTCCGACCATGATTGAAGGTCTGGCTGCAACCAAACAGCTGGCAAGCGAAGGCATCCCGGTTAACATGACGCTGTGCTTTACCGTACCGCAAGCCATTATGGCAGCTCGCGCAGGCGCTCGTTATATCTCACCGTTTGTGGGTCGTTTCGACGATATCGCCGAAGACGGCTTGGCTCAGCTGGCAGACGTGATTGCAGCGCTTGGTAACTACGACTTCTCTGATGCTGGTGTTAATGGCGAATCGGTTGAGGTTATTGCAGCTTCGGTTCGCTCTCCGCATCATGTGGCACAGGCTGCGCTCATGGGCGCCGACATTGCCACCGTTCCCTTCGCCACGTTGAAAAAATGTGTTCAGCACCCGCTCACTGACCGCGGTTTGGACTCATTCTTGAAGGACTGGGAGAAAGTACAAAACGCATGAGTGAAAACGAAGTAGCGAAAGAAAGTGGTGCAGCCGCTCCTGAGAAGCGCACGAGCACCCCGGGGCGCGCGCGTCGCAAGAGCGTGAAGGTGCAATCGCGCAGCAGCGCCAGTGCACGCAAGCAGGCTGAGGAGACGTCTGCACCAGCTGAGGATAAAGCTCCTGCAGCTAAGGAGCAAAAGCCGCAAAAGCAGACGAAGGCAGCTTCAACTCAAAAGCAAAATAACAAGCAGAAGCAAAGCCAAAACCAACGTCAGAACAATCATCAAAACCAAAATCAGCGACGCAATCGTCGTCCGCACAACAATAACAACCGCGAAGTGGTGCCCAGCGTTTCCAAAGAAGAGTTGGCCAAGCTTAAGGTTGCGGATCTCAAGGCGAAAGCCGCCGAGCTTGAGCTGGATGTGACGGGGCTGAAAAAAGCTGAGCTAGTTGACGCTGTTTTTGATGCGTCGGTTAAGGCTGAGGGCTTTATTGAGGTTGAAGGCGTGCTGGACATCTTGGCTGATGGCTATGGCTTTCTGCGCACGCAGGGCTATTTGCCTTCTGAGACGGACTGCTATGTTGGTTTGTCCACGATTCGCCGCAATGGTCTGCGTAAGGGTGACTTTGTAACCGGCCAAACGCGTCCTGCGCGCGAGAACGAGAAATTCGCTGCTATTCAAAAGGTGACCGCCATCAACGGTAAGCCCATTGATGAGGTAGGCCAGCGTGTGCGTTTCGGTGATTTGACGCCGGTATATCCTGATGAAGTGCTTTCTATGGAGCATGGCAAAAACACCACGACGGCACGCGTCATTGACCTGGTGTCACCCATCGGCAAAGGTCAGCGTGGCTTGATTGTGTCGCCGCCTAAAGCGGGTAAAACCACTATTTTGAAAGACATCGCTGCTTCAATTTCGGCGAACAACCCCGAGGTACATCTCATGTGCCTGCTGGTGGATGAGCGTCCTGAAGAAGTGACTGACATGGAGCGCTCAATTCATGGTGAGGTCATTTCATCCACCTTCGATATGCCTACCGAAAACCACATTGCCGTGGCTGAGCTGGTAATTGAGCGTGCAAAGCGCTTGGTGGAAGACGGGCGCGACGTCGTGATTTTGCTTGACTCAATCACGCGTTTGGCTCGTGCCTATAACTTGGCACAGCCCGCATCCGGCCGCATCTTATCAGGTGGTGTTGACTCAACGGCACTCTATCCGCCGAAGCGCTTCTTGGGTGCAGCGCGCAACATTGAAAACGGTGGCAGCTTGACCATTTTGGCGTCTGCGCTGGTGGATACCGGTTCAAAGATGGACGAGGTTATCTTTGAGGAGTTCAAGGGTACCGGCAACATGGAACTTAAGCTTGATCGCAATTTGGCAGACCGTCGTATCTTCCCAGCAATTGACCCGGTCGCTTCCGGTACACGCAAGGAAGAATTGCTGCTGAAGCCGCAGGAGGCTCCGTTAATCTGGGGTGTTCGTAGGATTTTGGCAAACATGAACAATACGGAACGTTCCATGGATATGCTCATTAAGTCTTTGAAGCAAACCGAAGATAACGCCGAATTTTTGGTGAGAACAGCCAAGAAAGCACAACGCTCAAAAGAGGGCATCACGGAGCTCTAAGGCAACCGTTACAACGCCTCCCTTCGCCATCCTGAACGGAGCGAAGCGAAGTCGAAAGATCTTATCGCAAGATCTAAAAAACGGTGAACATCGTTTTGAAGTCATGATAGAAATTCTCAGACCGCGCCGACATCGGGGCGGTCTTGTTTCATACTAGAAGATACTACATTTTTGCCAAGTGAGCATAGATTTTGAAAAGGAGCATCCCATGGAGCAAGATCCTCAATGGCAGCAGCAGGTCTGGTCGCAACCGCCGCAACCGGCACCGTATGGGTACGCGCAACAGCAGCCGCAGCCGCAAAAGAAAAGTCATGGCTGGATTATTGCTATTGTTTGCATTCTTGTCGTGTTTGCGCTGCTTGCTTTAAGCATGGTTTCTTGTACAAAATTTATGACCTCTTCCATGAATGCTGCTTTCATGACAGATGGTTCCTATAGCGTTTACGAAGACTCTATTGCCGTGATAGATATCGATGGCACCATCCAATACGATGGGAGCGCGTGTAGCCCTGAGGGCTTAAAAGCATTATTGGATCAAGCTGCGGAAGATCCCTTTATTAAAGGTGTTGTGCTCCGCGTTGATTCCGGTGGTGGCATCTCAACTGCCGGCGAGGAAATGAGTGGCTATGTGCGCGATTTCGAAAAACCTATTGTGG
>CAJTML010000148.1 GCA_910577495.1 uncultured Eggerthellaceae bacterium
CGCCATTCATATTGCCAGCTCCACCTTGCCACATGTTGGCTGCGCCACCATACGTATCAATGGTGGTTTGCAACTGATTGGCGAAAATTTCAATGGCTTCGTCCCAGGTGATTTGTTCCCATTCACCACTGCCACGCTCTCCGACGCGCTTCATAGGATGCAAAACGCGAGACTGGCCATAGATACGCAACGGATTTGAAACGCCCTTTACGCAACCTACGCGTAATCCTTCTTGGTCATTAGGGAAGGTCATGGGCAGCGTGCGTACAAGTTTGCCTTCACGAACGGTTGCTTGAAGTGCACAGCGACCGCCGCAGTTACCATGGCAGGTACCAATAAAAGTTGACTCTTCTAACAATTCGCCAGTTTCGGCAAGTGATTCTGAATCGGATGCTGACGTTGCATCACCTGAAGTATCAATGCTGCTACATCCAAGTGCAGAAGCAGCTGCCAACGTCCCGGCGGTGAGTGCTGTGCTGGCTAAGAAAGAACGTCGCGTCAGCTTTTTGCTAGACTCTTTCATACTTTCCTCCTGATAGTAGGAGAGTGGCGCAAACAACCTGGCCAAGGTGGTGCGCATATGTCCCCTCGTTGATTTCGCGAAAAGTTGCAAGCTTTTCGCCCCTTCTAATGAAATCAATTGATCCCTCATGCCGTAGGATAGCAAATTAATCTTAGGATAGCTAGAATAATCCTAAGATTAATTTAGGTTTGCGAAAGATTTTTTGTACAATAAGACAAACAACGAGTATGCGTGCTGCAGTGGGAGGTTTGCATGCCGACGGGACGACCAACACTTGACTTGTGGATTGATGAATACCGATCCATTGAAGATGAGTATCTTTCGCAATTGCGCCAAAGTGGCATTGATCTTGCGCCACAGAAAAGTGACGAGCAAACTGATGCGTTGAATGAGCGCAAGCAGTTGTTGATCAAGGGTGGACTACGTTCGCTCAATGGAGATGCATCATTATCGCGCGGTTTTTTATCAAGTGCGTGTCAGGCTTGTGTGGGAGGGTGTGGTAGCAGAACGTTTTACATCAACCTCAAATGCAGGCGTGGGTGCTATTTTTGTTTCAATCCAAATCAGGTTGAGTATGCAACGCATGTACAACACGATCTGAACTGGAAGGAGCGTTTTGAGCAGTTTCGCCAAGAGGTTCCTTCGGTAACGCATGTTGGTCTCACCGGTGGAGAACCGCTTCTTTGCAAGGAGAAGACGCTTGAGTTTTTGGCGTATGTGCATACGCGCGAACCGCAGGCGCATCTCCGCCTTTATACCTCAGGTGATGGGTTTGATGAAGCGTTTGCGCGTGAAGCTGCCAACGAGGGCCTTGATGAGATTCGCTTTAGTATCAAGCTTGAAGAGGGGCGGCCGGCTCTAGATGAGGTACTTGAGCAAATTTCAGTGGCGAAGAACTATATCCCAACCGTCATGGTTGAGATGCCTGTGGCACCTGGCGAAGTGGAGCTCATGAAAGAGGTGCTTTTGCGGCTGGACAAACAAGGTGCGGATGGTATTAACTTGCTTGAATTGTGTTACCCCATGCATCGCTGGAATGAGTTTGCTAAACGAGGTTTGATGATTAAAAACCCGCCGTTTGAAGTGCTCTACGAGTATGATTATGCAGGTGCACTCCCTATTAGCGGAAGCGAACAGGCTTGTTTGGACTTGCTGGAATTTGCTCAAGCAAATCAGTTGTCTTTGGGTGTACATTATTGCTCGCTCGCCAATAAAAACATAGACACAGTACTTCAGAGAAATCGCGCATACCCGCTTGATCCAGCGCTCTATGAACTGGGTGCTGATGGGTTTTATCATGTTATTAAAGTATTTGATCAAGATGTGGAAGTTGCGCGTGCGCTCTTGAATACGCTGGGTGTCTCTTATGGGGTGGAGGATGAAGGAGCAAGCTTGCTTACGCACCCACGACAGATTAAGGCGCTTTCGTCTGCTGGTTTAGTAGTTGCTAAAGTGGTTCGCACGATCGAAGAGGATGAACAAGGAGCTTATCTTCGCGAACTATCAGTGCGGCTGGCGTAAATCTGCGGTAGCGCTCTTTATACCTATGCGGGTGTTTTGCGTGTAAGGTGCGTTCGTGCATGCGTTGCTTTCGTGTCCATAGATCTAAATGAGACTGAGTGCTTAATTCGCTATGTTATTATTCTCATTTGGTTATCCACGTGAGGGTGGATTTTGTTATGGAGATGAGCGAGCGAAAAAGGAGTAAGCATAGTGGACACCCGCAATAACGCACGACATACTACGGGGAATCAAGACGCCTCATATTATGCACGTGATCAGTATGTTGGGGGTGGAAGACATGCTCGCGTGCCACAGGGTGTGCCGCAGCAAGGTGTGCCGCAGCAAGCTTACCAGCAGCGTCCGCAGCAGGGTGTACCGCGTTCGGCGCACGCAACGCAGGCGGCTTATCAGCGCACACAGCAGCAAGCAGCTGCGCGCGGGTACGGGGCTGCATCATCTGCTTATGGCGGCTCGCATGCGCGTCCGACCGCGCAGGAACTCTATCCAGGATATGTCAACAATCGCAAAAAGAAGTCTACGCTCAAGCGTGTGCTCTGTGGCGTGTTGGCTGCCGTGCTGGCATTAGTGCTGGTAGGTGTGGGGTATGGCATTTGGTACACCATCACACTCAACGATGCGCTTTCCATGGGTGCTGAGCAGAACGCCGCTGTACATGAGGCGCTGGTGGCATCTGAGGCGGGTCAGCCGTTTTATGTGCTCGTGTTAGGCTCAGACTCACGCGAAGGCTCGGGTACCTCGGATAAAGAATACGAATCCGGAGATCAGCAGCGCTCAGATGTTATGATTTTGGTGCGCGTTGATCCGTCGGTCAGAGAATTGACTATGGTTACCATCCCGCGTGATACGCCGCTGACCTTAGACGATGGCAGCGTGGTCAAGATTAACGAGGCCTATAACATCGGTGGTGCTCCTATGACCATCAAGGCGGTGTCTGATTTGACGGGTGTGCCCATTTCGCATTATGCCGAAATTCACTTCTCGGAGTTAGAAGAGATTGTGGATAAGCTTGGTGGCGTGACCGTTAACGTTGACACGGAGCTTTCATACCAAGATGCGCTGACTGGTGAAACCATCACCATCGAACCAGGCGAGCAAACTTTAGACGGTCAGCAGGCGCAAATCTTCGCCCGTGCCCGTCATGAGTATGCAACTGATCAGGATATGCATCGCCAAAACAACGTTCGCGAACTTGCCGAGGCTATCCTCAAGAAAGCACTGGATGCGCCTATCTATGAGCTGCCTAATGTGGTGCTGAGCTTGGCGTCTTGTGTGGGTACTGATATGCAGACTCCAGAGATTATCTCGCTTGCAAGCTCATTTGCGGGTGGTTCAGGCAAGATGACCATCTACAGCTGCTCAGGCCCCAGCGCCGGTGACATCAACGAAGCAGCAGGTGGGATGTGGCTGTGCTATGAGAACCCGGAAGGCTGGGCAAACCTCATGGAAGTGGTGGAATCAGGCGCGGATCCGTCTGATGTAGATGTGAACTCCACCGCTATTATCCCGTAGGCGTGGTATTCTGTTTCGACACTTTAAACGATAGCCAATTGGAGTAAAAATGCAAAAGGAGGATGGCATCGTGAAATTCATGAAGAAGGCAGCGCTGTTTGTATGCGCTGGTGTTTTGGCCTTTGCGCTGGCGGGTTGTGCGCCGGAGCCTGAGGCTCCTGAGCCAACGGATGTTGAGCTTATGAACAACCAAAGCGCACCCGAGGAAGAAGAGGCTGATACGTCGCCGTTTTGGGTGCTTTTGGTAGGTAATGACTCTCGTACGGGTACGGTTGA
>CAJTML010000149.1 GCA_910577495.1 uncultured Eggerthellaceae bacterium
CACTGAGGTAAAGGTGGAGGATTGCTTCGTAGCGCCAACCTGAGTAGTTTGCGCGGGCGAAGATGCCCCACCTCCACCCGCGGTCACCCATGAGGCATAGCGTTCATTCAAGCGCGCGGTAAGCCGCTCGCATAAACCACGCGAATTAACGAAGACAATAGTAGAGGTATGGGTGAGCGCTTCTTGCAAGATAGCCTGCTCAATGTGTGGCCAAATTGAGGTGGTTTCAGCGCGCACCTCAGGAGCGCTTAGCCCGTCGTTTCTCATGGCCGCCGCAAGCGCTCGGTCTGACTTCCACGCCTGCTCAATGGGCGCTCTGCGCGGACCGAAACCGCGCACCCCACCAGGTATAGGCGCGGAACCCAGCGAAGCAAGCGCTGGTATGGCGGTCATGTCACGCACGGGGACCGAAATAGTCAGCTCAAATGGAAGATGCTCAGTTTGTGCGACAACCTCAACGGGATGTATGCCACCTAAGAATTCGGCGGCTCTGTCATGAGGCCAAACGGTAGCCGAAAGCCCAATGCGCTGCGCAGGCTTTTCAAGTAGATCATCTAACCGCTCAAGACTGAGCGACAAATGAGTACCACGCTTAGAAGGCGCCAAAGCGTGAATCTCATCCACGATCACCGTTGTCACACTTCGAAGCGTCTCTCGCGCTTTCGACGTGAGCATCAGATAGAGTGATTCGGGCGTCGTAATCAAAATATCAGGTGGTTTACTGATGAGGCTGCGACGCTCTGCAGGTGTGGTGTCTCCCGTGCGCATGCCAACGCGAATGGGCTCAAACTCAAGACCGGCTTCACGCGCCCGCTGCTCAATTCCTGCAAGCGGTATGCGCAAATTTCGCTCTACGTCTGCACCGAGCGCTTTGAGCGGAGAGATATAAATAATGCGCACACCTGGCTTGCGCTTTACGCCGTCTCGCGCAGCACTCACTTTCTCTTGCATAAGCTCATCAAGTGCGATAAGAAATGCTGAGAGCGTTTTGCCTGATCCGGTTGGCGCAATCACAAGCGTATTATTACCCTGACCAATGCTTTCCCACGCCTGTGTCTGTATGGGTGAAGGCTGATCAAAAGCAGCAGCAAACCACGCACGAACAGGCTCCATAAAGCGCGCGCCTACCGAGGCACATTCGCACGCGTGATCTTGGGTGTTATGTTTGTCAGAGCTTCGCGACACGTTATACATACTTTCTTCGTTGCAGTTTTGTTCGCATTACTGTATCATACAATACAAACAAATGTTCTATAGTTTTTTAATTGTTACCAAGCGCCCGCTCCGCATCGCACGAAAGCGTCCTGGTACAATAGCGCCCAAGCAAAACCGACTCAAAAGGATTCACGTGGAAAGCCTTGAGACCAGTTTCGCCTCATATATGGCGAAAGCCTCACCCAAACAGAAGAAAGCACAGCACATCGCGCGCAACAACGCCGCGCTTGCACGCGCCATTATTACCACCTGGGCAGCAACCGAGTCGGCAGCGCTCTTTCTGCTCGCCCATATAAATAGTATGTATATTTGTGAAGACACGCGTGCCTACAAAGGAGATGCCGCAGATCAAAAGCATTACCTTATGCACATTTATGTGGACGATCCCCTGGCCAAAACCGAACTCAATGCGCGCCGAGAACTCTTATTGCACTATCTTCGGGTAGAAAAGATCTCGGTGGAAGAAATTGTACTGCAATCAGCAACGCGCGGCATGAAGCAGCGCAAGCTCTTTCCCGAATACGTCACGCACCTCCAAGCAGGGAATATGACGTTACCCGAAGGCGCACAAAAAACCAACCTCACGCCACCTGATCCCCTCGCGTCACTTCGCTATCAAGACCAACAACATCTGCTGGAGTGGTTCAAGCGAGCCGTGTGTTTATCGTTTCCCGACCTCAACGACGCAGCCAGCTTTTTAGCGCAGATTGAGGGTGGCGCCATGGAGAACACAAACTTTATTGATCGCCGTACCACCTCAGGCGGAGAAAACGTGGGCGAAGGCAAGCCGCCAAAGCCCAGCTATTGCATGCATTTGTTTGTAAGCGAACAAAACGTTGCCCCTTGCATTGAACTCATGACGCTCTACGGCTCAACCCTGCAAAGCTCAGCTTATATTGTCGGTTTTCGCCTCAACAGCATCATGGTGCACCCCAGTTCCGCAGCACTGAGCGGCAAAACCGCCTATCCACACCTGAGCCAACCAGTACCCCTCCCCAACCTTGATCTGGCAGAACTTCGCACGCAACGTCTGTATGCGCGTGCGCATCATAAGCCCGCATATATCAACGTTTCGCCGTTCGCTTCTTAATATCGGAAGTCTTTAGATGCTACGTCTCTGGGTGCCGTGACCCTTAAATGGCGACCCTCCTCGTGATGACTTGTCTGGTCGCCCTTTGCACCTGCCCTCACCCCTGACTTCAAGAGCCACCTTGAAAACGCCAAAAGCCTGATTCTCGCTAATAATTGAGAGCTTTCCGAAGATGTCTTAATACGGGTACGAACACAGAAAAGTCTTTGGCGCATGCGTTATGCATCGTGCCTGATCAAAGGTACAATGCTCCGTGTTGCCTGATTGAGCCTTGACTCAACATGCTCCTTCGAAACTCTGGACAACCACAGATCTTCGGAAAACTCCTATTTCTTAAAGAAATAAAGCCGTATTGCGTTTTTGCCCCTTGTTGCGCATGGCGTCGACTGTAAAACAAGGTACTGGATTCCGCGTGAATTCTAGAGGCAATACAAAAAGGTGGGGTGCTAACCTTCGTCAACACCCCACCCACAAAATGCTGTTTTGCACTCTTGGGTCATTTTTGTGCTCTTGAGCTGTTTTATGCTCTTGAGCCTTTTTCGGGCTGCAAAACTATTCGCACTTCAGAGCCGCCTGTCAAGCCGCGCTCCTTCCAACAACCTATGCAGTGTAGTTGGCAGCATTTTTACCAGCGATGCGGCCAAACGTATACACATCAGTCATGGAGCAAGAACCAAGGCGGTTGGTGCCCATCTTGTGTCCTGCAACTTCGCCAGCTGCGTACAGACCCGGAATGACTTCCTCATCCACGCTCAAAACCTCAGCCTCTGGCGTGATATGCAAACCGCCCATGGTGTAGTGAACAGCTGGCTTGCATGCCATGAGGTAATACGGACCGTCATCAATGGTATTCATCTCAGCACTGTAGTTGAAGTCGGGGTCTTCGCCTTGTGCACAATACTCGTTCCACTGATCAACCGTTGCCTGAAGCGCATCAGGGTCAACGCCTTGTGCATCAGCAACTTCTGCAAGTGTGTCAGCTTTCACGATAACGCCACGTGATTCGCTATTTTCATACTCATCTGCATGCTGCTTTACCAAGCCAGTCTCATCTGCCGCCTTTTGGTTGAAGAGCAGATATCCCACTCCATCAGTTTGCGACTTAATGGCATTCGAGATAACGTCACGACGATCAAGCTCTTGCACGAAACGCTTGCCCTCTTTGTTGACTAGAATGCCGTAGTTTTCAAGACGAACATCGCCAACATAGAGCAAGGCGCCAGTTTCAGGGTCGCACACCGGATACGTCTGGATGTATTCCATATCAATCGTGTCAGCGCCAACCGCTTGTGCCATCACAATACCATCGCCCTGAGCTGCTACTGAGTCAGTAGAGAGGATCTTTTCATCCATGTCGGGGTTGTATTGCATACGCATCTCAACATTTGAACCAAAACCACCTGTTGTGAGGATGACCGCGTTGCACGTAATCGTTGTCTCATCACCGGTTATCTGATTTTCAACTTTCACGCCCGTGATAGCGCCATTGGCATCTTGA
>CAJTML010000150.1 GCA_910577495.1 uncultured Eggerthellaceae bacterium
TTGGAAACGAGACTCGTAGCGCGTTGCAACAACAAGGTTATCAAGTGCTGCTTGTGATTTCTCTAAGCGCGCATTCATGGTCGCGGAGAGTTTGCCGGCCACACCGTCTTTGCCTGAAACTATCGCGCGACCTCGCTTTTCGCGTGCGTCGGAATCCTTGCGGTTGAGTTTTCGGCCATCACGTTTACTGTCAGATTTTGCTGCTTCAGCTCGTCTGCGTTGTGCTTCAGCCTCAAGTCGCTTTGCTGTTGCGCGCGCCTTTTCGCGCTGGTGAACTAATGTTGTCTGATCGAGGTGCGCTTGCGCAGATGCTTGTGAATAATTGCCTGGCCGCGAGACAAATTGGCCTGCTTCGAAAAGTACGCACTGCGTGCAAAGCGTATCAAGCAGCGCTTTGTCATGCGAGATCAGAAGACCAATCCCATCAAAAGATTGTAATGCAGTTTGAACTATCAAGCGCGTTTGTGCATCCAGTTCGTTCGTTGGTTCATCCATGACCAGCACATCGGGTTCAACCCAAAGCGCACACGCAATCTGAAGCCGCTTTTGTTGGCCTCCTGAAAGGGTCACATAGCGCCAAAACCATTCGTCATTTATGTGTAAAAGGTGGCGAATTTTTTGGGCATGACTGCTCCAATCAGATGCAAAGTCGAAGAGATTGTGGGGCGCAACAGAGGCATCTTGTTGGCAAAACGCATGAAAAAGGTGCGGTGAAATATTGCCTTTGTCAGGCAAAAGCTCTCCACACGCCAGCTTCGCCAGCGTTGATTTACCGCAGCCATTGTCGCCAACGATACCGGTCCAACCTTGTTTGAAAGTTACCGTTGTTTGTGTAAGCGCAGGAGAGCTTGCGCCTGGGTAGGTGTAGGAAATGTTGCTAAGTTGTAGTTGCATAAATGGCGCTCCTTGTACGAGAAACGCCGCGTTTGAAGGTGGCAGAAATGCGCTAAGCATGAAGCAGGTATGGGAATGTAATACGTAAAGCTTTAGCTGCTAAAAAGCACCCAAACGCGGCCAAAATGACTGGTCGAACTATGAGGTGCCCGTTGGGCGAACTAAAACTTCATGTATCAACTCCTAACACTCGGCGACGCTTGCCAAAGGCCTCGCCAGGCGAATGTGACGAAGGGTCACATCAAACGGCACATAATTCTACACCGAGTTTCGAACTTTTGCATGTGACATTTGAAGTGACCCTCTGTCACATGCAAAAAAGTTTGCAACAGGTACGGGCGAGAAGTTGTGCCTCTTGTGGCGCGCCGCTGCCCCTGGTAAGGTCTAGGCAGGTCAAGTGATGCTTACATTCCCTCAGAGATTGGAGCCGCCATGAAGACTCAACGAGCTTTCGCCAAGTTAATTCGTTGCATCAGCGTGTTTGGAATGCTTTGCGTGTTGGTGGCCGCTTTTCTTGTAAGCTGTACTCCTTGGAAAACGCCCGAACCTGTCCATGAGCCGCCGCTCAATTACGTTGACGAAAATTCACGTCAGTACTATGACCCGGTTCCTGCGGGCGATAATTTAACGCCTGAACAAGCTGATGCGCTTGCAGATTTCAGTATCAGACTTGTGCAAGCTTTGTCTGACCAAGAAGGGAATCTGACTGTATCTCCGCTGTCGTTAGCTTATGCACTGGGGATGATCGAAAATGGTGCTTCGGAGGAAACGCTTGCACAGCTTGAAGAGGTGCTCGGGCTTTCGGCGGAGGATCTTCGCGAAATATATGCGGCATTTCCTCAGTCAGACAACATATCGGTTGCAAACGCGCTGTGGGTGCGTGACGATTGCCCTGTTGATCCGCAGTTTTTAGAGGATTCGCGTACGTTCTACGAAGCAGAAGTGTTTAATGCTCCCTTCGATGATCAAGCGATTCACCAGATTAATGCATGGGCGAACGAACAAACTGATGGCATGATTCCGTCGGTACTCCATCAATTCCCTGAAAACGCTGTCATGATTTTGTTGGACGCCATTGCTTTTAGTGCGAAGTGGATAACTCCCTATGATCCAGCGTTTACAACTGATGGTACGTTTGTGGCCGCTTCCGGCGAAGAACAAACGGCTCACTATATGCGATCTACAGAGTATGCTTACATTGAAACTGAATGTGCTACCGGATTTATCAAGTCTTACGAAGGTGGGGACTATGAATTTGTGGCACTGTTGCCCAATGAAGGCTATGATCCGCGAGGTGTTATCACTGCGATGTCTGGCACTGAGCTTCGTAATGTTTTGACTCATACCGAGTATATTCCCGTTCATACAGTGATGCCGCGTTTCTCAAATGAAATGCAGCTTGATCTTACTGACCCGCTTCAAAATATGGGTGCTGATGCGGCATTTTCTGAGCAGGAAGGCTTTGATCGGATGCTCAGTACAGATTGCGAGAGTTCGCAACCTCTTAATCTGGACAGCATAACCCAAAATACGTTCATAGAGGTTGACGAATACGGCACTCGTGCAGCGGCGGTGACAGTAGAAATTTTGTGTGGCTCGGCTGCGATCGATGATTATAGGGAAGTGACACTTAACCGACCGTTCGCATATATGATTGTCGAAGCTTAGACGCACGTACCAATTTTTGTTGGCGTCGTGGAGAGCGTAGCGTGATGTGACAGAGGGTCACTTCTAATGTCACATCGAAGATTGTTAAACGACCAGGAGGCGTCAATGTGACGTTTGAAGTGACCCTTTGTCACATGCTCTACGGAGCGTAGGTTGCGCGATTTGTTGGGCGTCCTGAAAATGATATCCAGGATATCCTGTGGTAGGTAACGAACAAAAGCATTTTGGAGTAGAGATGACTGGATACATTACGGCAGATTCAATTCGCGCCCTGCGAGAGGTGCGTGGGCTGACGCAAAAGGAGTTGGCCGAGCAAATCGGTGTTACCGATAAAGCAATTTCCAAATGGGAAACGGGTCGCGGTTTGCCCGATGTTACGCTTCTAGAGCCTTTGTCTGCGGCGCTTGGCGTCTCGCTTGCAGAATTGTTGGCGGGTGAGCGAATCGTCAATACTAACCGAGCAGCAAACCTCTCGCGTGCGCATTTTTACGTGTGCCCACTCTGTGGCAACGTGCTCTTTTCTGCAGGTGAAGCGCATATTAGTTGCTGCGGCATTGCGCTGCCGCCGCTGGAAGCTGAAGAGGAAACCGATGAGCTTCATATTACAAGCGAAGTTAGCGATGGTGAAGTGTACCTCAGCATTGATCATCCCATGAACAAAGATCACTACGTCAGTTTCATGGCGTATGTTACAACTGATCAGGTGTTTTTGCGAAAGCTCTACCCCGAGCAAACCGCTGATGCGCGTTTTCCGTATAGGGGCATGGGTAAACTCTTTGCCTTTTGCAACCACCACGGTTTGGTATCAAAACCGCTTAAGCCAGTTAAGCGCTCCATCACCCAGCTCTAAGCGCGCGTGTGACAAAGGGTCACATCTAATGTCACATCGAAGATTGGCAGACGCTCAGCGGGCGTCAATGCGACATTTGATGTGACCCGATGGCACAAAGTTCGCGCTCAATAAGCTCACGCGAAATGGTGAAAGCATCAATGCGACGCTTCGCCAACGTGATCTGCGATTTGTAACGAGTTGGATCTTCTTTTGACTCGAAGGTTTTAACTGTCTCACGCAGCTTGTGAAGGGTTGAATCTATCTGGCGAAGCGCTTCGCGTAGTTCATCTTCCGAGTAGCTCATTTCGTTTTCCCAACTCATAAGTTCTTTCAGTTAATCTGTTTGCCCT
>CAJTML010000151.1 GCA_910577495.1 uncultured Eggerthellaceae bacterium
TTCGCCAAAGTTGCAACGCGCCTGTTCCCGGTGGAGAATCCGCCGTATTACGTGGTGCCGTTTGGTGACTCGGGCATGCTCGTGCTGATCGGTGGCATTGACTGTGACGAAGAGTGCCGTGCGCTTGATGCCGACAAAGAGCCGGTGCCGGGTCTGTTCGTTGCGGGTAATACGATGGGTGGCCGCTTCTTGGTTGACTACCCGGTTACCGTGGCGGGTGCTAGCCACTCCATGGCGATGTCGTTTGGCCGCCTTGCTGGTCGAAACGCCGCCGCTGGACTGTAGTGACAGCGTGACAGAGCAATGTGACGTGACAAAGGGTCACATCAAATGTCACACGTCGTGAGCACTTGCAGCACACGTCGCACCAGTGACGCAGTCCGTCTATTTCCTCTGAATGCCGCTTGCGCCCTCCGCAGGCGGCATTCGCCTTTTTGTGGGGTTGATGCTCCGCGCGAGGCATGTTTGGACCTCAAGTTTCTTCAGATTCCGAAAAAGATCGAGCGGGATCTTCTTCGTAATCCGAAGAAGATGGCAATGCTAGAGCGCTACTTCTTCCCAGTCCTCCAAACTTAGACCCTTTATTCGCTTTAATTCTTTAACGTTGCGCGTGATGAGCGTTGCTTGTTGCGCTATGGCGGTTGCGGCTACAACAAGGTCATTCGGGCCGATAGGGCAACCATCAAGGCGCAGCTGATTTCGAATCTGACCATAGGCACGTACGCAGCGGGTATCAAATGGAAGTGACTCTTTGTCACTTTGTCACATAAGCGCAGTCTCAATCAGGTGAACGAGCAGGGCAGTTGCGCCGTCGCCGCAGGCTGAGTCGTAGTAGTCAACGAAGCGATCGTCCAAAAGATAGCCTTGCGCCAACCCGATGTGTGCTTGCGCAGAGTAGGCGCCTTCGCCCCAGTGCATCTGCAGCCACTGCGCGTGCATGTCGACCAACTGGTGCGCATCTGTGTCGCTGATTTCGTCTTGAGCAAGTAATTCGCGAAGTTTGTCCTTGATGGCCGCCTCAAGTTCTGTGGCGCTTTCCCATGTTTGCTGTGACATCTGAGCGAGCTTTTCGTTGGCTGCATCAATGGCCGCGTCTCCGTATCGTGCGCGCGCTTCTTCGCCATATTGTTGTTCATTTTGTGCAATAGTTTGCTGTTTGAGCAGTTCAAAGGCTTCTTTATCGGTCATGGTGTGAATATCCTTCCATCGTTCGATGAGTGTTTCGGTTGTGTGCAGGAGCGTGGTGAGCTCGGTTTGCTGCGCCAGAAGGTGCTGGCGGTGTTCGGTGAGAACGGCGAACATATCAAGCGCGGGGTCGTCCAGCAGCGCGACAATGTTGGTGAGGGGAAGGCCGCATGCGCGAAGTGCGAGGACGACGCGCAGCGCGCTGAGATCTTGCGCGTTGTAGCGTCGCCAGTTGTTGGCGTCGCGCGTTGGGTGGAGCAGGCCGCGCTCCTCGTAGTAGTGCAGCGTTCGGACGCTAACGCCTGCTAAGGTGGCCAGCTCTTTGGCGGTGTAGGTTTTGTTCGTTTCGGGCATGTGGGGCGTCCTTGTGGGGTCGTGCTTGGTTCGCGGATGTTTTGTTTGGTTGCAACCATAGCGCATACTAAACCCTCACGCTACGTGATACGCAAGTGTGACAAAGGGTCACTTCAAATGTCACATGCGGGGGCGGCTTTCGTTACGTAAGATGTGACATTAGAAGTGACCCTTCGTCACATTGTCACATGCCATTGACGCTTTTAGAACCGCGAAGTAACCCTCGCGAAATATGACCGAATAACTTGGCGCGCGCCGTTATCCTCAAGAAAGCGCGCTTTCTCTTTGCGTGAATTTCGTGCACCGTGCGTCTTTCGTGCGCATGGCGTCCACGCAAGTATCTGTGCGATTATTTTGGAGAAAGTTAGTCATAGATAACTTCGATTTTACAAAAAGTTCACTCAAGTTTACTTTAGAGCGACTCAACTGAGATGAAAGAAGGTTCATTATGAGAAATATGACTCGTCGTGGTGCGGTTTCGTTGTTGGCGCTGGCAGCACTTTCGGTTCCGCTTGCAGGCTGCTCATCCGCCGAGGCACCCGCAGATAACGCGGCAGGCAGCGCGGGTGAGGGCGGCGCAGCTGACGCCGGCACGCGCACGGTGTCCACCGACAAGGGCGACGTCGAGATTCCTGCCAACCCCACCACCATCGTGTCTGACTACTACCTGGGTGAACTGCTGGCAGTCAACGTGAAGCCGGTCATTGCTTCGCCCTATGCACTCAACAATCCCTTCTTGGCGGGCATGTGCGACGGCATTGAGCCGATGAACGTGACCAGCGCTGAGACTTCGCTTGAGATGATTGCCGCTGCAAAGCCGGATCTCATTATCACCATTACCGAGGCTGACGTGGACAAATACTCCGCTATTGCCCCGACCGTGTTCATCCAAGACGGCACGCGCACTGACGAAGAGCTGTTCCTCTACATCGCGGATTTGGTCAATCGCAAAGACGAAGCGCAGGCATGGGTCAACGAATTCAATGACAACGTGGACATGGTGCGCGACGAAATGCGCGAAATTGTGGGCGATCGCACGGTTTCCATTTTGGAAGTATGGCCGCAAGAGATTTACGTCATGGGCAGCCATTTCGCCCGCGGCGGTTCAATCCTGTATGACATGTGGGGCCTCAAAGCGCCCGAGCCCATTCAAAGCGCCATGGTGGACGGCGACGAAGCGTACGAGGTGATTTCGCTTGAGGCAATGCCTGAGTATGCGGGCGACTTCATTCTGCACGGCGTGCTGGACGGCACCGACAGCGCGTTCGTGGACGACTCCACGCTGTGGAACAATCTGCCGGCGGTCGAGGCGGGACGCGTGCTGCAATACGAGCAGGTGGCCTTCATGCATCGCGACCCCATCACGCTGAACAATCAGCTGCAAATCTTTATCGACTTCTTCCGTGCTCACGCGGACGAATAGGGCACCGTGGGGCAGAGGAGACCATGCGGCATCAGACGCCGCACAACGAGCATGGCGAAGTAGGTGCGAAACAACAAAGTGGCGAAACGACTGAGCATATTCATGATCATCGGCGTGGTGGCAGTGGGTGTCGCCGCGCTGGTTTCGCTGTTTTTCGGAAGTACCGACATTGCGCCGAACGTGGTGCTGCAGGGGCTGCTTGACCCGAACATGGACAACCAGCAGCAGGTTGCCATCGTGGAGTTGCGTGCCCCGCGCACGCTTGGATGCATCCTGGTGGGTGCGGCGTTTGCTGTTGCGGGCGCCATCATGCAAGGTGTGACGCGCAACCCCTTGGCTGACTCGGGATTGCTTGGCATTAATGCTGGTGCGACGTTTGCGCTGTCGTTGTGCTTGGCGCTGGCGCCGAGCATGAACTATGCCGGCATGGTTGGTTTTTCGTTTGTGGGTGCCGCTTTCGCTATGACGCTTGTGTATGGCGCGATCAGTTTTAGGCGGCGAAACGTCGACCCGGTGCTGATTGTGCTTGCGGGATGTGCGGTGGGGCTGTTTTTGACGGCGCTGGCGCAAGGGATTGCCATTTATTTCCACATTGGATACAACCTCACGTTTTGGCCGGCAGGCGGGGTGGCG
>CAJTML010000152.1 GCA_910577495.1 uncultured Eggerthellaceae bacterium
GCACTGCTATCGTGTTCGCCACAATTCGCTCTTCGTTATTGATGGGCGCTCGCCGATGGCGAACAAGCTCTTGCACACCCTCATAATCAAGCGCGAATCCATCGCGAAGCGCGCAGGCATAGAGATCTTCAACGATCGGCTTGTGCAGACGCCGATGCATCAAGAGCGGCTCAACGTTTTGCCACAGCTGCGACGCCACATCGGTCTCAGCATACAAATCCCCAAGCACTTCAAGTGTTTGAGGCGGCATGCACCAATAAGCACGCTCTTCAAGATTGCCGCTTTTTGACGACAGTGTATCTTTCACGCGTGGAAACGCCGCCATGCGACGCATAAATAAGACGAAATCCCACGCCGCGGCCGGGTCTATCCCCGCCGGCATGTCCTGCGCAAAGAACGCTTCCTCGGTTGCATAGCCCTCTAACTGCTCCTGCATAAACACCATAAAGGCTTCATCGCGCAAAAGCTCACGCAACCATTGTTCATGGCTTTGATGCAACGTATCCCCCACGACGGCTCCCCTTCTCCCCCGTCACGATTGTTCGCGTGTACGTATCATAACGCAAAGGCAATCACCGTAGCGTTTGATCAAGTGTCGAAAATCGTCAGTTGCTCTCCACTCATACGATCATCAGGCAAAACAAGTGACGAAAAGCGAAGTTTACGGCTCATTTTTCGCCTTCTAGACTGCGTGGTGCAAGGTAAAACTTGAGAGGAATCCCAACAAGGAGGGACATATGAGCAAATCATTTGAACGTCGCGACTTCTTAAAGGCATCAACGCTTTTGGGTGCTGGCATCTTGGGTGCTGGCGCGCTGGCAGGATGTGCGCCCCGCGGACCTGAGGCCGCCGAAGAGTCTCAACTGGCAACCACCGGTGGCGTAGACCCGTCAACGATTGAGTGGGAATACGAGGCTGACGTTGTTGTCGTCGGCTCAGGTTCAGCCGCGTACTGCGCAGCTATTGAGGCCGCCGAAGCAGGCTCTGAGGCACTCATCTTGGAGAAGAGTTCCATGTTTGGTGGAGACTCAGCACTCTGCGGTGGCGTTATCTTGGCTGCTGGTTGGTCAACCCAAGAAGAGATCACGGGTTATGCAGGAGATACGGGCGAAGCTTTCGCCGAGCAGATGTTGCGCTGGGCTCAGGGCTTTGGCGACGCCGAGATCATTCGCGAGGCATGCATGCGCTCAGGCGAGACAGTGGACTGGCTCATCAGCATTGGTCGTCAGTTTGACGCCGCTGAAATTTTGCCTCCCATCTGGGGATTAGGCGACACCGAAGCCGACCTGGTGCCGCGCTCACTTTGGCTTGCTGGCGAAATTGACAACGACGAGTTCGAGACCGGCACGAGCATCAACGGTCACTTCAAGACCCTGCAAGACTACGCAAACACCTTAAGCGGCATCACCGCCAAAAATGAGCACGAGGTAACCAAGCTCCTCCAAGACGGCAGCGGCCAGATCATCGGCGTTGAAGTCATGGACGGCAAGAAGGTCGTGTATGCCAAAGCTCGCAAGGCAGTTGTGCTTGCATGCGCCTCTGTTGACAACAACACCCAAATGGCGAAGGAACTGGGCTTGCAACAACAATTCTGGGGCATGACCTGCCGCGATGCAGGCCTTGACACCTCCAATATTGGCGTTGGCGCAACCTCTCATGACGTTGAGACCAACACCGGCGACGGCGTGCGCATGGCGCGCGAAGTGGGTGCAGACTTGGCTTTGGCTCAAGCATGCTGCATGAACGACTCGCATTACGTTGGTGGTATTGGCGAATACGCAACCAGCATGGTTTCAGGCTCTAACCCCTACAAGTCATGGCGTAGCGAAGGTTCCATTATGGTGAACCGTTTCGGCCGCCGCTTCTGCCAAGAAGACGCAGAGTGGGGCTATGTTGTTGCCGAGGTTGCAAAAGAGGTATATGCAACTGGCTGGCAACCCGAAGATCCCGACGGGGTAAATGTCTATCACATTGCCGACGCTGACCATGTATTCCAGTGGCAACTGCAAGGTATTGATGTTGAGACGTACGATGGCGCCATCAAAGCCGACACGCTTGAAGAGTTGGCGGAGAAGCTGGGTATGCCTGCAGATAATTTCGTTGACACCATTAACCGCTGGAACTCTTATTGCGAAACCGGCAAGGACATGGACTTCGACCGTCGCGTTGACTTCGGCAAAATTGTAACGCCGCCGTTCTATGCTGACCCGTTCCGTCCTGGCCCCATGGGCAGCTTCGCGGGCGTTAAAGCCAACGTGAAGGCTGAGGTTCTAGGTATCAACGGCGAGCCGATCCCGCGCTTGTATGCAGCTGGTGCAGTTGCTGGCGGCAACTACGTCGGTCCGTTCTACTTCGGCTGCGGTTGGTCAATCCTTAACACCTGCGTTTGGGGTCGCGAGGCTGGTCAGAACGCCGCAGCTCTTGAAAGCTGGGAAGCATAATCGCTAAAAGCACCTACCCGAGCAGTATTAGACTGACGTACGAGCCCTCCCCTCCCAATTCGTAACGCTCAGGACATGCCGCTATCTCCCCTTAACCCTGGTATGCGCGCAGCACACATACCAGGGTTTTTGCTTTGAGGGAGCAAAACACTTGGCGGCATCAAGCGCGGTATACTATGCAAGCTGCCGCAAGCAGCCAACAACGCTCACCAAGTGCGCCGCAACTCAGAAAGGAAGCATCATTCAACCACTCGCCCGCATAATCGCTCTCTTGCGCGAGCACTGGATGCTTGCTGCTTCTGCGCTTGCCGCCAGTGCTTCCATGTTGGCAGTTTTCCCTGATGCAGCCTACGCAGACTACTTCGACTGGAAAACCATCGGCTGCCTCTTTTGTGTTTTGGCGGTAGCAACCGCGTTTCGAAACGCCGGCATTTTCGATCGCATCGCGCACGCCATCATCGCCCGCATTCGCCACACCCGCGCACTCACACTCACATTAGTGCTGATCACGGCTGCGCTCTCAATGGCATTCACCAACGACGTGGCGCTCATCGTGATGCTGCCGCTTGCAGGCGTCATCCTCATCCGCTCAAACCGAACACGACTCATCCCCGTCGCGTTTTCGCTCCAAGCCATTGCGGCGAACCTCTGCGGCATGCTCACGCCGTTTGGCAACCCGCAAAATATCTACCTCTACTCCTATTATGACCTGGGGCTGAGCGAGTTTTTCGTCACGATGGCATTTCCGTTTTGTGCGGCCACCACCATCATTGTGGTTGCGACGCTTATGATGGCGAAGGACAGCAACGAAGTTGCGGCGAAACTAGGCACAGAGTCCGCAACGCGCGCACCTGCACACGAGCCCGACCAACAGCAGCAACCCCAACCGTGCTCACCACAGTGCACCGTGCTCTATGTGGTGCTTTTCGCCCTTACGCTGCTGGCGATTTTTTCACTCATACCCTATATCGTGGCGGTCATCGCCGTTGCAGGTGCACTGCTGTTTGCCGACCGAAAGGCGCTCGCGTCGGTGGACTACCCACTCTTGCTGACCTTTTGCTGCTTTTTCGTTTTCGCGGGAAATATGGCGCGCATCCC
>CAJTML010000153.1 GCA_910577495.1 uncultured Eggerthellaceae bacterium
GCGCCAGCTCAATCGGGTCTCCCGCATCGCGCTGGTTGACGAAATTGACGCCTTTGACCACGCGGCCATCTTTGACGTCCATGCACGGTATTACGCGTTTCGCTAACATGCGTCACCCTCCGAACTGACCACATGGATGCAAGCGCGGGTTGCCTGTTCACACGCCGCGACACCCGCCTCAACACTGAGTGCACCCTCATAAATTGCGCGCCCCGCAATCACGCCTTCCACCAGGTTCGCAATGGGTGTGAGTGCTTCAATATCGGCCACGCTTGCAACACCACCCGAGACGATGACCGGGTGCCCAAACGCGCGTGCCATGCGCTCGTAAGCCGCCGGATCAATGCCGGTCTGCATGCCATCGCGCGCAATATCGGTAAAGATAATGTGCGCATATCCCAGCTCAGACATCTCGCGCGCCAGGTCATAGGCGTTGGTTCCCGAGCCTTCCTCCCAGCCCGCAATGGCAACTTCGCCCGCTTTGGCATCAATACCGCAGGCCAGCAGATCTCCAAACTCGGCAATGGCATCGTGGGCAAACGCGCGATTTTTCACGAGCGAGGTTCCCAGCACCATACGAGACACCCCCACGTCAGCCAATCGTGCCACCGTTTCAAGCGAGCGAATGCCGCCGCCCACCTCAACCTTGAGTTTGGTTGCGCGAACAATCTGCTCAATGATGGCCAGATTCTCAGGAATGCCTGATCGGGCGCCATTTAAGTCAACCACGTGCAGCCACGTAGCACCCCGTGCCTCAAACTCGCGCGCTTGTGCAACCGGGTCATCGTTGTAGACGGTTACCGCGTTGTAGTCACCCTTCGCCAAGCGCACCGCACGCCCGTCCAAAATATCAATTGCAGGAAGCAAATACATAACCAAACCTCACGAGTAAACGTACGCGCACGCCTTAGGCCGACTGCGCAAGTTGGACAAAATTCTTCAAGAGCTGCGCGCCCGCATCCGAGCTTTTCTCGGGATGAAACTGCACGCCAAAGGCATGATTTTTGTACTGCACGGCAGAGACAAACTCACGGGCGTGTGTGGTTTTTCCAATGGCGAAAGGACCATTCGGTGCGCAATAGCTGTGGGTGAAATAGAAGTGCTCCCCTGGATCAATGTCGGCAAACAGCGGGCTTGCAAACACCGAAGCGCCCTCACCAGGCACCACCGTATTCCATCCCACGTGCGGGATTTTATAGGTCTGCCCCGCCGCATCAGTATTGGGCAGCCGATCAACCACGCCCGGCAAAATGGCCAAGCCGCGCGCATTGTGCGAGCTCACTTCGTCATCTTCATCGGGCGCGCCTTCGACACCTTCTTCAAACATCAAATGCATTCCCAGACAAATTCCCAGGAAGGGAACACCCTGCTCAACCCGCGCGCGAATGACCGACGTCTGCCCCAGTGCCTCCATCGTTTGAGCCGCATCGGCAAAAGCACCCACCCCTGGCAACACGATGGCATCAGCTTGTGCAATCACATCCGGATCATCACTGACGACCACCTGTGCGCCTGCGGCAGACAACCCACGCTCCACGGAGAGCAAATTACCCTTATGGTAATCAACAACTACTATCACAAGACGCCTTTCGTTGAGGGAATCTTATCGGCTTGGCGAGGATCATACGACACCGCCTCGCGAAGTGCGCGTGCCACCGCCTTGAAAATGGCCTCGACCACGTGATGGACGTTTTCGCCCGCGAATTCTTTGACATGCAGCGTCATCTGGGCATTTGAGGCAAGCGCGATAAAAAACTCTTTGGCAAGCGTTGAATCAAACGCACCCAACATCCACGGCTCCACGTCCGCATCCCAGTGCAGCTGACCTCTGCCCGACAGATCGCACGCCGCAAGCTCGAGCGCCTCATCCATCGGCAGCACCGATGAGCCAAAACGCACAATCCCGCGCTTGTCACCCACAGCTTCAGCAATGGCCTGACCAAGCACGATGCCGGTGTCCTCCACGCTGTGATGTCCGTCAACCTGCAGGTCGCCTTCCACGCGCACAAACAGGTCAAACATACCGTGACGAGCGAACGCGTCAAGCATGTGGTCGAAAAAGCCAATGCCGGTTGCAATGTCAGAGGTGCCTTCGCCATCCAAATTAAGGCGAATAAGCACATCGGTTTCTCCCGTCATGCGATGGATTTCAGCAGTTCTGGCTTCCATGCGATTCCTTTCCTCTCCAACGCTTCTCACAGGTTCTTTAACAGCTTTACCTCAGTTATGCGCTTGGGTGCGCGGGTGGTTGCAGCTGCTGGCGCGCGATATCAGCAAGCACCGTGCGCAATGCATCCAAAAATTCGTCATTCTGTTCTTCGGTGCCGATGGTAACGCGCAAGCAGTCCTCAAGCTGCGGGGCGCCGCTCAAGTCACGCACCAGTATCCCTCGGTCATACAGCCCCTGCCACACGCGCCCTGCCTGCGGTACACGGAACAAAATATAGTTCGCATCCGACGGATACGGCACCACCTTCGCAATGCGCTTAAGCTCGTCAAACACGCGGCTACGCTCGGCAATGATAGCTGAAATTCCCGGCTCAAAGAGCGCACGATGCTCATAGATTACCTGCGCAATTGCCTGCGAGACCGCATCCACCGAGTAGGGCTGGCGCACCTTTATGAGCTCACGAATGACGCGGGGCGATCCCAACACATAGCCCACGCGCACCCCCGCCAGCGAAAACGCCTTGGAAAACGTACGCAGGATGAGCAGGTTTTCAAAGCGCTCCAAATACGGGCGAATGGTTTTGCGCGAGAACTCAAAGTATGCCTCGTCAACCACCACGAGCGCATCGGTGCTTTCAAGCAACTGCAAGATAAACTGCTCATCTGCCAGCTTGCCAGTCGGGTTATTCGGGCTGGTCACGATCACGTAATCAATGTCGCCTTGCGCCACGCGCTCAAGCACGGCCGCCTCGTCAATGTCGAAGTTCTCGTCGCGCACAACCGACACAATCTCAGTGTTGGTCAGCTGCGCGTTGTTGTCGTAGACCGAAAACGTGGGCGGCATGTTTAAAAACGTGCGTCCAGGACCTCCCCATGCAAGCGCGATGTCGAAGAGCAGCTCATCACCACCGTTTCCCACGAGCACCTGATCACGCGTGACTCCATTCGCCTCAGCAATCAAATCGCGCAGCTCGTTTGACAGCGGATCGGGATAGCGGTTTAGGGGCACGTCGCGCAGCACGCGCATGATGTGGCGGCGCAACTCTTCGTCCACATCGCGCGGGTTTTCGTTGGCTGATAAAAACGCATCCGCCGGCAGATACTTCGGGTCATAGGGCGTCAGCGCTTCTAGCTGCGGAGCTGATGGGCGAACGGTTTGTGCATACGCGGTCATTACTGGGCGCCTCCTTCGCCAAGGTTTGCATCTTGTCCCTCCAGCCGGAACGCATCCCCGGTCTCAATGAGGTTTTTGCGCAGCTCAACACTGCGACGGTGCGCCCACAGCCCCTCGTGAGCGGCAATTGACATGACC
>CAJTML010000154.1 GCA_910577495.1 uncultured Eggerthellaceae bacterium
AACCATGTTGCCGCACAGCGCAACGCGCAGCGGCTGGAACAGAAGCTTCGGCTTGATGTCCATCGGCTCGCAGAGGGCACGACACGCCTCTTGCAGCGGTTCAGCCTCCCAGGCAATGGCCTCATCCGCCAAAACTTCACGGCATGCACGAAGCGCTTCGCCAGCACGAGCACCCTCTTTGAGCAGTACTTTTTGCACGCTCTTTTCGTCCAAGGTCTTCACCTGGTCACCCCAGAACATAAAGCCGAGCTTCTCAGGAATCTCGTCCAGGCGAACCAGACGCTCGGCAACAAGCGGATAGAGTGCCTCATACCACTCAGGGCGAATCTCAACATCAGCCGCTGCCAAAACTGCTTGCTCTTCGGTGGGCTCCTCGTCTGCGCCCACGCCACAGAAGGCGCGAACAAGCCACGGCAGCGCGGCTTCAACCCAAGCCTCAGCAGGCATTTCGCGAATGTAAACGCCATTCATCCAGTCAAGCTTGGTCTCATCAAAGACTGCGTCTTTTTTGGTGATGCGGTCAAGTGAGAATGCATCGCAGAGCACGTCGCGCGGGATGATGGTAGTCTCACCATCAAGCGACCAACCCAGCAGCGCCAAGAAATTCACCATGGCATCCGGCAGATAACCGCGGTCACGGAACTCCTCAACCGAGGCTGCGCCGTGACGCTTGGAGAGCTTTTTGCCGTCCGGTCCTAAGATCATGGACAGGTGGGCAAAGGTTGGAATGTCAAAGCCAAGCGCCTCGTAGATGAGAATCTGGCGCGGGGTGTTTGAGAGGTGGTCATCACCGCGGATGACATGCGTGATGCCCATGTTTGCGTCGTCGCAGACTACGGCGAAGTTGTAGGTCGGCGTGCCGTCGGTACGCACGACAATCATGTCGTCCATGACATCAGCAGGGAAGCTCATCGGGCCATAGACCGCATCAACAAACTCAATTGGACCGTGATCAAGCGGCACCTTCAAGCGCCATACGTGTGGCTCACCAGCTTCAATGCGAGCTTGTGCCTCAGCCGGATCAAGTGAGCGACACGTGCGATCATAGCCCGCATAGCCGCCATGCTCTTTTTCGGCTGCTTCGCGCTTGGCATCCAATTCTTCCTTGGTGCAGAAGCACGGGTAAACTGCGCCGCGCTCCTTTAAGCGTTCAAGTGCGGCTTCATAGGTATCGGTGCGCTCGGTTTGAAAGTACGGACCAACCGGACCGCCCACCAGCGGGCCTTCATCCCAGTCAAGACCAAGCCAGTTCATGGCATTTAAGATGACCTGCGTGTTTTCTGGAGTAGAGCGTTCGGGGTCGGTGTCCTCAATGCGCAGAATAAAGTCACCGCCGGTAGCTTTCGCAAAAGCCCAGTTATAAATTGCGGTGCGTGCGCCACCCACGTGCAAACGCCCGGTTGGTGAAGGGGCAAAACGAACGCGAACCTTCTTCTCCCTGTCAGTCATGAACGTCCTTCTTTCTTATACGTTTCACAAAAACGATAGTTTGAAAATAATACTATAGAACTTATTTCCATTAAATTTGCCTACAGGAGATAACTATAAAAGAGGCAACGAATGGCCAGAACCTATCGTTGCCTCTTTGTTGAGCGAAATAAGAAAGTGTGTGTTTCTTACAAGGTGAGATTGTGTCCTGTCTGAGCAGCCCAAGCTTGCAGCTTTTGGGTTGTTGCGGCGTCTAAGTTACTACAGTCTTTTGCGTTCAGCGTATGGAGCGCTTTGTTGGTTGAAATGTCTAGCGTTCTCAGTGGATTATCCATGCAAGAAATGAATTGCAGACTCGTGCATCCATTGACATTAAGCGTGTTCAAGTAGTTTTGCGCGCATCCTAAAACCATAAGTTTTGCGTGGTTGGAGACGTCAAGCGTAGTAAGGCGATTCCCGAAACAGGTCACACGCTCAAGAATCGTACACTTCGAGAGATCGAGTACTGAAAGCGCATTTCCGGCGCAGTGGAGCTCTTTGAGTTGTGTGCATCGCGACAGATCGATGGTCTGCAGAGCATTTCCCTCGCAAGATAACGTGCCGAGGTTTTTACAGTTACTTACGTTGAGTGAGGCGATTTTGTTGTAATCGCAATTGAGGCTTGTGAGAGCTGCGTTGTTGGACACATTGAGTGATGTGAGATTGTTGTGAGAACAATCAAGGCTCGTCAGATACGTTGCAGCGCTGATATCAATGGCAGAAAGGCTGCTGCCTGACACAACAGCACTTACGACATTTTTTCCTCCAATAGTTTGAGGGATTTTGATTGACGTGACCGAAGATGGCACGGCAGTGCGTTTAAAGCTGGTGATGGCGACGGTACCATCATTTCCAGTAGTGTATTCAAAATAGCTTGCTGGCGAAGCGTCGGTCGGGTAGACGTTGTTGCTCGGAAGCTTCTCGGTCTTCTCAAGTGCGCCAGAAGTTTCGTTGAAGTAGTAGCGAGTATCTCCGATAGTCTGCCAACCGGTAGCCATCTTGTTGGAGACGGGGCCGAAATAGTAACGGACGCCGCCAATGGTCACAAGTCCAGAAGCTGCTTTGCCAGTTGCGCTTGAGAAATAGTACCAATCAGCGCCAAGCTTTTGCCAACCCGTGGCCATCTTGTTGGACGAAGGTCCAAAGTAGTAACGGAAGCCATTGAGTTGAACGAGTCCCGACGCAGCTTTGCCAGTAACGCTTGAGAAGTAATACTTTGCGCCACTAATAGTCTGCCAACCCGTGGCCATTTTATTGGAGGATGGTCCGAAGTAGTAACGGAAGCCGTTGAGTTGAATGAGTCCTGATGCAGCTTTGCCGGTGACACTGGAGAAGTAATACTTTGCGCCACTAATAGTCTGCCAACCCGTAGCCATCTTATTGGAGGAGGGTCCGAAATAGTAGCGGAAGCCGCTCAGCTGAACGAGGCCTGATGCGGCGCGTCCGGTTGAACTGGAGAAATAGTATTTTGCACCATTGATTGTCTGCCAGCCGGTTGCCATTTTGTTGGATGAGGGACCAAAGTAATAACGATAGCCATCAATTTGGGTGAGGCCAGAAGCTGCGGCGCCGGTGCTGGGGGTGAAGTAATATCGTGCACCACCAATCGTTGCCCAACCTGTTGCCATGGCACCACTGGCCAAGAGGTAGTAGCGCGTTCCACCTTGGACTAACCAGCCAGTTTGCATGCGACCAGCGGCGTCGAAGTAATACCATTTTCCTTCAATTTCAGCCCAGCCTTTTGCATAGGTGCCATTGGTGTATTGGAAGTAGTAGCTGTTTCCAATCATCTTCCACACGCCAATAATCTTTTTTGTCACCTGTGCTTCTACGTCGAAGCTTACTGAAGTTCCTGGCAAGGTGGCAGTAATGATTGCGGTACCAGCTGATTTACCTGTAATGACCCCATTGGAGTCAACGGTTGCAATTGCAGTATTGCTGCTCTTCCATTGGAAGGTTTTT
>CAJTML010000155.1 GCA_910577495.1 uncultured Eggerthellaceae bacterium
TTGTCGCAAGTGCGTATCAGCTTGGAGCAAAGCTTCGTAACCGCAGGTCATGCGTATGCACTGGGCAGGATGGCTTCATATTTCTTGCGCTCAGCACTGATGCGCGAAACGCTCAAAGGCGTTGATTTCTACCTGTTCATCAAAGCGCTGCTTGAAGACTTCGACGCTCGCAAAGATGAGTTGGTTGCCAAACTGCAGTCCCTTGCCAAACGCATCTTCGTTGACAACACGTGCATGGTGAGCTTCTCGGGCAGCAACCCTGACTACGACGCATTCTGGGCAGCAAACCCGCTGTGCGAACAAACGCTTGAGACGCCCGATGCACTTCGCGTGCCCGAACCGTGCATCAAAAACGAAGTGTTTATCATCCCAAGCGAAGTCAGCTACGTGGCTCAAGGTTACAACCGCAGACTCTTCGACATTGCCTATTCAGGGGCTTGGGCGGTCGCGCGCCGTGCGCTCAGTTACGACTACCTCTGGAACGAGGTGCGCGTGAAGGGCGGCGCCTATGGAGCCAACTTCACGTCGTCCTACATTGGGGATGTGTACTTCAATTCGTATCGCGATCCCCATCTTGACGAAACCATCGCGCGTTTCGCCGGTGCGCCCGAGTGGCTTGGCGCCTTTAGTCCCACCCAAGATGAGCTTGAGGGCTTCATCGTGGCTTCAGTGGCAGCTTTCGACGCACCGCAAAAGGTACGCGCGCTCGTGCGCTCACAAGATGCGCAATACTTCGCCAAATGGTCACCTGAGGATCGTGCGCGCTTTCGGCAAGAGATGATAGCTACAACGCCTGAGGCGCTCCACGCGCTTGCCCCTTGCATTACTCAAGCGCTGGACCAGCGCGCCATCTGCGCCTTTGCCGGCAAAGAACTGGCTGCATCATCCAGCGCCGGCCTCACTGCGGTTGAGCTGTAGGCAAACACAAAGAGCAACTCCATGGAATATACTTCATTAGGTATAATGTTTGTTGCTCTTTGTACTTTTATATGATATTGATAATGTAACAATTAGCGTTAGACAAGTTTATTTGAGGAAGCGAGAACCAATAACATGTTAGAACTGAGAAATCTCACGTTCGAGGTACCCGTGTCAGAGGTAGCACAGGAAACCAAGCGTATCATTGATGATCTCTCTTTAACTATTCCCGATGATCGTTTCACTGTCATCACCGGACCCAATGGTGGCGGAAAATCAACCCTGGCCAAACTGATCATGGGTATTGAGCAGCCCACCGAAGGCCAAATCCTGTTTAATGGCGAAGATATCACTGATTTAAGCATCGCCGATCGTGCCAACCTGGGCATCGGTTATGGCTTTCAGCAGCCCGCTCGTTTCAAGGGTATGAAGGTCAAGAAGCTCTTAGATATTGCTGCAGGCAAAAAACTTCCCATGTTGGCATGCAACGAGTACCTGGCCAAGGTGGGTCTGTGCTCAGCAAGCTACCTCACGCGCGAAGTTGATAAGTCGCTTTCAGGTGGCGAAGTTAAGCGTATTGAGATTGCAACCATTTTGGCGCGCGATCCCAAGCTTGCCATCTATGACGAGCCTGAAGCTGGCATTGACCTGTGGAGCTTCGATCGCCTCACGGAAACGTTCCGTGACATTCACGAAGCACGCGATGGCCGCTCCATCGTGATCATTTCGCACCAGGAGCGCATCATCCAGCTGGCTGACGAGATCATCTTGCTGCGCGACGGCAAGATTGCAGCCACCGGCACTCCCGAAGAGCTGCTTCCCACCTTGGGATTTGTGGCGAAGGGCATCCCGGGCTGTCAGCTCACTGAGCCCACTGAATTACATTTGACCGAGATTGCCACTACGTGCTAGTGCATACACCTATAAAGGAGAACTCATGGCTGTAGATCTTTCCCCCATTGACGAGGGACTGTTAGAGCAAATTGCCAACATCCATGGCATGCCGAAAGGCGCCTTCAATATTCGCAAAGACGGACAGCTGGTACAGCGTTCCTCATCAGCGCATATTGAGATTGAAACCAAGTCAGACAACCCCGGCATTGATATCCATATTGCGCCGGGCACCCGCGGCGAGACGGTGTTCATCCCCGTTATCGTGACCCAAGCTGGTCTTAAAGACGTCGTCTACAACACCTTCTACATCGGCGAGGATTGCGATGTAACTATCGTTGCCGGCTGCGGCATTCACAATGAGAGCCACGAAGCTTCCGAGCACGATGGCATCCACACCTTCTACTGCGGCAAGAATTCGCGCGTTCGCTATGTTGAGAAGCATTATGGCGAAGGCTCTGGCACCGGCGAGCGCATCTTGAACCCGGTGACCAACGTCATTATGGAAGAAGGCGCTCACTGCGAGATGGAAATGGTGCAGCTGCGCGGCGTATCTTCCACCGTGCGCGACACCAACGCAGAAGTAGGTCCGGGTGCTAAGCTCATCCTGATTGAAAAGCTGCTTACCCATGACAAGCAAACGGCAACCTCAAACATGAAGGTTGAGCTGAAGGGTGACGACTCCAGCGTACAGGTCATCTCTCGCTCCGTAGCGCAAGATGATTCCGTTCAAATCTTCAACCCGCTTGTCATTGGCGAAGCCGCCTGCCGCGGTCACGTACAATGCGACGCTATCATCATGGGTCGTGCAAAGGTAACCGCAATTCCTGGCATTGAGGCTGCAAGCGAAGATGCACAACTCGTGCATGAAGCTGCAATTGGCAAGATCGCGGGTGATCAGATCGTCAAACTCATGACACTGGGCTTGAGCGAAGAAGAGGCCGAACAAGAAATCCTGGAGGACTTCTTGAACTAACTGGCCAGATTGGCCTCTGCAGGCTGATCTCCACCAAGAACAAAAGGGACGCTGACGCAGGTCAACGTCCCTTTTTGCATACAAACCGGGCTACTACAATCACCTGAGATTATGCGCGAAACGGGTTTTCGCAATACTCGTCAACGAAATGCGCGATGAGCGCAGCACTGGTGGGCGTGCAGCGCTCACCGGGAAACGTAAAATCGCAACACGGAATGCCTGAGTCTAAGATGGCAGCTGTTGCGGGAGCCGGGATAGCAAGTTCGCCATGCGCGCACACCACCGTTCCCTCGCCCGTCTGAACAGGGGTTGCAATAATACGCGCGGGGGCGAACGCCTCTACCGCCACGCATACTGCTAACACATTGCGAATGGCTTCAGCGTTGCCAACCTCGTGAAAATGCGTTTCGTCAACACTGCAACCATGCACCTGCGCTTCAGCTTGCGCCAGAATCTGATACACCTGGCGCATGTGGTCTTTCACACGCTCAGACACCACAAGACCCTCGATCGTTGCAAGCACCTCGCCCAAGTCATGGTGATGCTTCTCTTCAATTGAGGCCTGCTCTAAAGCAAGGTAAACC
>CAJTML010000156.1 GCA_910577495.1 uncultured Eggerthellaceae bacterium
CAAATTCGACATACGAGACGCAACGGAACGCGTAAACTCATCCGTTCCGAACAGGCATAACGCATTACGCTCCAGCACGTCAGCCGCACGCGCAAAGCCTAAGTGGCTTGAACCGTGCACCGCCTCTTTGCCCTCCCAGGAATGATGCAAATTGCGAATGGCGGCATAGGTATACGCACCAGCAATACCATCGGAGGGAAGACCCAAGTTCAGCTGAAACTTGCGCAGCGCAAGCTCAGTAAACGCGCCAAAAATACCATCGGTTACACCACAGGCAAACCCCAGCGCACCAAGCGCGTGCTGCAGTTGCAGCACGTCATGTCCATGAAAGTACGGCATGCGCAGATACAGCGTGCGATCTCCCAGGTTAAAGGACGCATCAACCAACGCAACCCACACGCGCTCGTTCACGTCGTCGGTGGGTTCAAGGCCGGCCTGCTCGCAAAAGACGCGCAGCGCCTTCGCCGTGTTTTCGCCAAAATTGCCGTCTACTTCAGCCTCGTCCAAAAGCCCAATGAGCGCAAGACGCTGCTGTACGTCTTCAACCGCAACTCCCTGGTCATATTTCTTAATGGTCTCCATGTGCTATTGCAACCTATTCACAAACCAGTCCGCCATAGATAACAACAAATCGCGCGCATCCGTTTGAGGCACCTGCTCAACCAAAGTTTGCTTTGCCTCGTCAGTCAAGCGCGAAGCGTAGTCGCGCGCATACTGAATGCTGCCCGTCTTCTCCATGATGTCCACCGCTTCGGCAAGCACCGCGGGGTCTTTTTCGTGCGAAGACAAAATCTCAATGAGGCGCGCGCGATCCTGCTCATCGGCATGCTGAATAGCGTGCACGACGACCAGCGTACGCTTGCCTTCCGTGATATCGTTGCGGAAATCTTTTTTCGTGCTTTCTTCTGACCCAATCAGATTGAGCAGGTCATCTTGAATCTGGAACGCCAGCCCAGTTGCCAGTCCATAGTGGCGAAGTGCTTCGATCTCTTCTTCTGAGCCACCACCAACAATGGCGCCAATGGCCAGCGGAACTGCACCTGAGTAATGCGCGGTCTTGTGCGTTGCCATGACCAGATAGTCTTCAGGCGTGATGTCGTAGCGGCTATCGCGCGCCCAGCCAATATCCATTGCCTGGCCTTCAATCGTGCGACGCGTCATATTGATGAGCTCAGAAATCACGCGAACTTTCATTGCGTCATCTAAGGTGTCATCGTCAACAACCGTTCCGTTAACCGTGGAAAGCGCCAGGTCACCAACGTTAATGGCAATGCCCATGCCCTCGCTTAAGTGCATGCAAGGCTCACCACGGCGAAGCTCTGCCTCATCGGCGATATCATCATGAATGAGCGCTGCAGTATGAAAGTGCTCAATAGCGGCAGCCGCTGACGTGGCCTTATCCATGTCTCCACCCACCGCGCGACAAGCGGCAAAGCAGATAAGTGGACGATGGCGTTTGCCCGCGTTTTTGCTGTAGACCTTCAGCGGATCATACAAGTATCGATCCATATCTGGATGCGTTCCCTCAGGGATGTAGGTGTTCACTAACTCACCAACAGGATCAGCAAAATGTGCCAAATATGATTCAAACGTAGCGGGATAATCAGATGCCGATTCGATAATTGAACTAATGGTATTCATGAGCGCTTTCTTGTGTTGTCGTGTGCGAGTTCAACTGACCATGGTACCACAACGAGCTCGCCAATTTCAGCGCATGCTGCCCGCGGTGGCGAATTTGGCAACAATCCTACAATCTCTGCGCGAACCGAACTCTCCAATCCAGCCGCAACTCTAACCCCAACCTTCGGAACCAGGCGCAACAATCGCAGCTGACCCAAGAAAACATGCCCGCTTCCCAGGACTACGCGCCCTTTGTCTTATAGCAGAGATCCAGAAGCTCCCCTTTTGAGTTGATGCCAATCTTGCGGTAGAGGTTCTTCGAATGATACTTAACCGTATTCTCCGAAATGAAGAGCGTCTCTGCGATATAGGACTTACTGCGACCCTGCATAATGAGCGCGGCAACCTCCTTCTCACGTGGGGTGAGCCCATGCTCTTGAGCGATTCCGTCGATAAACAGATTCAAGACAAGGTCGCCACCTCCTTCCTGCTTGATATAGAGTCGAGGGTCGGACAGAGGCGGCCGCAACCCATTCATTGGCTTGAGCAAAGAGAACGTCATAATGGACAAAATGAGTAACAGCATCACGTTCACCGTAAATGAAGCTGACCACTCGCCCGTAATGTCTTGAAGGGGCAGTGCGTCAAAACCTATAAACAGAAGACGAGAAAAGCCACATAGAGCCCAAAAGCAGCCAAACAAGGTGAAGGGAGACTCTTCAGAATAATGGGCGATATCTGCCGCAATCATAAGGATATAGAAACGGGTTACCTCCCGAATTGCCATAAGTACACCCTGCATACTAGAAAGAACGAGACCCTGGCTATAGGCGAAAAAGAAAGAGCAGAAAGCTGTGATGACGATCAGCGCTTTTACCGAATAATGGAACTCCAGACGCCTGCCAGAACTTAAGAGAACCGCTACCAGTCCTATTATCAAGGCGAATTCAACGCAATAGCTGATGGGCGAAGGCTCGAATGGCGCAGTAAGTATGTCAATCAGCTTGAGAACAATGCTGAAGAAGAGCACAAACACCACAACAAACCCAAGGCTTTTATGATCTCCCCGAAGATAGAATATATACTTCCTTCTGGAAACATCTCCGACAGCGCGAAGGCAGAGGCAGCTCACAAGAGAAAGTGCTATCAAAATAACAGCAAGCATTACCACGGAGAGGCTGCAAAGACGAAACAGTGCCTTGAGAGTTGCAAGCACCAGAGCACTCACAGCCATAACATGAAGCAGCTCAGCATAAGGGAGTTCAGAGAGCGCGGCACCCCTCCGCAGAAGGAGCCACGAAGAACCCAGTGCGGCCGCTACGGCTCCTATCAGGTAAATTTCTGGCTCATTTGTCCCGATATAGGAGACGACGCCGACGCCGGCTCCCATGAGAACCACGGCCGCTCCGTCAAAGCAGGTCTGGGTTTTTCCAGCTGGAGCACAACCCGCTTGTCGAAAGAAGAGTGCTAAGGCAAGCGACGAGGCACCGACAAGCACCCAGAGGCCATCAGAGAAGTTCCACCCGATGGCATCAAAGTTGCTGTCAAAAAAACCATTAGCGAGAGCAAGCCAAAGCAGGATGATCGGCAACCCTATCCAAGCCAGGCGTCGGGATACCGCAACCTCCCACGCTTTTCGTTTCTGCATTTGTTGGGTATCGCTGGCAAGTTTCAACTCTTCTCCATTCGCTTACGCAG
>CAJTML010000157.1 GCA_910577495.1 uncultured Eggerthellaceae bacterium
TTCGTTACGCTGCGTGACCGACGGCTCCAACTCAGCCAAAAGGCGGCTTGCTTCAGGGGTGACGTTCACGATGTTCACGCGTCGATCCTGCGGGTTTGGCGTACGCTCCACAAGCCCTCGCTGTACCAGACGCTCAATAGAGCGCGTAACCGTGGCTTGTTCTTTCTGTAGCCGCTCCGCCAGTTGCTTCTGCGTCATGGCGCCGTGCTCTTCCAGCTGCGTCAGTGCATTCCACTGACCAGGCGTTAGACCCGCTTTTTCCACACATAACTCTAAGCTGCGATGGAGCGCACGTTGCGTGTTGTAGACGTGATATCCAACATATTCTCGTTGCTGACGCACGTGGCTCATGGGGTATTCCTTTCGAAGGGGGTGCTTCTCTTTATAAAATAACGCTAACTTGCTGCTCATGGTCGAAAAAATGACCAACGCCAACATAATTCCGCTTTTGGTACAGATTTCGCCAATATAAACGAAGAGAGTATCAAGTAGGCTGCCTACCTAATACTCTCTATGATTCGCGTTAATGCTCTTTGTTTACTTCGCCGAAATCGTCATCTGAGTTGAAGGTACGGGCGAAACCGCCGGAGCAGATGCTGCCTTCGGAGTTGCCACTAAGAAGCGCACATAGCTTCCCACCACGAAAAACACCATCACTGCGGCAAAGATTGTCTCGGCGAAAGCAACCGTGCGCAGTGCCTCATACATCGGCAGTACAACACCACCAGCAACCAGCGCATCAAGCGCCATGCCCAGCGCCGTTGCCGTCACCACAAACGGAAAGGTCATAGCCGCGAAGCTCGGATAAAACCCGCCAGCCAAAAGCTTTGGCAGCTGCGTCAGCACAACCACAAAGAGCACCTGAGCAAGCGTGGCCAGAACCGCGACAAACACAAGGTTGGGGTTCTCGGACACCGACAGATAACCCGCAAGCGACAAACTCATTGGCGCTGCGTAGATGCAAAACAGAGGACGTGCCGCAGCCGGAATCTCGTGCTTGAGGTAACGCAGCGTGATCAGCGCGAACAGGGCAACGTAGCACACAAATCCGAACCAGAAAATCATCGTACCAACAGCTTCCATACCAAAGTTCGGAGACGTTACCGAGGCCACGATAATGCCCACGTAGCAGATGAAGTAGGTCGGAAACACTTCAGTCAGCTTGAAATGTCCCATATAGTGCACCGTGAACCACACCATCAAGCTAAAATGCCCCACGATAGCTGCACACCACAACACGAACGCCACCGCATAAGCCGCAGGAGCCAGATACCCTGCCAGCTGCATGAGCGTCATGAAAAACGTTGCTGACACACTGGCGAAGATGGAGTTTTGCATGTCCTTCGCAATAAGCGCCGGATAGAGTACCAATTTCGCAATCAGCAGACCAACCAACACCACCGACAGCGAGCCGCATACCACGCGCGCGGCAATCGCATAGGGAGCAAGCAGGTTTCCAAGCGCCGCAAGGCCGAGTGCCACACCAGCAGCAGGAATAGGGAGTTTTTTCACGATAGCGTCCACAGGACTCTCCTTCGACATTCATACTTCATTTCGACCGCGGGGCACCGGAGCAGTCGCAGCGCCCCGCGGGAATCTGCTACCTAGTATGGACGCTTGTAGGTAAAAAGTGAACTTATGCTTTATTATGGTTCCATAAATATATGTTATGGTTAGAGAGCGCGTGCGGACGTACGCGTGCGTGCGCATGCCCGAGCGCGCGACCCCACACCTGGCGGCAAAACCGGAAGGATTTTAATGCTTGATTTTCGCGTCAAAACATTTCTCACGGTCTGCAAAACCCTCAATTACACGCGCGCTGCAGAGGAGCTCTCGCTCACCCAACCTGCCGTCACGCAGCACATCGCTTATCTTGAGCGCAGTTTCGGCGCAAAGCTCTTTACGTACCAGCATCGCAAACTAACGCTTACAAAAGCTGGCGAAGTAGCTTATCGCGGTTTGGCAACTATAGCCCATGAGCAGGACATACTCTCATCGGAGGTTAGTGCCACCGCGCACAAAAGCGCCATCCCGCTGCGCATAGCCATGACCAAGACAGCCGGCACCTACCTGGTTGCCGCTCCTCTGGCGCGATACCTGCGCGAGCACCCCGAACTGGCCGTGACGGTGTACTCGGGAGGCACCGCAGAGGCGCTGGCCATGCTGGATGCAGGTAAAGTTGATTGTGTGTTCGCCGAAGGCTTCTTCGACAAAAGCGCCTACCGTTGGCAGAGCTTAGGCACACAGCGCTTCGTGGGCATTTGTGCAGGTGATCATATGTTTGCCAAGCCGCCCCGTAAGCTTGAAGATCTGCTTGACGAGACGCTTATTCTGCGCGAACCCGGAAGTGGCAGCCGTGACATTCTCGTGCACACTCTGGCCGATTGCAACCTCACGACCAAGGCTTTCGCCAATATGTGTGTCGTGGAAAGTCTTGACGTGCTCAAGGTGTTTGTGGCCGAAGACCTGGGGATTTCGTTTGTTTACCAGGCGGCGGTGGAGCGCGAGTGTGCCGAGGGGTCGCTGCGCGTGATTGAACTTCCCGACTCCCCCATGAGCCACGACATCTGCTTCATTCAGCTCAAAGGCGCGCTTGGCCACGACACCCTCAATAACCTCTTCGACGCAATATGTGACAAAGGGTCACTTCAAATGTCACATGCATGACGCACGGAACCGCATATGTGAGGGTTGCAGCGGAATTTGGTGAGCAAATTTACCATATCGGGCGCATCCGTATTTTGAGACGCAAAGCGCTGACCTGCGCAAAGGCAAAGTTTCCCAGGTCGCGTAAAAAAACGTGTAAGCCCGATATGGTAAATTTCGGGCTTGCTTTTAACCCACTTTGCAAGCTCGCTTTCTAACCCCTATGCAGTTTCTCAAAAATGTGACATTAGAAGTGACCCTTTGTCACCTTTGTCACTTTGTCACACGTCGCGGGGCGGGGTGAGTAGCAGCTTTACGAGCGTGCCGAGATTGCCCGACAGGGGCTGATACTTCTTGCCATGCAACCACAGCGCCTGCGCGCGCAAGCCCTCCAGCGCCTCAGGCTGACAGGTCTCCAAGTCCACGTCACACACAAAAAAGCTGGCTTCCCACCCTTCGCGCAGAAGCCCTTTTTGCTCCCCGAGCATTTCGCCACCGTTTGCCGTATAGGTTCGCAGCGCCTCAAAACCCGAAAGCGACTCACCAGGCACATAAAACTCGCGCATACCACG
>CAJTML010000158.1 GCA_910577495.1 uncultured Eggerthellaceae bacterium
CTGGGTAGGCGTTTGCATAAAATTCATCCGCCGCAAACACCCATGGCGTGCCGCGCTCCGAAAGCGCCCGCTGCTGAAACGGCGCTATGAGCTCCAATACCGCACGGGCAGCTTCTGGCTCATTAAAACTTTCGCTAAACTGGCGCTGATGCTTGGTAAACCCAAGCGGCACAATACACACATCCACTATGCCGGGTTGGGTGTATGCCCACGCAAGTGTCTCGCGCAATACTTCGCCATCATTTTCATGAGGCATGAGCACAATTTGCGCGTGAAATTCAATGCCCGCCGCAAGCAGTCGCTTGAGCGCCTCAAGTCCGTATTCGGCATGTTTGCCAATAATGCGGCGGCGAACCTGCGCGTCAAAGGCGTGCAAAGACACGCGCAGAGGTGAGAGCGCTTGCTCAATAATACGCTCCTCATCAGAGGGTTTAAGGTTTGTAAAGGTCACAAACGTGCCGCTTAAAAAGCTCAGGCGAAAGTCATCATCACGCAGGGTCAGCGATGGTCGCAAATCTTCTGGCAGCTGGCGCATAAAGCAAAACGTGCACGCATTTCGACACTGCTTGATGCCATCAAAGATCACGCCATCAAAACTCAATCCCCAGTCTTGACCAGGATCTCGCTCAAGCTCAACTGAGCCTGCTTCGCCATCAAGATCAATATATCCAACCTCAATGACATCGCCGTCGGTGAGCCAGCGCCAATCAATAAGATCGCGAAGGGGCTGCCCCTCAACGCTCGTGATATAGCAGCCTGGCTCAAAACCCGCATCATCGGCAGGGCTGAAGGGTTCAACTGCACTGATGAGCGCAGCGGGTTGGCTGGGCGGACACGCGCCACATTTCTCCATGTCATAGGTGGGATAGATCACAAAACCGCCCTCAGACTCACATCTGCTCAAGCCGCGCCACACACGCAGCAATCTGATCTTCGGGGGTGCTGGCGCCGGCCGTAACCCCTACCCGTTCGCAGCCTTCAAACCATGCATCTTGCAGCTCATCGGCTGACTCAATGTGGTATGAACGCGCGCACGCCGCTTCGCAAATTTCAGCAAGGCGCGTGGTATTTGAGGAGTTGCGACCACCAATGATCACCATGGCATCCACCTGAGCAGCAACTTCAGCTGCAGCCTCTTGTCGCTGCGATGTTGCCGCACAAATAGTATTTTTCACAATCGGCGAGAGTCCTTGCGCCCGAAGCGCCTCCACCACCGCATCCAGCGTCGCGCGCTTTTGCGTGGTCTGCACTACAACTCCCACCGGATCATAGAGTACCTCAGGGATATCCTCAGATCCCACCACGTCAACTTTTGCCCCGGCGTTTGTCGCCCAGGCTTGCAGCCCCTTGACCTCAGGGTGACCCGCTTCGCCCAACACGATGACGCGGGCGCCTTTTTGCGCCAGCTCAGCTGCGGCTTTTTGCGCACGAGCAACATGGGGGCAAGTGGCATCCACCACTTCATACCCTGCCTCATTGACTGCCGCAAGCACCTCTGGTGTTACCCCATGACTGCGAATAATCACCGCGGGCGGCTGTGTGTTGGTCTCAGCTGACGGAATTGCTGCAACATCATCAACGGGATGCACACCCTGCGCAGAAAGATCCGCCACCACCTGCGGGTTGTGAATCAGCGACCCGAGCGAATAGGCAGGCGTTTCATGTTCTACCAGCTCATAGGCCATATCAAGAGCACGCTGCACGCCATAGCACGCACCAGCGCGTTTTGCTCGTATCACGTCCATAGCAGGTTAGCTCGCCTTCTTCTCGGCCTGAGCGGCATCAAGCGCTGCCACTACTTCTTCAGTGGTATGGTGCGGCACCGGATGTTCGCGAAATACTTCAGTAAAATCCCTGCCGCCCGGGAACAGCGCACACATATCCACCTCTTCAGGCGTGCAGTTTTGCGAAAGGGCGAAACAAGCACGCATGGCATACCAGGTGCACGCCTCAAGGCGGTCATCTTTGGGTAAAAAGTCAAAATCACCCACCAAAATGGGATTGCCATATTCCACGGTAATCTTCGGGAAATGGACGCGTTGACCTTTTTGTTTGACCAGCTCAGCATTGCGAACGGTCATCGGCAAAATGGGCGCATGACCCATCTTAGCAATAAAGGCAGCTCCTGCATGAATTTCAGGCGTGCGATTACTTTTGCCGCGGCGGGTGCCCTCAGGCAAAATACCCACCAGTTCGTTGTTTTTCAGCATGCGCGTTGCGCGCTTAATGGAGGTTCTATCTGCGGAATCTCGCTTCACCGGAAACGCACCCACGCGCGTCAAAATCTGGCCCAAAAGCCCGCCCGCGTTATCAAACAAACTCTCGCGACCCATCAGGCGCACCCATTGTTTGGGGCGCGCAGCCAAATAAATGAAGACCACATCCAAAAACGAGGTGTGATTGCAAACCACCACCACGCCTGTTTTGTTTTTAAAACCGCGCAAGCTTTCGCGATTATCCACCCGATAGCGGAACAAAAGCTTACACAACCCACCGATGATGACAAACAAGATATTGCCTGCCCAATGAGGAACCTGCTTTTCGGTAGATGTGCCGCCGAGCGGTCTGTCCCACATTTGCTCCTGTGATAAAAACAGGCCCATTCGCTCCCCTTTCACACGGCCAATCTGGCTTACTTCGCCAGGTTGGCTTGGTTGGCCAGTTCGCAAATTTCAGTAATGATCTGCTCAATATAGTGACCCGTTGAGTCAAGCACATGCGCGTCATCAGCGGGTTTAAGCGGCGAGGTTGCGCGATTTGAGTCATAGTCATCACGGCGAATGATGTCAGCCAACACCTCGTCATAGTCAATTGAACCAATACCGCGATCAACATTTTGGCGAACACGGCGATGCGCGCGCTCTTCAGGAGATGCCGTCAAAAACACCTTAACGGCAGCCTCGGGGAACACCACGGTACCGATATCGCGGCCTTCCACCACGTAGTTGCCCGCGCGCCCGATGCGCTGCTGCTGAGCAACCAGCGCCTCGCGTACCGCAGGAGCCGCCGACACCGGGCTGACCGCCCGATCAATCTGGGCTGTACGAATTGCTTCGGTCACATCGTTGCCTGCAATGAGGACACGGCGCGGCAGCGGGTCTCCCGGCTCATGCACAAATGAGATCTCGGCCGTGGCTGCCAGTTTGCCAAGCGCTTCGTTGTCGTCTAAAGCTATACCCTGCTCAAGCGCAAGCCATGCGATTGCACGAT
>CAJTML010000159.1 GCA_910577495.1 uncultured Eggerthellaceae bacterium
ATAGAAGAACTCGATGACTACATGAGGTATTATCGCAACGAGCGTATCAAGGAATCACTGGGATGGAAAAGCCCAATGATGTATAGGAAATCGCTAGGTTTTGTTGCCTAGCTTCTCCAGTAAATGGGGCGCACCCCCCTAAGCCAATGAGCCTCAGCATAACCCCAGGTCAAATTTTGTGGACGGCATCTGCAGGAAAGCAAACTGCACAAAACCCTACCTATGCGTCCCGAATTGCTAGAACAACCGCATTGTCGCAACCTCGGCATTGTCGCAACCTCGGCAATGTCGCAACAACCGCATTGTCGCAACCTCGATAATGTCGCAACAACCGCATTGTCGTAACTTCACCAATGGCGCAACCTTAACCACGCCGCCGCAGACCCACCCGCAACTACAACTGCGCCAACAACTCCTCGACACGCGTTTGCGGCACCGCACCGACGATGCTCTCAATCATGCGGCCACTGTTAAAAAGCACGAGCGTCGGAACGCTCACCACATCAAAGGCGAACGCGACATCGGGATATGCACTGGCATCCATCTTGGCAAACGCAACTTCGGGATGCCGAAGCGCCACCGCTTCAAGCACCGGCTCCATCATTTTGCACGGACCACAACCCGGACTCCAAAAGTCCACCAGCACCGGAGTGGCCGCGTTGGTTACCTCAGCATCAAAGTTCTCTTTCGTAAGCTCAATCATCCTGCGCCTTATCTCTCACTTCTCATTCGGCACCCTGCGCCGAGGCGTCACCCGCAAGACCAGCATCAGTATCATCCAAAAGCCCAGTATTGCGGAGCGCCTGCTTTATATCGGCAATTGCATACAAGCTGCCAAAAAAGCACAGCACGTCATTGCCGGTTGCACACGCGCGCGCCAAAGCAAGCGCCTCGTCGTAGTCTTGTGCCACGCTCACGTCCCCAGCGTACTGCTGGCGAATGGCCTGCTCAAGTGCGGCGGCAGTCAGCGCGCGCGGATTGTTGGGTGTTACCGCAACAAATGCCTTCGCCAGATCACCAACTGCTTCTATCATGGCATCATAGTCTTTATCAGCCAGCACGCTCATAACGAAAACAACTTGTTGATCAGGAAAAACCTGGCGAAGCGACGCTGCCAACGCACGAGCACCTTGGGGGTTGTGCCCCCCATCCACCACGATGGCCGACTGCTCGGCAAACGCTGGCGAGATCACCTCAAAACGACCTGGCCAGCCAGTTTGAGCAATACCCGCTCTGATGTCACCATCCGAGATTTGCCAACCGCGCTTGCGCAAAGCAAGCGCCGCCTCAAGCGCTAGTGCTGCGTTTTCCATTTGATAGGACGCCAACAGTCTCGTTTGCAAATTGTCGAAAGTCTTATACGAAAACTGCCTGATAAATGCCCCGTTTTCCCGATTGATGCCTTTGTTGGCAATGTCTTGCTCGCGCACGAAACATACAGAGCCGCGCGGGGGCAACGCGTCGGCGTCCTGGACAGCAGCCTCTTGCGCGGCGGCCTCAATCACCGCCCTCACCTCAGGCGGTTGCGGAGCGCTCACCACTTCAGCACCTGGTTTAATAATGGCGGCTTTTTCACCCGCAATGGCTGCCAGCGTATCGCCGAGCAGAGCGGTGTGATCCAGATCAATGCGCGTAATCACATCAACTTCAGCCCGATCAATGACGTTCGTGGAGTCAAGCCTGCCCCCCAACCCCACTTCAAGCACCACAATATCGCAGCGCTCTTGGGCGAAGAATGTCAGCGCCACCGCGCACATGAGTTCAAACTCGGTAGGATGATCCCCCGTTTGAGCCGCAAGCTCCTCCGCAACATCGCGCACACTGCGCGTCACAGCCGTCAATGCATCATAGGAAATTGCTGCCCCATCAATTTGAATACGCTCTTCGAAGCGCTCGATATAAGGCGAGGTAAACAGACCCGTCTTCAAACCAGCAGCCCTGCAGATTGACGAAAGATACGCACACGTTGAACCTTTGCCATTCGTACCGGCAACATGCACAAAGGAAAGCGAATCTTGCGGACGGCCAAGTCTGTCCAAAAGCGCCTTAATGCGCTCAAGACCAAGCCGCGATGCTTGCCACCGCGGCTCGTTAATATAGGCAATCGGATCAAAATCTGCTGAAGCTGTCATGCGCGTACCTTACCCGTGCGATTTGCTAACACGAGCTAGTGTAACGTAAGGGCAAAGGCGCTTTAGCTAGCCTGTTTCATTTTAAGATAGTCGGCAATGCCCGCCGCTGCACGCTTGCCAGCACCCATAGCCAAAATGACGGTTGCAGCGCCACTCACAGCGTCGCCACCTGCATAAACACCTGGCTTAGACGTTGCACACGTCTCATCATCAACCACCATGAGATTGCGCGAAGTTACCTCAAGCCCGGGGGTCGTCTTCGCAATGAGCGGGTTGGTCTTAGAACCAACTGCAATGACCATCATGTCGGCATCAATAACGAAGTTCGAATCGGGCAGCTCAACAACGCTCTGGCGACCAGACTCATCGGGCTCAGAAAGCTCCATGGAAACGCATTCCACCCCGTCAATCCAGCCTTCGTCGTCCACCAAAATGCGTACAGGATTGGTCAACAGTTGCAGCTTGATGCCCTCCTGTACGGCATGATGAATCTCTTCGGCGCGCGCTGGCATCTGCTCGCGACCGCGACGATACACCAGCGTGACCTCAGCACCCAAGCGTCGCGCCGTGCGCGCTGCATCCATGGCAACGTTGCCGCCGCCAACAACCACGCAGTGCTTCCCAGCATAAACGGGCGTGTCGAATTTCGGGAACTGATACGCCTTCATGAGATTAACGCGCGTGAGCAGCTCATTTGCCACCATGACGCCATTGGCGCCTTCGCCCTCAATGCCCAAATAACTGGGAAGGCCAGCACCGGTGCCCACAAAAACAGCGTCGAAACCGCGCTCATCCATTAACTCATCAATGTCATAGAGCTTGCCGACCACCACGTCAGTTTGGAAATCAACACCGACGTCTTCCAGCTTGTGAATCTCTTGCGCCACAAGCTTTTTCGGCAGGCGAAATTCAGGGATGCCATACGTTAAAACGCCGCCCGTTTCATGCAGCGCCTCAAACACGCTCACGTCGCAGCCGCGTTGCGCCAGCTCACCAGCACAGGTAAGCGAAGCAGGACCTGAACCCACAACCGCC
>CAJTML010000160.1 GCA_910577495.1 uncultured Eggerthellaceae bacterium
TCACCATCTGACCCCTCCCCTTACGTTAGCGTTTTTCGCGCAGAGCAATCTCTTGGGTAAGCGCAATAACCTTCTGGCGCAAACGAGCAACGTCGGCCGAAAGCGTAAACGCCTTGACAAACAGAATTGCAATCACGAAGAGAAAGACGAAGTTTGAAGGCGAATCAAAGCCCAACCAGTCTGAAACAACAAAAGCAATTTGCGGGATGAGCGCAATGATGACAAAGCTTCCCGCAAACAGCAGCCAAAAGACCGAGTCACTTGCCTGCATTTCTGATTTACGAATTTTACGAATGACCATGGCGAATACGATAACGGCGCCAATGACCAAAAAGATACGCAACGCGATGTTCATGCTATCACCTGAACCACTGAACAAAAAGGATGGACATACACGTACGCATCATGTACGAAATAGATTTCGAAAAGCTCAAGTAGCTTTCCCCTGCCGTACGATCACGCATGTCAGCTTGTACTTCAACCACATTAGCGCCCTGGCGAATCAGATACGCCACCGTATCGGGCTCAGGACCAAAATCAGCTTCGTAGACGAACCGCTTGATCATGTCGCGATCATACAAACGCATGCCTGACGTGGGGTCTTTAATGCGTTTACCGGTGGTGAGCTTAATCATGCCCGAGATGAGCGCAGAGCCTGTCATGCGTGCACTTGCTTGTTTTTTCTCGGTCACAAAGCGCGAGCCAATGACGATGTCAGCATCTTGAGCAACGGCAGCATCAACCATCTTCTGAATAAACTCCGGACGATGCTGGCCATCAGCGTCAAACTGCACGGCATAGTCATAGCCTTTTTCCCAAGCGTATTTCATGCCCGCTTGAAAACCACCAGTCAAACCAACGTTAACCGGAAGGTTTAAGACGTTGTAGCCGTGTTCGCGACACACCGCAAGCGTGTTGTCCTTAGAACCATCGTTGACAATGACGTAGTCAATCTGAGGAGCTATCGCTTTGAGCTCCTCCACCGTGTCAACGATGCTCTCTTCTTCATTGTATGCAGGTATAATAGCTAGTGTTTTCATAGCTTTTCATTATACTCACATTTAGGCATGTCGCCCTGCAGAATGTGCACTTCGTGAAAGCTTCACGCTCCAAGCGGAAACCTACGCGCGTGCGTAAGAATCATCAAGCGCAACCAGTTCGTCAAAGGTATCTATCTCGTCCACATCATCAAAGCTAATGGGTCGCAGGTGTACCTCATAGTTGTCCCGCGCAAGCACACACGGCACATCATCCCAAAAACGCTGCTTATTCTCTTCTTGTGCGAAGGCGGCCGGCAAATCATGAGCCAGTGCTTCGCCATCTCGTGCATCCCAGTATGAAATCCCATACATGTGACAGCAATTCGTGCCACCCTTATGCAGATCGCGAATGATTCCTGCATCATCCACGTCAAAACACCAGTCAGGCGTCTCATCCACCGGCACGCCAACGTAATTTGATTCGTACTGATAGGCTGGCAAAATTGCGGGATTCTTGATAAAGAGATCCGATTCAAAAACATACGCGTTTTGGAAGTGATCCTTCGCCACCACCGCACTTGAAATGTTGTTGGTCGAATCAAACTGCGGGTTAGCAAGGATGGTGATGTTTGGATACTTGGTCTTGAGCTGCTCGAACTGCTCACCCTTATATCCCACCACGATATAGATCTCCTCCACACCTGCAATGTGCAATGCGTCCAAGATGGAAGCAATAATGCGCACACCATTTACCGTGATCAGCGGTTTTGGCGTGGTTTCGGTGGCTGGCAGAAGGCGGCTTCCAAATCCCGAAGCCAGCAAAATTGCACGTTTGACCTTATAAGGCTCAAGCAGCGCGTGCTCCTCAGCACTCAGCGTTGCCGCCTCATACTTGGCAACCAGTGCATCAAATTCCTTGCGAGTGAGTGTGCCCAAAATGGCTCCTTACTTTGCCACGGCGCACTCCCTTGCGCGCGCGTAGTTATTTCTGATAGTAGGTCAGCGCCGCTGCGCTGAACGTTTCAGCCGCATCAAACCAAATGCGCGCCCACTCTTCCATCGGATTTCCCAGGCTTGCTTTGAATTGCGACCAAACGTACCAGAAGTAGCCTACCAGACCAACCGCTCCCGGCACATGGCGAATTTCTTCCAAAGACGGTGTGCGGCCGTAGTAGAGAGGCAGCATCTCAATGGTGCGCTCAACATCATAGCCTGAGCCTTGCGCAATAAAGCTCCCCAGGTCATTAGCGTAGTCGCACATGCCCGCATACTCCCAGTCAATGAGCTGCATGTCATCTTCGGTTACCAAAATATTCGGACCGTAGAAATCATTGTGACAAAAGACCGGCTCCGTGCGATCTTGCTCCATGAGATCATCCAGTTCAAAAATACGCTGGCGAAGCGACGCATACCCTTGCGGCCACGCCCAGCCTTGCGCATCAAGTTTGCGCTCCATCTCAGCTGCAAGCGAGAGGTAATCAAAGGTTGCCTCAGTGCTTACCCCGCTGGTATGCAGCTTATGAATAAGCGACAGCGCGCCTTTAACGTGCTCGGGATTTTCGTAATCAAAGGGCACGCAGCCTTCTACAAAGCTTGAAATCTTCCAGCCAACTTCTGGGTCGGCGAACAAATAGGTTGAGTCAAGTTCCAGCTCTTTCGCCAGCTCAAGCGCTTGTGCTTCGTGTTTGCGATTGATGATTTCGTTGGTACCCGCACCGGGGTGGCGGTATACATACAACGCATCATTCACCTTAAAGAGCACCGACAAGTTTGAGAGTCCCGCTTCAAACGGATAGACTCCCGAGATATCTTCACGCTTGCACGTGAGCGTAGTGCAAATGTTATCCAAAATGGTTGAGTCAACGTTTTCGAAAAAGTCCGCATCGAATCCGCGCAGGTCATTGAGGTAATTAAACTCATAGATCACGCCCGGCTCATAGACGCGCACTTCCAGCGAGAACTCATCTAAATGCTCGGCCAACAACTCATCCCACAGCATATGCGCACACGCAGGATCCGAATATGCCTTCGCCAAAATTTCAGTCAGCCGTGTCGAATATGCCGCATCAAGAAATACCGGCCCTTGCAAGCGCAAGTTGCTCTCCACCACGCCGACCTCAGCCAGCTTGCCATCGCGCACTAAAATGCGCTCTCCGCCAGGCTC
>CAJTML010000161.1 GCA_910577495.1 uncultured Eggerthellaceae bacterium
CCTGCATCAGCTATGATTTTGGCGGTAGTGTGGCTTGGTACTGCAATGACGGGCGCCGACTGGGCAGGCCTGGTGCTTATGATTGCCATGGTATTTTTGGTGACGCTTTCGCCGTTGTTGACCAAGACATCACAAAGTAACTCGTAAGGAGAACTCGCATGACATCTGCACAGACGCACACGTCCACCTCACGCAGTGGTGAAGCAGCTTTTGCAACGCTTGAGACGCTGAGCGCTGATGAGGCGCGGCTCTTGGCGCAGGTGGGAGGTGTGATTCCTGAGGATCTGGCGTGCGAAGATACGCGCATCCGCGTGTTTGATTTGCACTGCGACACCCTTGATCGGTTGGTGCTCGTGCATGATCCGGATGCGCCTGGTGGGTTTGCTGAGCAGTTCGCGGGTGGGAACTTGAACCGCATGCGCAGCCTTGCTGACAACGACGCGCATATCTCGCTTGCACGTATGAGTGCGTATGCGTGGTGTCAAAGCTTTTCAATATTTGTGCCCGATGGCCTGGATCCTCAGGCGTCATGGCAGTTCTACCAGCGCATTTACGACTACTTCGCTGATCAGATGCGCGCCTGCGACACCTCGGTTGCTCAGGTGCGCACGCCGGCTGATATTGATGCGTGCTTTGCCGCGCGTAAAGCTGCCGCGCTGCTCACCATTGAGGGCGCGCCGTTCCTCTCTCCTGAGGTGGACGCTGAAGCGTGTCTTGATACCCTGGCTGAGCAGGGAGTTTCCATGGTGACGTTGACCTGGAATGGCGAAAACGCGCTTGGCAGTGGCCATGACACGCGCCATGGGCTGTCTGCGTTTGGCCGCTCTATGGTGCGCGAACTTGAAGTCCGCGCCATTGCCGTGGATGTGTCACACCTCAACGACGAAGGCTTCAAAGACATCTGCCGCGTGGCCACCAAACCCTTTGCCGCGTCGCATTCAAACGTGCGCGCAGTCTGTGGGCATCCGCGCAACCTCGCCGACTGGCAGTTGCGCGAATTGGCTGATCGCGGTGGTATTGCGGGACTGAATTTCTGCTGCGATTTTCTCTCCGATACCCACACACAGCCCACGCACTCCGATGTGCTTCGCCACGTAGATCACGTCCTTGAAGTGGCAGGCGAGGACGTGTGTGCACTTGGCAGTGACTACGATGGTTGTGATGTGCCGGCGTGGTTGGATCCGTGTGACAAGATCGGAGATCTCTTCGCCCTGTTCACTGATGAATTTGGCGAAGTAATCGCGCGTAAAATCTTTTTCGATAATGCCTATAACTTCTTCGCGCGCGTGCAAGCATAAGATCACGTTGGCGCGGACGCACGGCGGCTAGAGTGCGCATGCGCCAGGTTTTTGAAGCTTTTGTGAGTGCGCTTGCAATAGTCCGAAAGCAGACTATTATATCCAAGGTACGAAATCGGACTAAGGATATACTATGGCGCGCAAAAAATCAGAGGCACTTCGCACCTATAACGAGCTTTTTCGTAAGGAAAACGAAGTCTATCACCAGGTAGCAGACAAGTTGGGGCTTTCAGATAGCGCCTTTGAAATCCTCTATGCCATCTATGACGCAGGTCCGGGATGCACCCAAAAAGACATTTGTATATTCATGGGTATTCCGAAGCAGACGGTGAACTCCTCGGTTCGCAAGATGGTGCAAGAGGGGATCCTTCGCACTGAGCAAGCAGGCAAAACCGTTCGACTGTATTTCACGGATGCGGGTGAAGCGTTGGCGAACCGCTGCATTGTTCCTGTTCAAGAGGCAGAAGAGGCAGCCTTTGAGCAGATGAATGAGCACGAGTGCGCGGAGTTTCTTCGTCTGCAGCACCTCTATGTCCAAAGTCTGCAAACCCTTTTAGAGAAGACATTTACGAAGTAAGAGCATACGCATTTCAGAAAGCACCTGATATGAACATCAAACTCTCAGATCACTTTACCTATGGCAGACTTATTCGCTTTGCGCTGCCCTCCATTGTCATGATGATTTTTACGTCCATCTACAGCGTGGTGGATGGTTTGTTTGTTTCTAACCTTGCGGGCAAAGACGCGCTTGCGGCGGTTAACCTGGCGTTTCCCATGGTGATGATTTTCGGTTGCGTGGGTTTCATGTTTGGTACGGGCGGCGCGGCTCTGGTGGCAAAAACGCTTGGCGAAGGAGACAAAGAGCGCGCTGGGAGGCTCTTTGGTTTTATCGTTGTAGCCGCAGCGGTTGTGGCGGCGGTGCTTGCGTGTATCGGTTGGTTTGTCTTGCCGCGCGTCATGGTGCTGATTGGCGCTACCGATACACTGCTTGATTTAGCAACAACCTATGGGCGCATTCTCTTTTTGGCGCTGCCGGCATATGTGGTACAGATGGTGTCGCAGAGTTTCTTTATTGCGTCAGAAAAACCGCATATCGGCCTGGGGGTAACCTTGGGTGCTGGCGTGACCAATATCGTGCTTGATTATGTGTTCATCGCGCTGTTTGGATGGGGTATCGAAGGCGCAGCGCTTGCCACTATCGCAGGTCAGATCGTGGCTGCAGTGGCCTCGCTTGCTTACTTCGTGACGCATCGCACGGATCGCCTGGCTATTGACAAGCCAATCTTTGATTTGCGTGCGCTTGGGCGAACCTGTATCAATGGCTCTTCTGAGCTTATGACCGAAGTTGCGGCAGCCATCGTAGGTACGCTTTACAACTTCCAACTCATGCAAATTGCGGGCGCTGATGGTGTTGCGGCATATGGCGTGATCATGTATATGAACTTCGTCTTTGTAGCAATCTTTTTCGGCTATTCCATGGGAAGCGGGCCGATTATTAGTTACCAATATGGTGCCAAGAATACCAGTGGGCTCAAAAACCTCTTCAAGAAAAGCCTCAAGCTGGTTGGCGTTACTGGCGTGGTTATGTTTGTGTCCTCGCAACTTTTCGCCCCGCTTTTGGCGCAAGTCTTTGTAGGATACGACCCGGCACTCGCGCAAATGACCATACACGGGTATCGCATCTACTCGGGTGCTTATCTGATCTGCGGGTTCAACATCTTTGGCTCGGCATTCTTTACCGCGCTCAACAATGGGTTGGTCTCAGCGCTTATCAGCTTTATGCGCACGCTGGTCTTTGAGACCTCAACCGTCATGTTGCTGCCCCTGTGGT
>CAJTML010000162.1 GCA_910577495.1 uncultured Eggerthellaceae bacterium
TTCGACATCAAAACTGATACCCACAAGCGCATGGGTGAGCGACTCCTTTGCGCCATAGACTTTCTCAACGCCGCGCACGGATAGCAGCGCGCCGGGATAGTACTGGGTTGCTGGGGCTTGTGCAGTCGGTTGCTCAATGAGTGTTGCGCTGCCGCTGGAAGCGCTGGCTTGTTGGCGGTATGCCGGCTGGGTGATGATTTCTGCCATGGTTATGCACTCCTTGAGACTTTGGGAAGCTGACGGATGAAGATCGCGCTTGCGGCGCACAGGCCAGCAAGCACAAGAGCAACTTTGATGGGGGTAGTCATTGCAAATCCTTTCATGAAGAAATGGCGGCTTTGTCTGCCTGATTTCATCTTAGGGATGTGTGCTTGGTGCTCCCATCGATCCTACTTACATCTACCTTACGAATTTGTTAGGTTGGCGAAGGTGCTGCCTGATCAGGTAATATGCTTGGTTATCATGAGTCGATGTCGGTCGTGGGGAAAGGTGATAATGCCGCGCGTACCCACACCTTCTTCGCTCCCAACCGCCACATCAAGCCCAAGCATTTCGCACAGTTGCGCAACCAAATACAGCCCCATGCCAGTGGCGCTGCCAAAGCGCCTGCCAACACTGCCCATAAAGCCGCGTTCGAAAATGCGCGGCATATCTGCTGGTGGGATGCCGCATCCATCGTCCTTGATCTCAAGCACGGTTCTGCCGGTGGGGGTCCCCGCGTCGAATTCGTGTGCCACAAAGGTGAGGGTTGTGGCGTCATATTTCGCCGCATTGACGACGAATTGACTGATAATGAAGGTGGTCCACGCTTCATCGGTCAGGACGCAAAGCGCTTCATCAAGCTCAAAGCGCAGCGAGACGTGTCGCTCAATAAGTAGGTGCATGTTTTTCTTGCAGGCTTCCTGGCACATCTTTTGCACGTTTACTTCGCGAATAGTGTAGTCGGGAGATGCGGCACTTGAGCGGGCATAATAGAGTGCGGCCTCCACCTGCAGCTCAATGCGTTCGCACTCGCGCGCAATCTTGGTGTTCTGTTCGTTTCGCGCATGAGCTAGCATGAGTTTGATGGCGGCCAGCGGCGTTTTGATCTCGTGGATCCAAAGCTCTACGTAGTTGCGATATTTCTGGGTTTGCAGCTCAATGGACTCTTGCTCTTGGTTGGCGATGCGCGCAAGCAACGTGGCGGCCTCGTAGCTGATTCGCCCCTCAAGAAAGATTGGCTCGGTTAAGAGCGATTGCGTGTGGGCAACCTTGTCAACCTGCGAAAGATGCGACGAAAACTCCTGATAAAATTTCCGTTTGCGCGCGTAGTCAATACAAAACACGAGTGCCGCACAGCCACCGATAAACCCGCATACCAGAGCAATTGCCGCATGAGCGACGCCAAGCGCCAGCAGCATGCATCCAACGCCACCGATGCAGCATGCCCCAATGAGCAGGGCGAACAGGTGGTCGCGCAGATACGCAACAAGCGTGAAAGCGGGGATATCATCTTCGTGAGTGAGGTCGGATTTTTGGGTTGTATCAGTGCTCATAGCGAATAACCCAACCCACGACGAGTAATCAAAAAGTCTTCGGGAACGCCCAGGCCACTCAGTGTTTTACGAAGGCGGTTGATGTTGACGGTGAGGGTATTGTCGTCAACAAACGCGTCCGACTCCCACAGCTCGCACATAATCTCTGAGCGAGAGATGACGCTTTCGGGGTTGCGCATAAGCATCTGTAAAATCTTTTGTTCGTTGCGCGTGAGCTCGGCGGTCTTGTTTTGGTAGGTCACGCTTGCTTGCGTGAGGTTAAGCTCAACGCCGCGATGAGTAAGAATGGCATCTCCCTTAATCTTGGCTTGGCGGCGCAAAATTGCGTTGATGTGCGCCAGTAAAACGCTTGGGCTATAGGGCTTTTGTAGGTAATCATCAGCGCCAATGTTCATGGAAAGCACTTCGTCAAATTCTCGCTCTGATGAGGTCAGCATAATGATGGGAACCTCTGATGAGGTGCGAATATCGCGACAGATACTATGCCCATCTGTTTCGGGCAACTTCAGATCTAAGATGACGCAGTCAGGTGCGCTTGTGAGTACGTGCTGAGCTGCTTGGGCAAACGAGCCTTCGAAAATATCGGGCTCAAATTCTGAGAGCTCAAGGATGCTTGCAAGTTCACGCCGTAGCGCGAAATCGTCTTCGATAATGCAAATTCGAGGTTTCACGTGCCCTCCTTCGCCGCCTCAGTTCTGGATAATAATTGTAGCGAAAGAGCGCGCTGCCAACCTTTCATTTCTGTAAGATTGCGAACTGCATGAGAGGCGCATCTGGCCGCTCGGCGCACTCGGTGCGGCCACGGGTGCGATACGCGTATTCAATTTGTCTGCATAACTTGGCCAACTTACCCGTATAATTGTGTAGTCATGCACATTTCTGCATGTATGCGCAGGGGAGAGCTGCGTACGTTCGAGGAAGGATCACCCATGGATTTCAACGATATGCTGATTGCCATCACGGGCGAGATAGACTCGTTTATGTACACGTACATACTCGTGATCTTGCTGGTGATTGTAGGAATTTGGTTCTCAGTGAAAACTAAATTCGTGCAAATTCGCTATATCAAAGACATGTTCACTCAGCTGCTTGAGAAAAAGCATGTGCCTGGTGAAAAGTCAATTTCATCATTTCAGGCATTGATGGTCTCAACGGCGTCGCGCGTTGGCACGGGCAACATTGCTGGTGTGGCAACCGCTATTGCAACGGGCGGCCCAGGCGCTGTTGTGTGGATGTGGATTATGTGTATCATCGGTTCTGCGTCTGCCTTTATTGAGTCAACGCTGGCACAGATTTGGAAAGTGCCTGCTAAAGAGGGCGAATATCGCGGCGGTCCGGCTTACTACATCAATCAAGCGCTTGGTAAGCGCTGGCTGGCAGTGCTTTTCGCCGTGTTGCTGATTCTGTGCTTCGCCTTTGGTTTTAATGGACTGCAGGCGTTTAACGCGGCATCATCGCTTGAGCACTATGTGCCTGAGATGTTTGAGCCGGGTGCTGTGAA
>CAJTML010000163.1 GCA_910577495.1 uncultured Eggerthellaceae bacterium
CCTGGTATTACTTGAAGCCTTCGGGCGCCATGGCAGAAGGCTGGCAGCTCGTATCAGGCGTGTGGTACTACTTGACACCAAGCGACGGTGCCATGCGCACGGGTTGGTTGCATCTTGGCAATACCTGGTATTACCTGCGCGCCAATGGCGCCATGGCAACTGGCTGGCAAAAAGTGGGTGTGAAGTGGTATTACCTCAACTCAAACGGTGCCATGGCAGAAGGTTGGAAGCGCGTGGGCGGCACGTGGTATTACCTGTTGCCAACTGATGGCGCCATGAAGACGGGCTGGTTGTTGCTGGACGGTGCCTGGTATTATCTGCGCTCATCAGGTGCGATGGTCACTGGCTGGCAAAAGATCGGCGGCACGTGGTATTACTTCAATGGCTCGGGCATCCTAACTGAAGAGCTGATTGAGGGATAGACGCCCCCTATCTCAGAGTGCTGTTGAAGCACAGGGGTCTTGGGCGTGTGTCAAATGTGCGAAAGCTGTGGTATTGAAGAGGGCTCGGCGGGTTGCCGCTGAGCCCTCCTTATGTGCTTACCGAGGGAGCTGCTTGCACACCACCGCTCTAGTGTGCTAAAGTATGCCGTGCTACTTTAGCGTGATAAAGTGCTTGCGCATCCGGCGAGAAGCCCCGCGCAGTATCGCGCGCACTATGATGTGCATCCTCACGCAAAAGGCATGCATGCAAAGACAAATGGGTCGCAGGCATCTGCGACAGGAGGGGATAGGTGTTATCTCATGAAGAACAAATTGGTTGCGGTAGCTGCGGCTGCCCTGTTGGCACTCTCAGCTGCTGCGCTGTTTGGCTGCAGCAACTCCTCATCAGAGCCAGCGGGCGAAAACACGCTGGTTGTTGGCTTTGATCAGGGATATCCGCCTTATGGCTACGTAGGTGATGACGGCCAGTTCACCGGCTTTGACCTGGATCTCGCTAAGGCGGTCTGCGACAAGAACGGTTGGACGCTTGAGCTTGAGCCTATTGACTGGGATGCAAAAGACGCCCTGCTGGAGAGCGGCTCCATCAACTGCATCTGGAATGGCTTTACCGTTGAAGGTCGCGAGAACAAGTACACGTTCTCAGAGCCCTACATGCTCAATGAGCAGGTCGTTGTTGTTCGCGCAGACTCCGATATTAATTCACTGGAAGACCTCAACGGCAAAACGGTTATGACACAAGTTGACTCTGCTGCCCTTGACGTGCTAACCAACGAAGATGCTGACGAAGGCGGCCAGGCTGAACTGGCGGCAACGTTTGCTGACCTGCAGCAAATTGGTGACTACAACAACGCGTTTATGCAGCTGGAGTCGGGTGCGGTTGATGCCGTAGCATGCGACCTGTCAATTGCCGCGTATCAGATGTCAGCAAATCCGGGTGCATTCAAGGAGATCGGCACGCTGTCAAGTGAGCACTATGCCGTTGGTTTCGCCAAAGGTGATACCGAGCGTGCCCAAAAAGTGACCGAGACCCTCAAAGAGCTCAACGCAGATGGCACCGTCAAAGAGCTTTGCGACAAATACGCCGATCAGGGCCTGACCTATGATAACTGGGTGCTAGAATAAGGCTTTGCCAAACACATGCTTTTTACGACACATATCGTGTAGCACAACGGGCGAGAGGGGCACCTTTCGCCCGTGTTTTTGAGAGGAGCAAACGTGGAGTTTGCAACCATGATGGGCATTTTGCTCTCAGGCTTAGTATTGACCATTCAAATCTTTTTCACGACGCTTATTGGCGCACTGCCGCTTGGTGTGGTTGTGGCGCTGTGTCGCATGAGTAAGTGTAAGCCACTGGCGGTGGTGACGCGCTTTTATATCTCGGTCATGCGAGGCACGCCGCTGATGTTGCAGCTGATGGCGCTCATGTTTGGTCCATACTACCTGTTTGGTCTGCAAATGGGCTCTGATTGGAAATACGTCGCTTGCTCTATTGGCTTCATCATTAACTATGCTGCTTATTTTGGCGAAATTTATCGCAGCGGCATTCAGTCTATCCCGCGCGGGCAGTACGAAGCTGCTGAGGTATTGGGCTATTCGCGCCTGCAGACTTTCACCAAGATTGTGTTGCCGCAGGTGCTCAAACGCATTCTGCCCGCAATGTCCAATGAGATTATCACGCTTGTCAAAGACACCTCGCTTGCCTTTGTGCTGGGCATCATGGAGATGTTCTCGCAGGCCAAAGCACTTGCCGCCTCACAAGTCTCGCTCATACCCTACGTGATTGCGGGCGTGATTTACTGGATTTTCAACTTCATTGTGGAAGTCATTCTCACGCGTATAGAAAAGCGCATGAACTACTACCACGACTAAGTGTCACGACAACGTCCCTTCTTGAGCACAACGATCACCAGGTAAGGAAACACCATGTCCGAAACGCCTTTGTTACTGTTAGAGCACGCACAAAAAAGCTTTGGCGACACGCCGGTTCTGCGCGATATCTCGCTGTCGGTTAAGCCTGGCGAAGTGGTTGGCATCATTGGCCCTTCGGGCGGCGGTAAGTCAACGCTGCTTCGCTGTTGCACGCTGCTTGAGACACTGGATGCCGGAAAGCTTGCCTACGGGGATTTGGTTGTTGCTCAAAATGACGCCCAGGAGCATGCGCAGTATGCCGACGCGGCAACACAGAAAGCGGCGAAGTCACGCTTTGGCCTGGTTTTTCAAAACTTCAACCTGTTCCCGCACTACACGGTCATGAAAAACATCACCGATGCACCACTTCATGTGCAAAAGCGCGACAAAGACGAGGTCATGAAGCAGGCACGCGCGCTCATTGCCAAGATGGGTCTTGAGGGTAAAGAAGACATGGTTCCCTGTGAGCTTTCGGGTGGCCAGCAGCAGCGCGTTGCCATTGCGCGCGCCTTGGCGCTCAATCCCGACATTCTCTTTTTCGACGAACCAACTAGCGCACTTGACCCGGAGCTTACCAAAGAGGTGCTGCGCGTTATTCGCAACCTTGCTGAAGAGCATATGACGATGGTGATCGTGACGCACGAGATGAGCTTTG
>CAJTML010000164.1 GCA_910577495.1 uncultured Eggerthellaceae bacterium
ATTCGTAGCTGAGCTGCGCTGATAGGACGAAGGCGCTTCTGTTTGTGCCGCCGCAGGGCAAAGACGCCAGGCTCGGGCAGTCCTGAGCTCGCACGAACGTGCCATAAGGGCACGTTCGGCTCGTGCGGAATCTCGCGTGGCACCTTCGCCCCGCGGCAACCCCGCGGCAGCCACTGTGCTGCTGCAGTTGCGGCTGCAGTTGCGGCTTCGCGCTGGCCGCCGCAGCAACCGTGCCGCACATTGGGGTCGGCAAAGTGGCATTTCCCGGCGTTTTGGTCGCTCAGACCCCGTTTTGTGCAGATGTCGTTTTGTCGAGCGGCTGCGGCTGAATTTGACCTGGGGTTTTGTCGTTTCGCGCCTGTGATGCGTTGGCTATGGCGACCTCAAAAGCCCTCGCGCTGCACAAAACTACCCCTATTCGACCGCAAACGCGCGCCGAAGGGTGCCGCGAGGGTGCGCTGGGGGTGCATCCCTGGACGCAAGGGGTCGCAGCGGGCAAGTACCGATCCAGCGCATGCCAATCTGCAAGATTTCCGAGATTAATTTGCAACAGCTTCGCGCGGCAATAAATTGCTTTGACTGCGCGCGTAAAGAGCACGTATGATGAGCTTACGGACACAAGATCAAACTTGCCGCCGATCCCGAAATGATGGTGGTTGCTATGAAGAAGCTCATCTGCATCATTGCTGCTTTCGCTTTGTCGTTACCCCTCGTGTCATGCATGGGGTCACCTATGGCAACTGATGCCGCGTTGCTTCAGGCTAGCCGAATATTGTATTCAGCGTCAAGTGATGAGCTTTATGAAGAGGCCGGCTTTAAGAATCCTGATTTGAACAACGTTTATTTGGGAAATCCAATTCCGGAATACAACCTTAAAGATGGGGTGCCGCGCTTTTATGGTGTCTATGCTTATCCGGTATATTCGAATGGCGAGATGTGCGGGTTGGTGGGAGGTCAAGCGACGCTCACAAACAACATCGTGATTCACTCGCTCTCTTATGGTGCGCCGCAGGAGTTAATTAACTTTTTGAAAGAGCATGACCGGGTGGCAATCGTATATGTGGACTGCGGACCAACGTATTACTGCACGCCCGATATGTGCATGCGCTATGACAATATGCCGCTTGATAGCGAAGTGAGCAGTATCGCAAGTGAGGCTCCCAACGACTTTGATCGCACGTGGATATATTACTCGCTGCCTGGTGAACCCCGCAAAGTTCCCGTCTTCGATCCCGAGAGCGTTGGAGTTTTAGGCTACTAAGGCGAAAGCGCCAGTCGCCGGTGGGCGAAGGCGCCAGTCGCCGGTGGGCGAAGGTGCCACGCGCAGTTCCGCACGAGCCGAACGTGCCCTTATGGCACGTTCGTGCGAGCTCAGGACTGTGTGAGCATGGCACATTTGCCCACCGGCGGCCGTTGGTTCACCAGCACTTTTGCCCAGCGCTATTTGTGGTAGTAGCAATGCTGCTCGTATTTGGGCTCACAGCACACGTTGATACCGAGCGTCTTATAGAGGCGCTCGTCAGTTGCTGAGATGATGACGCTGAAGAACGCATCGCATCCACGCAGGTCATCAATGTGCTGCAGGAGTTTTTCTGCCAGCGGGTTTTCCGCCGAACTCACCGAGAGCGCCAAGAGCGTCTCGTCAGAGTGGAGTCGCGGATTCTTTGAGTGGAGATGCGCTGTCTTGAGATGGCAGATTGGCTCAATGACCGCGTCACTAATGACGTCAACATCCTCAATGCCGGCAAGCGTTTTGAGTGCGTTCATCAACACGGTTGAAGCCGCACCAAGCAACGTGGAGGTTTTTCCGGTAATAACCGTGCCATCAGGCAATACCATGGCACCTGCAGGCATACCAGTGGTTTCTTCTTTAAGCAGTGCGGCAGAGCGCGCTGGCGAATAAGACTGATTCACATCCGCTTGGCTCATGAGCATTTCAAGCTTGCTGACCATGTCAGACCCATCGCCGGTACACTTCGCCTTGACGGCAGCCTGGAAATAGCGGCGAACAATCTCCATCTTTGCGGCGTCGCAAACCGCCTCATCATCGGTAATAGCCATGCCTGCCATATTGACGCCCATGTCGGTGGGAGATTGATACGGGCACGAACCTGAAATCTTATCCAGGATGGTTTTGAGTACCGGATAAATCTCAACATCGCGGTTGTAGTTCACCGTACGCTGGTCATACGCCTCAAGATGAAATGGATCAATAATGTTGGCGTCATCAAGGTCTACCGTGGCAGCTTCATATGCAATATTAACGGGGTGCTTGAGCGGCAAATTCCAGATGGGGAAGGTTTCGTATTTGGCATACCCTGCCTCGGTGCCGCGCTTATGCTCATGATAGAGCTGCGAAAGACACGTTGCCATCTTGCCCGAGCCCGGACCGGGTGCGGTCACGACAACCAGCGGACGCGAAGTCTCAATATAGTCATTTTTGCCGTAGCCCTCATCGCTGACAATGTGATCAATGTCGTATGGGTATCCCGCAATGGGGTAGTGCAGACAACTCTTCACTCCCAGTGCATCAAGGCGGCGCCTAAACGCATCGGCTGCGGGCTGGTTGGTGTAGTGCGTGATCACCACGCTGCCCACCAAAAATCCCATGGAGCGGAAGATATCCATGAGGCGCAAGACGTCATCATCGTAGGTAATGCCAAGGTCTCCGCGAATCTTGTTGTTCTCAATGTGGTTCGCGTTGATGACGATAATAATCTCTACATCATCAACCAGCTGCTTAAGCATGCGAATCTTAGAATCCGGCTCAAAGCCTGGTAGAACGCGAGATGCATGGTAGTCATCAAAAAGCTTGCCGCCAAACTCAAGATAGAGCTTGCCGCCAAATTGATCTATGCGTTCACGGATACGTTCTGCTTGCAGGGCAATGTACTTTTCGTTATCAAAACCAATGCGCATGCGCACATCCTCCTTGGATGCCTGTCGAAACTATCTGAGACAGGGTACGGGAGCAATCTATCAGTTGGATAGTATAGCGTTA
>CAJTML010000165.1 GCA_910577495.1 uncultured Eggerthellaceae bacterium
GTCCGGCATTTGAAGATCTCCTCACGCGCCTCAATACTGACTACATTGATTTGGGTATGATCCATTACGTGGATGAGCTGGACGAATTCAACGAAATCATCAACGGACCGTTCATGGACTACCTGCGCGAGTTGCGCGATACCAAAACCATCGGCCACATTGGGCTTTCTACGCACGATGTTGCGGTGGCAACGCAAGCGTGTCTTCACCCCGAAATTGAGATGATCATGTTCAGCCTCAATCCGGCCTTTGACATGGCGCCCGCGCAAACCACCCTTGATGAGCTCTATGCCAGCTCTCGCATTGACGGCAAAAACAACATCGACCCTGACCGAGCCAAACTCTACGCGCTTGCCGAGCAAACCAACACCGGCCTTACCGTCATGAAGGGCTACGCGGGCGGTCGACTCTTAGACGCGCAAGCCTCCCCCTTTGGCATCGCGCTCACCCCAACCCAGTGCCTCCACTATGCACTCACGCGCCCCGCCGTTGCAAGCGTACTTGTCGGTACCGAAAGCGTTGAACAGATTGCCGAGGCGCTTACCTACACCACCGCGTCATCTGAGCAGCGCGATTACGCCTCTGCGCTGGCGAAAGCTCCCAAGCACGCATTCGCTGGTCAGTGCACCTATTGCGGACACTGCGCACCGTGTACCGTCAAGATCAACATCGCGCTGGTCAACAAGCTCTATGACCTGGCAACGCTTCGCCCCGATGAAACCACCGGAGCACAGCTTCACTACGCTGAGCTGGATCATACGGCTGGCACCTGTACACACTGCCACGCATGCGAACCCCGCTGTCCGTTCGGTGTCCCCATTGCTGAGCGCATGGATGAAGCTTGCGAATTTTTTGGATGTTAGGAACCACTATGAAACTGCACGACATAAGCGCATATCAAACCTCAGCCGAGCACTTCTTTGAGCGCTTACAAGCCTGGGACGTAGACCTCGTTTTAGATGTGCGTCTCCACAACACCAACCAGCTGGCCGGGTTTACCAAAGAGCGTGATTTGGATTATTTTGTTCGCGAAATTGAGCACGCAACCTACGTGCACGATCCCGAGTTTTCGCCCAAACCCGATGATTTGAGCGCATACCTACATAAAACCATGAGCTGGGAAGACTACGCTGCCGCCTACGAGCGCGACCTTGAAGCACGCGGTGCGGTAGCTGACTTTTTCAAGAAGTATGGCTCGTATCACTCGGTTGCCATCGTGGGCACCGCAACCGACAAGCGCAAAAGCCACGCAGAAGTGCTGGTCAAGGTTCTTGAGCAAGCGCTCCCTGACTACCTTACGCAGCCGTCTTAGGCGTTAGCGGCGAGCCCAAACGCTCAAGTTCGCCCGCCAGCGTCTCAACCAAGAGCGGCAAGCATTTCTCCACCATAGGCGTGAGTCCTATCGCCAACTCAGATGGCGACGGGTTTTCAACCTGCATGCCCAAACACAGGCCGTTTGCCTCGTAGCCCAAAAGCATTGCCGCGTCGAACAAATCAACCAACTTCAAATCATGAAGCGACGCGGTAGCGCCACTATGGCGCGCCATTGCATCAGGCGCGAACCGAAAGACCGTACCCGGCTCAGCATCGGTTCCATCCACCGCATCCACGGTGATAATCGTGTCATAGTCACGCACCGCATCCAGCAGATCCATGCTTAAACATCCCAGGTCAAACACATCAACGTTGTCCGGGATCACATACCCGTCCGTGAGCGCCTCATACACCGCAGGCCCCAAGCCATCATCAAGCATGAGCTTGTTGCCAACGCAAAAAACCGCAATTCTCTTGCTCATCTTACGCTCCAAAACCGGTGCGCATGCAGAGATTGTAATAGGTGGCTGCACCAATCATAACCAGTCCAACTAAGACACTCACAACCGCCCATACTTTTTGACGGCGAAGATAGGTTTGCTTATCCACACCAGAGGCTGCCGCCCGATGCGCTGCCAGTGGCTGCCCCACCAAAGAAAAGGCAATAGTGCCCAGCAACAGCGTCACAAAGACAACCAGGGCAACCGTGATGGCGAAAAACGTACGCTCAACATAGGCAGCATAGAACAGGTTATCTGCTACCAACCAAAGTGGATAAAACAGAAGCGATGCCCACAAACCATGTGCAGCACCCCAGACGGGCGGCAAAAATAAAGCGCCAATATTGATGCGCGGAATGCCCTCTAAAAAGGCTTCCTCTTGCGCAATCTGTTCGTCAGTTAATTCCACCATAGTATCCCCCTAGAAAATGACCCCAGCACAAGCCGGGGTCATGTTTCGTTCGTGCATGTGGTGCCCTATGATAGCACCTCAACCCTTACGAGTTAGTTATCAATCTTCTCAACGCGGTCAACATGCGGATGCGGGTCGTTGCCGACGATGTCATGACTGACCGGGTCATACACCAAGCCGCCATGCTCTTTGTGGAAGAACATCAGCAACGTCGGTGAGATACCCTCAACGTTAGCCAGGTAAATGTGAATGAACATGAAGATGATAAACACATACATCATGAAGTAGTGGATGATGCGCATTGACATCAAGCCACCCACCAAATTGGTGGTTGCAGCAAACGGAGCAGCTGCCATGGTCGGAGCCCACAGGCACAGACCCGTCCAGAACATGATAACGATCAAGAACGGAATCAAGATGTAGCTAATCTTTTGCGGAACGCCAAGCTTAGCTCCCAGCGGGTGATCCTTCTTCAAGAACAGGTAGTACTTGATCCAAGCAAGACCCTGATGACGGTTATCCTTCTGCGGCATCCACGTCTTGATATCCACTACCTGCTCACGCGTACCACCAGTAGGTGCTGACTTGACAAAGAACGCCATGATCACGCGAATCAAGCAGTTAATAAACAGGATGAAACCGAAGAACACATGAGCACCGCGAGCGATACCCATAAAGCCCGGCCAGAACGGGAAATGGATGCAAAAGCCCGTAACGATCAGGATAATCATGGCAACCAGATTGATCCAGTGCGTCACGACAAC
>CAJTML010000166.1 GCA_910577495.1 uncultured Eggerthellaceae bacterium
CGGGATGCGGCAGCGCGTGTCAGGCACAGACGCGCGTGTGGCGGCTACGGCAACGGGCGCCCATCGAACTCATGAAGGAGAGGGAGGGGTTTCATGAGCGCGTAAAGCTTATTCCCACGGAGTAAGTTGCGTTGCGTTCATGCCTGCGATGTAAGAGAAGGCAAATCCCGGACCGAGCGTGCCACCAGCACCGTTGTAGAACAGGCCAGGGCCACCGATGCCAGCGTTGTTGCCTGATGCATACAAGCGCGGGATGACGTCACCCGTTACGCTGATGACCTCGGCTTTCTCGTTGACCTTCAGGCCACCTTTGGTGCACATCGGATACGGCTCGCAAATGACGCAGTAGAACGGGCCTTCCTCAATCGGAGCCAAGCAAGACTCTGGACGAGACGTGCCACCCTGATCCCAGAGGGTTTCGCCACGATGGAACTCGGGGTCTTTGCCCTCAGTAGCGTATGCGTTGTACGACTCGATGGTCTTTGCAGCGGTTTCGCGAGCGTAATCGTCGCGGAACGGAATCTGATCCAGCAAGCCCTCAAGGGTGTCTGCCTGATAAGCAACCCAGGAGCAAATTTCGCCATTTTCATCACGCAGAGTGGAGTTCTCAGCGTCGGCAACCTTGGAGTCGCAGATGTAGAAACCAGGGATGTTCGTCCAGCTGGTGCCGTAGGTTGCGCCCTCTTCGTCACCGCTCAAGCCCAGGTCACGACCCCAGAAGCCATGCCACAGCGAGTCGTAGTCAACAGCCTCGTCCATGAAGCGACGGCCGAACTTGTTCAGCACGCACGAGCCAGCCTTGCACATGAGGCCATAGAACGTGCCCAAGCCGAAGGTGTTGTACTCGGTGGGAGCCTCACACCACTCGTGATAGGGCATGTCAGCCGGGTCAACACAGACAACCTGGCCCCATGCATAGGGTATCAGCGCCAGGTCAGCGCCGACCGCCTGACCCATGAGGATGCCTTCGCCTTTGCAGGTTTCAACTTCCATCGTGCGGTTTGCCGGGATCTCCAGGTAGGTGCGCTTCATGTCATCGTTCCAGCCAAAGCCGCCTGCGCCCAGGATAACCGCCTTTGAAGCCTTGATGTTGATCAGGCCGTCTTTGCCCTCAGCCTGAAGGCCGACAACCTCGGTCACACCCTCGTCGTTAACGCGCGTGATCAGGCGCTTTGCGGTCGTGCTCAAAAGCAGCTCTCCGCCGTACTTGTTCACGATGCCGTCAACCAGCGGGTCGGTTACAAACGCACCCGATGAGGTGGTGCCGAACGCGCCGGTCATCTGACCAGCCTCGGTTGATTGCTTGCCAACCGGAGCAATCGTGCGAACCTGGTCTTTCGCGCCCGGGAACACGTCGTAGTGGTAGTCGATACGGGGGCTGATCTCCCAAGACAGGTCAGCAGTCTCAGCCAAGAAGTCAATTGACTCCGGGCCATAGGTCAAAAACGCTTCCAAAATCTCAGGCGTAGATTTGCCTGCAGCAGTAGCAGTAATGTAGGCAAGCGCGTCGTCGTAGTTGTCCAGGTTCTGCGCCATAGCCGTGGAGTTCATGGGCATCCAGGTCTGGCCATTTGAGGTTGCCGTGGTACCACCCGTTTTGTCAGCTGCTTCAATAATGATAACGCGGTCACCCTCAGCGGCAGCCTTGCCAGCGCCCGTCAAAACCGTGCCCGAGCCAACAACCGCAACATCGCATTCGTAGTCCCACGTCTCAGGGATGCCTGCGGTGCCCGTGCTTGAAAGATTTGGCGAAGAGCTACCCTGCGGCGCACAACCAGCAAGCGATGCACCCGCGACAGCTGCCATAGCAGCGCCAGCAACTCCTAAAAAGTTGCGACGCGAAAGTCCTTCAGAAGCCATGCTTTCTTTCACCATTTTCTTAGACATGTTCTCCTCCTTATGCAAATTTCTCCCGTTTGTGCCTCAAGCTTCCCTCACTTCAGGCAACGAAATGCATGGTAGGTTTCGACACCACAACCGCCTAGCACGCGAATGTGGTTATTTGCCCGTACGCAAGCTTGAGCAGGCACTTTATCCCAAAAATCACCCAAATGTGACCATGTCTGCAGGCCACTTTTGAAGGTTCGCCCGATTTCGCTATGCTACAATTTCAAGCCGTAATCACGGAAAATGGCAGCATAAGGGGAATGCGCGCCATCTCCAGAAAGAGATCCATGCATGCAAACTGAGTCATTCACATTGCGAGGGGTGTTTACGCAAGCTGGCTTCGCCACCACGCTTGGCTACATGATGTATGTCGCGTGGGATTCCATGGAACGCGACCGCTACTTGGCGGCCTATCAAGGTGCTGGCGAAATCCCCATCCTGTGGTCGCCGGTGTTTCTCACGGTGGCGCTCGTGTGCGCGCTGGTTGCGCTTCTGGCGCACAAAGACATCATCAAGACCGTCTATAGAGAGTCGCTCTGCTGGATTATTCCGCTCGTAAGTGCGGGCTCAAGCGTGACGCTGTGCTTGCAACGCCTCGCGCAGCAGACGCCTAACCCGGCGCTGATTGCCACCTTCGCCCTCTGCATAGCGTGGTTTGTGCTGGTGTGGGCAGAGCAGTTCGGAACACTGGGCGGCATGAAGACGCTGGCCATCCTGCTGGTGGCCGACGCACTTTCGGCACTCTTTCAGATTCTCTGCGTCAAAACCATGGGCTCGATGGCGCTTTTGACCACCACCGCACTCATGCCGATTGTCTCGTTTTTGCTGCTCCAGCAAGCGCCCCACCCAACCGCGCACGACCTTGATGAGCTGGGGCACCAACCCGCGTGGAGCCGCACGCTGCTTATTGGCATCGGCGCGTTTGGCATGATGTATTTCATGCTGCGCAGTATGCTCTACGTTCACCCCTACAGCTTCGTGAACTCCATTATTGTGCCCATTGGATCGCTGGTGTCGCTTTCGCTTTTGGCGGTGTTGGCATGGTGTCTTCGGGCGAAGC
>CAJTML010000167.1 GCA_910577495.1 uncultured Eggerthellaceae bacterium
GACTACGCGGGTGTGCCGCTGTTTGGCCTCATCACGCCCTTCACGCGTCTGACGGGGCTTTTGGGCTTGAGCATGTTTTTGGCAGCGGGCGCAAGCTGGGCAGCCTTAAAGACGCCGCTTGATTCTGAGTTGCGCGCTCGCGCGAAAGCGGTGCGTTTCCCGCTTCAGGTGGTTTCACTGGTGCTCTTCGCCATCGTGTCGGTCTATGCGTTGGCGCTCATCGGTCCGGAGATGGATCCGAATCTGGGCATCTTGCGCATCCTGTTTGCCATCTTGGTGGTCGTTGGCTTGGTTGTGGCGCTGGTGGTTGGCAAGTTGCAAGATGATGACCTCAAGTCATTCTTGGCGCAGTCGGCATCCATGATTGCGCTGGTGGCGCTTCTGGCATGCTCAATGTTCCCGGTGCTGGTCAACGCCACGCCTGATTCAATCGGCCCGGCTATCACCATCTTTAATGCGGCATCTTCGGAGCTTTCGCTTACCTGCATGACCATCATTTTGTGCATCGGTCTGCCGCTGGTACTGGCCTACCACGTCATCATTTATCGCACGTTTAGGGGTCGCATTAGTGCCGCTGATTTGAAGCACTAAGCTTTCACTGACAAAGACGCTGCGCGCTGATTAACCGCGCTTGTGTACTGGGGCATCCTTGGGTGGGTGCCCCAGTTTTTGTGTTACGCATGAGTTAAAACCGCTTCCATTACAACACGTCTTGAGTTGAGGTTTCTACAATGGGGGAATGACGGGCGCGAAAAGAGCGAGGTGCTGATATGGCGAAGCATATTTTTGTAACGGGTGGCGTGGTTTCTTCACTTGGTAAGGGCATTACGGCGGCATCGCTTGGGCATTTACTCAAAGCACGCGGCTATAAAGTCACCATGCAAAAGATGGATCCGTATCTCAACGTTGACCCCGGTACCATGAGTCCGTTTCAGCATGGCGAAGTATTCGTTACCGAAGATGGACACGAAGGAGACCTTGATCTTGGCCATTACGAGCGCTTTATTGATGAGAACCTTTCGCGCGAATCAAACTTTACACAGGGCTCCATCTATCAAAGCTTGATTGCAAAAGAACGAAGGGGAGATTTCCTCGGCGGAACCGTACAGGTCATTCCGCATGTTACCGATGCCATCAAGGCGCGCCTTCACCGTGCAGCCGATCAATCCGGCGCACACATTGTCATTACTGAAATTGGCGGGACAATCGGAGATATTGAATCACTTCCCTTCATTGAGGCAGCACGCCAGTTCAAAAAGGAAAAACCTGCTGATGACGTGCTTTTTGTGCACGTGACCCTCGTTCCTTATATTGCTGCGGCTCACGAAGTGAAAACCAAGCCAACTCAGCATTCGGTAAAAGAGCTGAGATCACTTGGTGTGCAGCCAGACTTTATCGTGTGTCGTTCCGATCACGAAATATCGGATGCGGTCAAAGACAAGATTGCGCTGTTTTGTGACGTTGCGCCAGCAGACGTGCTTTCGTGTGTTGATGCGCCGAGCATCTATGAAGTGCCTCTTGAACTTTTTGAGCAAGGGTTTGATGTGGCGGTGCTTGAAAAGCTCGGGCTTCCCGTGTGTGAGGCAGACTTATCTGCGTTGACGTCGTATTTAGAGGCTGAGCGCACGTGCGTTGACGAAGTCACCATTGCGGTTGTGGGTAAGTATGTGAGCCTGCCTGATGCCTATTTATCGGTCATCGAGGCGCTCCATCATGCGGGTGTTGCAAGTGGCGCACGTGTCAAAGTAGAGCTGATTGACGGGGGAGCGCTTGACGCAACCAACGTTGACGAGGTGCTAAAAGGTGCGGATGGTATTTTAGTCCCCGGGGGGTTTGGTCAGCGCGCGTTTGAGGGAAAGATTGAAGCGGTTCGCTACGCACGTGAAAACAAGGTGCCATATCTGGGAATTTGTCTCGGTCTTCAAGCGGCAGTATGCGAATTTGCGCGAAATTGCTGTGGGCTTGCGGGTGCAACTTCAGCAGAATTTGTCGAAGAAATTGCTGCAAGCGCTAATGAGGCAAGCGGATCGAATCTGTTAGCTGCGGCAGCTGCAAGCTCACTTCCGCTGGTGGTTGATTTGATGCCCGAACAAACTGATGTTGAGGACAAGGGAGGCACCATGCGCTTGGGAGCTTATCCTTGCCGTATTACTGCAGGCACACATGCGTTTGACGCCTATGGACAGGAGCTCGTCTATGAACGCCACCGCCATCGCTATGAAGTAAACAACTCCTATCGCGACACGTTGTGTGAAGCGGGGCTGGTTATCTCGGGCGTTTCGCCTGATAATCGGTTGGTTGAAATGGTTGAGCTTGCTGATCATCCGTGGTTTGTGGCAACGCAAGCACATCCTGAATTCAAAAGCAGGCCAACACGCCCGCATCCATTGTTTTTAGGTTTCGTGCAAGCTGCAAAGTGCGCTAGTATAGGGGCATGAAAAACGAACTAGCCAAAGAGTATCTTTCATATCTGCGCGTTGAGCGGGGATCTTCTCCGCTGACCATTGAAGCCTATGAGCGCGATTTGGCCGATTATCTCAATTTTTGCGAAGGTCAGGGCATCACGCGTGTTGAGCATGCAACGCGCGAAGACATTGTTGATTTCGAAAATGCGCTTTTTGAGCGCGGTCTTGCACCATCTACGGTGGACAGGCGTATCTCGGTGCTGAAGGGGTTTTATCGCTTCTTGGTGCGCGAGGCCTATATCACTTCCAGCCCAACTGCTCTCATCAAGCTTCCCAAAACACCTGATAAACTGCCAGATGTGCTCACCATTGACCAGGTGACGCGCATGCTCTCTGAGCCGGTAGAGCCCACGCCGACCGCCAAGCGCGACCGTGCCATCTTGGAAATCCTCTACGGGTGTGGGTTGCGTGTGAGCGAGTG
>CAJTML010000168.1 GCA_910577495.1 uncultured Eggerthellaceae bacterium
ATTTCACACCCGCGAAGCAGCGGTGTGTAGCGCACCTCAATGGAACCATACGGCTCTTTGCCCGCCGCACCACTATAGTGCACCGAAATGTCGGCGCCCATACGCTCAAGAGTTCGCGTAAAACCAATGCGCGCGGTGTTGAGGCTTACGTTTTCAATGGTGATATGACTTTGCGGCTTCAACAGTGCCGCGCACGCCAGAAAAGCCGCAGACGACGGGTCTCCAGGCACGACCACTTCAGCTGCCTGCAGGCAAGTTGGACCGGTGACTGAAGCCGTGCGATCAGCGGCGGTTGTTGGAACGCCAAATTCGGGCAGCATAAGCTCGGTATGGTTGCGAGAAGCAGAAGGCTCGCGCAACGTGGTGGGGCCGTGTGCATAGACGCCTGCCAAGAGCACGGCCGTTTTCAGCTGCGCTGATGCCATGGGAGCATCATAGCTAAGCGCATGAAGCTGCGTGGTACCACACACACAAATTGGCAGCGTCTCTTGCCCGTCGGGTTCAAAACGCGCGCCCATCTTCATGAGCGGCGCGGTAATGCGTCGCATAGGACGACGCTTGAGCGAATCATCCCCAGTCAGCGTCACGTGAATGTTCCACGGAGCCAAAATACCCATCAAAAGACGCGCGGTGGTACCTGAGTTGCCGCAATCAATGTCACCTTCGGGTTGCTGAGGTCCTGCTTGTCCCCATCCAGTAACGGTGCCTGCAAGGGAACCGTCTGCTTGTTTTTGCAAATCAACCTGCGCGCCAAGTGCTTTGGTTGCCGCAATGGAGGCACACACGTCCTCGGAGTCTAAAACGCCACTCAGCGTTGAGGTGCCCTCAGCCATAGCGGCAAACAACACCGCACGATGCGAGATTGATTTATCTCCAGGAACGTGTGCGCTGCCCTGCAGAGGAGCGTCCAAGGGGTTGATAGTGGTGATAGTTTGCTTAGACATGGATATACTCTTTCGCGGTCAGAGGGCTAAACGACACGGAAAATCCTGCATCAATCAGACGCATGCTCAGCTTACCGACATCACCTTCGTCGGTCAAAACCAAGCTCAACACAGCGCTATCTTCGGTCACGTGATCAATTTCAATAGATTGGATATTACAACCAACCGAGCTTGCCAGCGTTGTCACCTCAGCAACAACACCAGGGCGGTTCTCCATGGGTATGCGCACCTCAAGCAAGCGCTCAGTAGACGGAACCCAAGCAGCCGGAAGCGAGCGGCGAACCGTTGCCGCCTCAGCCAAGAGCTCAGTTAGTTTCGCCTGGTCATTTGCGTCTAAAGCGCTGACGAATTCGCCAATAATAGCTTGCATCTCACATAAGCCTTGCGTGAGTGCTTCCTTGTTGTCAAAGGCAATGCCGCACCACAGCTCAGGTGAGCCAGCCGCAATGCGGGTTGAGTCTTTGAAGCCGCCAGCTGTCAGGCGCATGAGCGACTGCTGCTCATCGGCATGATGCGCTGCCAGCTGCACGAGCGACGATGCCACAAAATGCGGCACATGGCTCACCACCGCCACAGCAGCATCATGGTCTTCGCGCGGAAGGGCAATCACGCGCGCACCAAGCGAAGTAATAAGCTCATGGAGGCGCGGATAATGCTCAGCGGGCATATCGGAATCGGGACACAAAATCCAGTGCGCGCCCTTGAACAAGTCCGCACGCGCGCCCGCAATGCCACTCTTTTCCGAACCAGCCATAGGATGTCCCGGAATATAGTTTTCCGGATGAGCAAGCACCGAAGATGCCAGCGTTGAAATCTTTGACTTCGTTGAGGCGGTATCAGTCAAAATTCCTGCAAAACCCCAGTCAGAGAGCGAACGCAGGTACCACTCAACCGCACTTGCCGGCGTGGCAAGCATGACCAAATCGCATTCGTTTTGGATAAATTCGCGAAATACTGGATCGTCGGGCGTGGCAATAGTTGTTGCCCAGCCCTTCTCAAGCGCGGTGCTCAACGTGGCCTCATCGGTATCCACCGCCATTACGCGCGCATCGGGAAAAACACTGCGCACGGCAGCTGCAAACGAAGCACCAATCATGCCAAAGCCAATAACGGCAATGCCCGAAAAGTGCATGTCTGGTTGCAGCGCTTCTGTCGCTTCACTCATGGGATTGTTCCTTCTCATGCCGACATGACGTCAAAGCCGCTGATCGTCTGCTTAGTTGCAGACGATTGCAAGCCCCTCAATCACTTCATGTTTTAGCTTGTTCGAACGGTATTCTAGCACCCACCCACCAGCTTATTGAGCTGGTCTTGTTCGCTATCGGTAAGTTTGCGCCACGCACCTTGCGCAAGGTCTCCCAACACAAGTGGCCCAAACGTGTCGCGATGCAGTGCCACAACGGGGTGTCCAATAGCACCAAACATACGCTTTACCTGGCGGTTTCTACCTTCGTGAATGCTGATTCGACACAGCGCAAGCTCTCCTTTGCGCCCAGAAGGCGTCTTAAGCGAGCGCAGCTTGCCAGCAGGCAGTGGCAGTTTAAGCTGCATGGCTGCTGCAGCACGCGCATACGCCTCCCCTGCAAGCACCGCAACCTGAGCCGGAGCCGCAGGCCCATCATCAAGCATGATGCCCTGTCGCAAGGCTTCCAGCTCTTCGGTGGTCGGCACACCCTCAACCAGTGCCACATATGATTTGTCCACATGGTGCGACGGATGCAACAGCCCATTGCCCAGCGCGCCATCGGTTGAAAAAAGCAACAGCCCCGTTGTATCGGTATCAAGCCTGCCAAGCGGATACAGCCCTGGGTATTCATCAAGCGGTATGAGCTCTCGTACCGTAGGGCGCCCCTGCGGATCCGACATGGTCGTCACATAGCCAGCAGGTTTGTGCAACATGATGGTTGT
>CAJTML010000169.1 GCA_910577495.1 uncultured Eggerthellaceae bacterium
ACGCGATCCGCGCGCGGCCGTTCGTCAGCCACAGAAGCCTCTGACCAGGCATCCGTGCCCATAATCTCCTGTTCAAGAGCGGCAACCGCACCCGCATGTGCCGCATCCAGCGGCTTATAGGTCACGCCCAGCGCATCGGGGCGCGCACTCAGCACCGCGCTATCGTGCATCGTTGCCCGCTGATCACGGCGAAGGCCAGCCTCATCCAAGTCATTCACACCCGTGGTCAGGTTGCGCGGATCATTTTTCGCCAGGCGAATGCGCTCATTCTCTTCAGCATCGGACAAGCGCGTATAGACCGGCAGCGCAAAGGCAGGATTATGGCGAAGCGCATCGAACGGATCGGCCACGCCCGCGCGCCACTGTGCCTGCAGCGCCAGCAAAAGCCCTGATCCTTTCGGCGTCCAAAGCGCTTCATCGCCAAGCGTGCCACACGATGCAAACAACTCAGCGTATTTTGTCAGGCCATCTCCCACCACGCACAGCCGCGTGCCGTCGATGTCAGCCACAGGTGTGTCTCCCAAAAGATCAGCACCCTCGTCTCCGCTCAGTTCAGCCGCCGCCACCTCCGCTTTCAGCACGCGATCCGCTTCCAGGCGCTCAACCACACCGGGTTCAGGCGCACCAGCAGACGCATCTGCGCCTGCCTCAACACTGTCGCGCAGCAGGCAGCGCACCGGATAGACCTCTTTGCGCATAGCATCAGCCACCACCGCAACCGAACCGCGCACGCCCGCCGCCCACGCGTTCCACGCAATCGCATCCAGGGTGGATACGCCAATGAGCGCCACACCCAACGCCGATGCAATACCTTTCGCGGTGGCCATAGCAATGCGCACGCCCGTAAACGAGCCCGGTCCTCTGCCCACGCACACGCACGCAATCTCTTCGCGCGAAATGCCCAGCTCAGTCAGCGTTTGGTCAATAGTGGGCAGCAGCAACGTGTTGGAAGCGCGATGCGCCGCAACCTCAACCGAGGCCACCACGCGCACCTCACGCGTGCGAGCGTCCAGGCGCCCCACGCCCAACGCAATCACTTCGTTTGCGGTATCCAATGCCAAAACGACCGGCTCGGTCGCAGGTGTGCACAAGTGCGTCATATGCAGTTTCCTATGCTTTCATCAGGCGAGACTTAGAATCCGTTGCCCACACATGCAACAGCTGTCGCGCGCGATCACCCACCGCGCGCACCGTAACCTTGCGGTCGTTGCTCTCGTCTCGATCATGGCGAATGTTGATTTCCAAATACGAATACGGCATGGCATCCAGGAATTTTTCGCCCCACTCAATGAGCGAAACGCCATCCCTATCAACGGTCTCGTAAAACCCAATATCTTCCAGCTGATCAGCATCATCAAGCCGATAGAGGTCAAAATGATACAGTGGCAAACCACCAGGTGCGCCCGGATATGCCAGCAAAATATTAAACGTGGGCGACAAAATGTCATCGCGAATACCCAACGCCGCAGCCAACCCCTGCACAAACTGGGTCTTACCCGCCCCAAGATCGCCCGACAGCACAATGGTGTCTCCCGGATGCACGTACGGCGCCAGCGTAGCCGCCAGCTGCTTCGTAGACTCAGGCGAGGTTGTTTTGCGAATATATGTCAGGCCACTTCCCATGGCCTCTATAATACAACGAATTTGGCGAAGGCGCTCACGCCTCCACGAAAAGTGACGCAACTGCCGCCTCAGGGCACAGCTGACGAACAGGTGCTACAAAAGCCCCGCTGCGGCCTCTGCCGCTTCAACTACGTGCGCCATGGTGGTGGAGGTAGTCACCGAACCAATGCCCCCTGGCACGGGCGTGATGGCACCCACGACAGGCTCTACGGCTGCAAGGTCAACATCCCCGCACAAATTGCCTTCCGCGTCGAAGTTGATACCCACATCAACTACCACTTGACCTGCAGAAAAGCACTCCTCGCCATAGGCACGCGCACGACCCGTTGCACACACCACAATATCAGCCTCACGCATGACGCGCGCCAAATCAGCTGTCCGTGAATGACACATAGTTACCGTGGCATGCCGCGCCAACAACAACATGGCCACCGGCTTGCCAATAACCAAACTACGCCCCACAACCACCACGTTTGCCCCGTTCAGCGGCACTTCATAGTGGTCAAGCAGGCGAATCACCGCAGCGGCCGTTGCCGGCGCAAACCCAACGCCTGCATCCGTAAACACCGAAGCCAGCGACGCATTCGTAATACCATCAATATCTTTGTGCGGTGCAAGCAGATTACAGACCGCCGTCTCATCAAGGTGGGTGGGCAGCGGGCGAAAGAGCAGGCAGCCATGAATGGTGGCGTCATTGTTGACCTGCATAATTGCGCGCTCAAGGTCTGCCTGGGACACAGCTTCGTCAAGCACAATCTGGCGAACCGCAATGCCCAGTGCATCCGCGCGCTTTAACGCAGTGCGCTCATAGGAAAGGTCGTCAGGGCGCTCCCCTACACGCACGATGGCAAGTGTTGGCACCACACCGACCTGCGCCAGGCGCTCCACGCGCGCCGCGATATCCTGCGCCATGGCATCTACTACTGGTTTTCCTTTGAGCAACTCAGCCATTTTTTGCTCCCATCCGTCACGTTGCATGCGGCACACCACCGCTGCTGCGCATCAAAAAGAAGGTGCCAGCTTATTTCGCCAGCACCTTCGCCCCTTTACGAAATTTGTTCAGCCACGTAGGCGAATAGCTCATCGCACTGTGCCCGCGTGTTCGTGGCCAGGATTGCAGCCTCGTCGCGATACCAGTTGGCTTTTGTCTCATCATCCATGGACTTCGCGTTGATGAAAATGTTGAGCGATGCACCATCAGAGGCCGCTCGCGCAAACGCCACCGC
>CAJTML010000170.1 GCA_910577495.1 uncultured Eggerthellaceae bacterium
ACGATGTTCTCGGTGAGTTTTTCGCCACGTTCATCAACGTAGCGAACCGTAACGATGCTTTCGGTGGAGACGGTGAAGTACTTGGTCTTTTTCGCGGTCAGACCTTGGCTGGTCAAAACCTCAAGTACGATGCGATATTCGCCCTCTTGGTCAACCACGCCGCTGAAAGGCTGCGTGCCCGAATAAATCTGCTTTCCGCTAGGATCATAGACCGTCCAGGTAGTGTCTTTAATGGTTGCTTTGGTGGCAGGATCCAGCCACGTGCGGTTTTCCATGGTCAGCGTGTCGCCGGTCTTGCCCGCGGATGACTCAACGCCGTCGTCGAAGGTCTGGAAGTCAGCCTTGATAGCGCCGTTGTCCTCAGCGGCCTCCATGGACAGGTTGTAGTAGAACGCCGAGCTGTTTGACGCGGTCACCGGGCCAAAGCTGCCCGCTTGCACCGGCGCCTCAACAACAGCATTGATGCCAACCTGTGGAGACGTGACCGTGATCTTGTTTTTCTCAACCTTCATGGTGACGCGGTGGTTGACGCTCTTTACCGTTGCGGTGCCATACGCCAAAACCTTACCTTTGGCGAAACCAACGGAGCCCTTACCGCCGTTATGCGCGGAATACTGACCGTCAGCTGCGTCGATGGTTGAGTGATACACCGGACCGCGATGCGAGCTGCCGTCCTTTGCCGGCACCCACTCTTCAATATAGGCGATACACCAATGGTTACAGCCGCACTCTTCGTACATATAGAATGAATAGGTGTCCTGACCAGCAGAGTTGGTGCCCTTTTGCAAACCCCACGCGAAGCCCCACGGGTCACCGTCACCACTGAGCATATTGACGGCGAAGGTGCCGGTCGTAAAGCTCATCAAAAGCGGGTTATAGTAGCCCGTAAAGCCAACGTTTTGGGTGGTCATGAGCGCCTTGTCGGAAGCTCTATACTGCCAGCCAGCTGCATAGCCGCTTCCCAAATGAGCACCCGGGAAGTTCACCCACTCATTAAATACCTGCTGCAGGTCAACTTCAGCACCCGCTGCATACGCCTCTTCGGCTGCTTGCGGCATGATTGGCCACATGAGTCCCACGCTCAAGATGAAGGCCAGCAGCGTTTTGGTTAGCCGCGTCATCACGCCTTGTTGCTTGCGCTCAAGCAACTCGGATCCTTGCGTCTCCATGAACACCATTCCTCTCGTCTTCGCACGCTTGGTTTTGCACGCTGGCACCATTCCCCCACAATGCGTTACCACCGCCAGCGTGCCCATCTCAAACCTATACGGATATACCAATCCTCAGAATACCTCATTGTACCCAGGAAAGTAACAAAAGGTCAACGTAACGAAAACGTTTCAGTGGCGAAGTAATGCGACAAAGGGCGACGAAGGGTCACTTCAAATGTCACATCGCATGAAGAGAGGGCCAAACGCTCTGTTTGACCCTCTCTTGTGTTTACATCGGCTCCGTCAATGTGACATTCGAAGTGACCCTTTGTCACCTTGTCGCGCGCTACGCGAGAACGCTTGAGGCAATCTCTTCGGCAGCGAGGTAGCCAGACGTATGCGCCCAACCGACCGTCTGACCAAGTGCCCAATAGTAGTCATTGTGCATCGTGCCAACGGTTTCGGTGCCAACCGCATAAAGACCCTTCACCACAGAGCCCGGCTCAGTGCCGCGAACTTCCATCTTCGGCGTTACACACAAGTCACCACAGGTACCAAACGGGGTCGGTGCCAAGCGCACGGCATAGTAGGGGCCTTCGCCATATGCAACCAAGTAGTCAGCAGACTTGAAGAAAATGGGGTCTTCGCCGTTTTCGCACATCGTGTTGTACGCGTCGAACTCTTCAGCGAACAGCTCAGGATCCCAACCAGCAGCCTCTGCCAGTTCCTCGGGAGTATCACCCTTAAAGAGCACTCCCAGGCCAATCATAGACTCAAGATAGGCATCGTCAACGGACTCATCGTCAGCCTGCAGCGCATCCATTGCGGCTTGATCAGCAATAGCAAACAACCACGGCTCATTATAGGCAGAGCCATTCGTACCACCATACGTGGGCACCCAGCAGAATGCGTCTTCAGAATGGAAGCGCTTACCCAGCTGGTTCACGTGCATGCGGGCCTTACCAGCATCGCCCATGACATTACCAAGCGCCTGCACGCCACCCGGATAAGATACGTGGTCAGCATCAATCGGATAGAGCGTATCAACGCACAAGATACCAAGGTTCCAGGGCTTTTGCGCACCTGCTGCCCACGCCATCTGCGCGCCTTCGCCATTGTTGAGTACCGGGTCACGGCCGAGCAGCGGATTAACCGAATACTTCTCAATCATTTCGCGATTTGCACCATAGCCACCTGAAGCAATAACCACGGCTTTACCCATAAAGTCAACCGTCTCGCCACCGCGATCTGCGCGCAAGCCAACCACAGTGCCCTCTTCGTCAACAATAAGCTCAGTACCCGTGCAATTCGGATGGAATGCGCCGCCAGCAGCAATAACCTTATCCACCATGCCACCATACGTGGCTTCGCGGTTTCCATCACCCTTAGCGGGCTGAGAAATACGATAGGCGAAACCTGACAAACCATTGGTGGGCGGGGTTTCCTTCAAGCGATATCCGAAGCCTTGCTCCAGCATCCAGTCAACCACCTTGCCACAATTGCGCAGATAGGTGCTCAGTACTTCATGATCACAGTGATAGTGAACTGCCTCAAGCCATTCCTTGTAAAAACCAGCGATATCAGCTTCGTGTCCCTGATCAAGCTGGAACTGACTGTTGAGCGAGATGTAGCAGTTGCCAGAAGCAACCAGTCCAGT
>CAJTML010000171.1 GCA_910577495.1 uncultured Eggerthellaceae bacterium
GCGCGGGTGCGCGGGCAAGCCTGGCGCGCTCGCTCAAGGCGTACGCACAAAATTCACAACGCAACCAATGTGCAACTTGAATTACTATCCTCTTTTATCACGTTTGCCATATCGTAGTAGTCTGTTGTGGCGAAGTTTGGTACTATACAGGGCGTCGAAAACGTGGGAGCGTGGCGGAATTGGCAGACGCAGCGGACTTAAAATCCGCCGCCGCAAGGCTTATGGGTTCGAGTCCCATCGCTCCTACCACTCTTTCATTTCCCTGTGCTGATTGTTTAAAACGCCTCTTCGCGCGCTTCAGCTAGCACAATGCCTTGCAAGATGTCAGATTCGCTGACCACAAATTCATCCACACCAAACAGATCCATTACCGATTGCAAAATGAGCATGCCTGCCACAATCACCGGCGCACGACCCGGATCAAGCCCTACCACGTTCGCACGTTCAACCTGCGGCACGCTTGCCAGCCTCTGAGCAATGCTATCCACGTCATGCCTGCTCACCTGCGCACCATGCACGCGTGTGGTGTCATACACTTCCATTGCTTCACGAATAGAAACCACCGTAGTTGCAGTTCCCGCAACACACACTACCTTATCCACCACAACCCCATCAGTATGGAGCGCGCCAAAAAATGGCTCCATGGTTTGGCGAATCCAGGTTCGCGCTTCATCCATTTCAGCTTGCGTAGGCGGATCTGCCACGAAGAACTTCTCGGTCACGCGGCGGCATCCCACGTCAAACGAGTGCGCTCGCTCAACCACGCCGCCAGTCTGACCCACGATAATCTCAGTTGAGCCGCCGCCAATATCAACCACCGCAATGCGCGCGTCAGAAAAACTGCTTGACACTCCTGAAAACGAGAGCGCCGCTTCACGCTCACCAGGGATAATAGCCAGCTTCGCACCAAGCGACTCGATACGTTTAATGAATGCTTCGCCATTTTTTGCATCGCGCGCGGCTGAGGTTGCCACCGCAATCACCGGAATGGACTGGCCATAGGTTGCCTCGTGATCAGCTAGGATGCCCAGATAATCCTGCACAGCATGCGCAGCGCGATCCATGGCGGCATCTTTCAGCACGCCCGTGGCGTTGACGTCTTCGCCCAAGTTCACGATGGTATATGCGCGATCAATATCGTGTACCGATCCATCGCTCAAAACATCTGCAATGAGCATTCGACACGTGACGGTGCCAATATCAATAGCACCAAAACGTCCAGGTTGTAAGGTCATTATGCTTCCGTTTCAGTTGACTGCTCTGCATCACCGACGCCGAACAACACGTCCAAAAATGGCGAATACCAGGTTTGCGGCGCAGGCACGCTTCCTGCCACCACGTTGGCCACAAACGGATCCTCAACCTCTTCAAGGTCAAGGCCGCGAACGTTGGCCGTTTCTTCGCCCTCTTTAATCCAGCCAAGCTCTTCGTGCGCACGCGCCTCAACACCCGACTGCGTCTGAAGATCGGCCACGTCGGCCGCCAAACGCGCATTGCGTTGCTCAAGCGCGTCATATTCTGCCTGCAGCTGGTCGTGCTCACGCGAAGCTACATAGAGATCCTTGGCAGGCTGATACAAAAACACCCACGACAGCGCCAAAACAGCCGCGATCGTTCCCAAGATCACGGGCGCCTTGAGCAGGCCTCGCTTAGCAGAAGGTATGCCAAACCTGCGCTTTGAAGAGCGAGCGTTATTTTGCTGCATGCGGGCAGCTTGCTTGTGCTTTGTGCCCATCTGCCCTTTGTAAAGCGCAGCGCGAGGAGCGCCCTCAGATGATGCGGGCGAATCTGAGCCATATTGCTTATTGAAACGAGCTTCGGCTTTTTTCTTCGTGCGATTACGCTTTTTGGCCTCGGCTTTTTTGGAAGTTGCTTTCTTCGATGCGCCTTTTTTGGCACCGCGCTGAGCTTCGTACGCTTCATCCTCAGCACAGTCTTGTTCGTAGTCATCTGGACCATAGACTGCAAGCATGCCAGGTGCAGCCGCAGACGAACGCCTCCTTGAGCGCGAGGCGGGCGCACCACCGAACCCATCAACTAACGAGGGCACACGAGAAGAACCGACGCCAGTGCGCCGGGCTTCTTCAAACGAAAGTATATTCGTCTTTCTTGCCAACGGAAGTAGGCTCCTTTGCGCATTGTAGTGTGGTTAGGGTTCGTTTAATGCAAGAAGCTAGCGAATAGGATACCACAGCACAACCTCTTTGAGGCTATGCTTTTGCCGCATTGTAAGAAACATCGGCGTCAAGCGCACAGATGAGCTGCTCCTCAAGTTCGCCAATTTGATCCACACCACAGGGATAGAGCAAGATGTACACCTTTTGCTGGTACTTCACATCTGCATACACGTCGGGGTTACCCTTGCCCGTGAGCTGGTCATAAAGCGCCTGGCCCAAGTGCTCAGAGCCGCCGACAAAGACCTGGTTATAAGCGGTAAAGTCTCCCTTTTTGGCGTTTTTGGGCATGAGCAAAATGGCGAAACAACCTGGGTAATCCAGGTAATCCGCCTTCGCACCGAAAGCACTGTTGTGTGCTGCGCGCTGCGAGAAAAACTCCTTGACGCTCAGCTGCATGGATGAGCTTTCAGTCACCACCTTGCGCGCCTCTTTTTGTGCACGTT
>CAJTML010000172.1 GCA_910577495.1 uncultured Eggerthellaceae bacterium
CCATGTCAAGCACGAGCACGTCATCAACAAAGACCCAAACGTCGTCGTCTCCGGCGAATTCGAAAACCATGTCATTGGTGTCTACCTTGCCATCTACGGGTTGGCGGAAGGTTGTCTCCAGCGTCATACCCAGATGATGGTTAACCGGCTCTTCGTTATCTTTGTTGTTTGCCGACATCTTGTTTACCAGGTTGCCTGATCCGTCAACCGTAAATGCCTTCGCGGCGGAATTGAAGGGGAAGAAGTTTCCGGGAAGGTTGGAGTCGGTGCGGCTTCCACCAGGTTGGTCGTACAGCACAAAGTGGCCATCACTTACCACGTCTCCATCGGAATCGGTAACGGGGTCAGAAACGAACTCGGCATAGTTTTTACGCATGTTGTAGGAGTAGTAACCCTCTTCATTCATCTGGAAAAGACCAGTGACATTTTCATACGAGGTCTTGCCAGCAGCCTCCGTATCAGGGTCAAACAGATACTGCAGCGAGCGAATATCTTCCGACAGATCATAGCCTGACCAGTCCACTCCATAGGCATGAGGGTCGTTGATAAACGTCTGCTTTGTCAGCGCTGCCGCGGCGCCGTTGTTTTGCGGGAAGACCGAAAAATCAAGGTCGTTTCCTGTGGTAGCAACCGAAAGCGCGTTTGCCTGTACCACTGGATCAATATTGAAGCCGTAAACCGGATCAAAATTCGCGTTGCCCTTGGTAGAGCCAATCGTGGCCGTAAACAGAGGGCCCGCGTTGGCGTAAATCATTTCTGCCGTATTGCGCCACGCCGTGCTGTATTTCTCAGGATTTGCGCTCATACCGGTTTCAGGGTCGTTGCTCATCACTGGGTAACCCGCATGCGAAAGCGAGGGCTCCACAATACCCATCATGCCCGGGTTTTCGCGAGCAATTTCGCCATAACCTGCCACCAGACCCTGGTTCCAATAGCCCAGATGGCGCATGCCGTCGCCAAACAGCAGCAGCCGGCCACGGTTGATGTTGTTGTCACCGGTGAGCCAGGTTTGGTAATTCGTGTACGGAATTGCCGCGCCCGTGTTTCCCACGATGTCAGACGTCATCCCGTTGCTGGTTCCCGTCTTGGTGGTGGTGTAGTCGAACAAATTAATCGTGGTGTTATCAGGATCAAGTCCTGGCACCACATGCGCACTAAGTTGCTCTTGCGTCAACGCTGCATGCGCACGTACGGGAGTCGTTGGAACAAGTAACAGCACTAACGCTAAACTCAGAACGATAGCACCAACTCGTCGACTCACCTCTTTTGACACACTGCCCACAAAATACCCCCTTCTTCTTACAAATTCAGCGAAAGAGATTGTGTCAACAACCAAAAAGTGGTCGTCGTGCATGAGATGTGTCCCTCTCATAAGCACACTCATATTGACCATTTTACTCTTATATATAAAACATATATCAAAATTTGAAAAGTGGGCGAAAAATAGTGATAAATAAATCCGTAATTGGCGCGCCTGGACACCAATTTACCGTGTAAATTGAGCGTTTTTCGCCACTAAAAACCGTTATCGGAACGAACGGGCGAAATCGGTGTAATGAACGTTTGAAAGATGGCAGGCACCGTGGCGCCATAGGCGCGCTCATGCCCTTACGCGAACGATTGCGGATCAGCGCTTGGCAGGCGCTTTGAGCGCACGAACAAGATAATGCCATCAATCACGTCGGCCACAAAAATCAGCTGCAAGATAATATGGGCAGCAAGCTCTCCGCCACTAATCCGACGCTGGCGCTTCAGATGGATGGCCGTGGCAATAGCCCACATGCTTCCCGAAAACATCACACACCACCCCATCACGCCGCAGATGATCGCAAGGATCCACCCAAATCCAACCAACACCGGATGAAAGCCCGCAATAATCAAGATCACCTCAGCAAAGCCTCCCGCAATAAAAAACGGGATGAGGCCAAGTTTGTAGAGCAGCATGATGGCGCGTGTGGTCACAAGCGCATCTGGATATTTGCTAGCCGCTGCCACAATTCCCAAAATAACGCTGGCCAGCAGCAAAACAGGCAGCACCATCCACAATACCGATACCACCTGCTCAAGCAGAAAGTCGCTCACGGCAGCTCCCACCGTCACCGAAGAGGTGGGCGCATCAAAGCTTGCATCCTCTAAAAACAGCAAGGCTACCATTGACACAAACAGCGCATCGCAAAGCACGACAGTTGTTATTCCTACTACCCATGACGCAACGCGAAAGCCCTTCGACATCTTAACTCCTCGATAGATGAGCCACCGTATCAGCTATTCATAAGCCTACCACGTCGCCCGCGCAAGATAAACCTCAAGAAACCACCACTGCAGCTGCCGCATTGCCACCCGCCTACGCCGTTTGTCTCCGCAAACGTCCCACTACCAGTGCGGCACCAAAAAGCGCCAGGGCAAACAGCACCAGCACGCCAAGATCTTGCGCAAGGGGAAGCCACGCCTCCACGCTAGGCGATACACCCAGGTGCGCCGCCTGGGCACATGCGGTGATATACCAATAGCACGGCAACCACTGAGCAATCGTC
>CAJTML010000173.1 GCA_910577495.1 uncultured Eggerthellaceae bacterium
CGCCATACACGGCCAAGTTGCGCGACAGCAGCTTTGATGCCGCCACTTCGCGATACTTCACACCACGCAGCGCCAGCGGAATGAGCGCCACAATGATGAGTGCGTTGTAGATAATGGCCGCCAAAATAGCCGTTTGCGGGCTGGTCAGATGCATGATATTGAGCGCTTCAATCTCAGGGAACAACGGAACGAACAGCGCCGGTATGATGGCGAAATACTTCGCCATATCATTGGCGATGGAAAACGTGGTCAGTGCTCCGCGCGTCATAAGCAGCTGCTTGCCAATGCGCACCACCTCTATGAGCTTGGTGGGGTTGGAATCCAGATCCACCATGTTGCCCGCCTCTTTTGCGGCTTGCGTGCCGCTGTTCATGGCAACCGCCACATCAGCTTGCGCAAGCGCGGGCGCGTCGTTGGTGCCGTCACCGGTCATAGCAACCATGTGGCCTTCGTGCTGATAGCGCTCAATGGCGGCCAGCTTGGTGGCGGGCGTAGCCTCAGCAATAAAGTCATCCACGCCCGCTTGAGCGGCAATGGCGGCAGCTGTCATGGGGTTGTCACCGGTAACCATCACGGTTTTGATGCCCATACGGCGCAGGTCAGCGAAGTTTTCCTTGATGCCCTGCTTGATGACATCGCGCAGGTCAATCACGCCAAGCATCCGACCATCGCGCGCCACCAAAAGCGGCGTACCGCCAGCGCGCGACACATCTTCAACCGCGCGCTTGCACGCGGGCGAATACGCACCACCCGCAGCTTCCACGTAGGCGCAAACCGCGTCGGCCGCCCCTTTGCGAATCTCATAGGCACCGCAGTTCACGCCACTCATGCGCGTGGTTGCAGAAAACGGGATGAATTCCAGGGTGGCGTCGGTCTGCACTCCCTTGTCAGAGAGCCCGTAGCGCTCGGATGCCAGCGCAACCACGCTACGCCCCTCAGGGGTCTCGTCGGTCAAGCTTGCCAGCAACGCTGCGTTTGCAACGTCGCGCTCGGTTGCGCCATCAACGGGCACAAACGCAACAGCCTGACGGTTGCCGAGCGTAATGGTGCCGGTTTTGTCCAGCAAAAGCACATCCACATCGCCCGCAGCCTCAACCGCGCGACCACTCATAGCCAGCACATTCGCCTTATTTAAGCGGCTCATGCCCGCAATGCCAATAGCGGACAGGAGCGCACCAATGGTGGTGGGCGCCAAGCAGACCAAGAGTGCCACCAGCGAGGTCAGCGTGATGGGGTTGGTAGCGTTGCCGGCTTGGGCACTACTCCACGAGCTGAAGGCATAGAGCGCCATGGCAACCGTCAAAAAAACCAGCGTCAACGCCACGAGCAGCACCTCAAGCGCAGCTTCGTTGGGAGTCTTTTTGCGCGCGGCGCTTTCCACCATAGCAATCATCTGATCCAGAAAGCTGTGGCCAGCCTCAGCGCTTACTTCAACCACCAGCCAGTCAGACAGAAGCGTCGTGCCGCCCGTCACTGAGGAGCGGTCGCCGCCCGATTCGCGAATAACCGGGGCTGATTCGCCCGTAATAGCACTCTCATCAACCGAAGCCGCGCCCTTTAAGACTTCGCCATCTGCAGGGATTTGTTCGCCCGCGCACACAAAGAAGATGTCCTTTTTCTTGAGCGTCGACGAATCAACCTCACATGCCTAAAAAAACGCCACCGGGTCAGCCTCGTGCATGCCACGCGCCGCCTCACCCTGCGTGATTTTGTGCGCTGTGACGTCGCGCTTTGCCGCGCGCAACGAGTCCGCCTGCGCCTTGCCGCGACCCTGCGCCAGCGCCTCGGCGAAGTTACCAAACAGCACCGTCAGCCACAGCACCACGCAAACGCTTGCCACAAACACCGGGTTGGTCGTTGTCACGCCCGCCAGCGCGCAGATCCACAAAATGGTGGTCATGATGGCTGAGAGATACACCATGAACATGACGGGATTGTCGGTTTGAGCGCGCGGATCAAGCTTGATAAACGATTGGCGAATAGCCGCTACGGTTGCATTTTGTTGTTTCGACATCATCGTGACACCACCACATCTAACCTATCATCTGCAGCTGACCAGCAACAGGGCCCAGTGCCAGCGCCGGGAAGAGCGCGAGTGCTCCCACCACCAGCACGATCAGCAACAACAGACAACCAAACAGCACTCCATCGGTGGCAAGCGTGCCTGCGCTGGTAGCGGTATGCGCACGCTTCGCCAGACTTCCCGCCAGCGCCAACACACACGCAATTGGGATAAAGCGGCTGGCCAGCATCACACACGCCAGCAACGTATTGAGAAAAGCCGTGTTCGTCTCAAAGCCACCAAGCGCCGATCCATTGGCAGCGGCCGTAGAAAGCGCCGCATAGAGCACCTGGGTAAAACCAAGCGGACCTGATTGGTTGAGCTGAGACATCGTCTGCGGGTCAAGGGTCATGAGTGCTGCGGCCGCAAGCGCCAAGATGGGTGTTGTGATGGTCACAAGCGCTGCCATGCGCATCTCG
>CAJTML010000174.1 GCA_910577495.1 uncultured Eggerthellaceae bacterium
CAGCCGTTTTCCGATGAGCGTCATATGTGGGGTCGCCCCATGAACCCTGAGGTGCTCACGCGCATCGACGGTACGCCTATTACTGACGCGAATGGCAACGAGATGCTCTGGGCAGCCCCCGATGAGCTATCGCCTGCAAGCGAGGAGTTTGCGGCTCTGGTGGCAGCGCGTGTGGAGACTGTTCGTGCGGCGCATCCTGAGCAAGGCGAGATGCCGGTTCCCAGTGACTTGGTGACGTGCTCGGGCAGCGGGTATGATCCTGAGATTTCGCTTGAGGCGGCGCAGTACCAAATTAAGCGGTTGGCGCGCACGACGGGACTTAGCGAACAAGCTGTTTCTGACATTGTGGAAACGTGTACGCAACGAAGCGTTTTCGGTTTGTTTGGAACGCCGCGCGTTAACGTGGTGCAGGTCAATTTGATGTTAGATGGCGTGCTATCATAGCGGCAAATCCTGAGGACTTTTGTGAACGTTTACGAGAAGCGGAGCCATGGTGACCCAGCCCCTAACGCCAGTTTTGGCTGATGCGTCAGCCGAAGGACGCGTACCGCGTCGGGGTATCTTGCGCGTCTTTTTTGGCTACGCGGCGGGCGTGGGTAAGACCTATGGCATGCTTGAGGCGGCACAAGCTGCACGCGGGCGTGGGGTGGATGTGGTAGTGGGGTACCTGGAGCCGCATACCCGCGCTGACACCATGGCACTTGCCACGGGTCTTGAGACGGTGCCCACCAAAAAAGTTCGCCATCGCTCGCTCACGCTGCAGGAGCTGGATGTTGACGCCATTTTGGCCAGGCGCCCGCAGGTGGTGCTGGTGGATGAGTTGGCGCATACCAATGCTCCCGGGAGCCGCCATAAGAAGCGCTATCAAGATGTCGAAGAATTGCTGCGTGCAGGCATCAACGTCTATACCACCGTTAACGTACAGCATCTGGAAAGCCTCAACGATAAGGTGGCCGCCATCACGCGCGTACGGGTGCATGAGCGCATTCCTGATTTCGTGTTTGACCAGGCTGACGAGGTTGAGCTGGTTGACATTGAGCCCGATGATCTGATTGAGCGGCTGCGTGCCGGCAAAATTTATACGCCCGAGCGTGCGGGTACCGCCCTGAACCACTTCTTTACCAAACCGAACCTGTCGGCCTTGCGCGAAATTGCCGTGAGACGCATGGCTGATCGGATGGCGCATCGCAAGCAGGATGATTCGCTTGCGCCGACGGCTGCGGCGGGCGAATGCGTGCTGGTATATGTGACGGCTGACGAGGGTTCGGTCAAGGTGGTTCGCGCGGCGGCAAACCTTGCGCAAGCGCTCTTCGCCACCTTTATTGCGGTGGCCTTTGAATATGCCGATGACGAAGACGGGCCAGACGTTAAAGAGCGCAAGCGGCTCTCGGAGCATCTGAGCGTTGCCGAAGAGCTGGGTGCGCAAGTGGTAATGCTGCAAGGTGACGATATTGCCCAGCAACTCGTGCAATACGCGCAAACCTGTGGCGCTACGCAGCTGGTGGTAGGAGGTGCGGTTGGCCTTCGCCGTTTGCCGGGAGCATTTTTGCAGCGTGTGGTCGGGGATGCCGGCAATCTGGCCGAGCGTCTCATCAGCAGCGTGACCAATGCGGTCGTTACCGTGGTGCCGATGCAAGATTTTCCGGCGCAGCTGGGTGCGCGCTTGTCGTCGTCGCTGTTTAAGCCGACGTTTGCGGATTTTGGTCGGGCGCTTGCGGCGGTGGCGCTGTCCACACTGGCGGGGTTGTTTATGTATGAGGTGGGCGTGTCGGGCTACATTATGCCTATGCTGTATACCCTGGTGGCGCTTTTGTTTGCCACGCGGGCACAAGGCATTTTTTATACGATTTTGGTGTCGGTTGGAAGTTTGTTGGCCTACAACTTTTTCTTTATCCAGCCACGGCTGTCGTTTGCCTCGTACGGACTGAGTAACTCGTTTATTTTCGCCATGATGTTTGCGTCCATTTTGGTGGCGTCGCTGTTGACGCTGCGCATGAAGCGCCAAAATGCCCAGATCGCGCGGCGGGTGTATCGCACGGAGGTGCTGCTGGGCAGCAATCGTGAGCTGACGGGTGCACCGGATGCGCAGGAGTGCTTTCGCGTTATGGCAAGCCAGATCATTAAGCTCACGAACCGCCCGGTGGTGGTGTATGCCACCGACGAGGCGGGACGCGTGGTGGATCCGCAGGTATTTGACGTGGCGGGCACCGAAGGTGATGTGGGCTCTGCGGCGCTTGTTTCTGCTGATGA
>CAJTML010000175.1 GCA_910577495.1 uncultured Eggerthellaceae bacterium
CAATTTTGGTTCGTTTTGTCATAGTGTGCTCCTTTGAGACGCGCGGTAGGGCGGCACCCCTACAAAAAACCTCCGACACTTTTGCTGGATTTGCAAATCATCCAGGAAGCGCCGGAGGCTCTGTTAACCGTTCGTACGAGAAGTTTTAGAGCTCTGCCACCCACAGACCGTGAATGTTGCAATCCTCATACACGCAGATGGGCGTATCGCCTTCGGCTACGACAAAGTCAGCAACGGGCTTGTCGTCTGAGGTAAGCTCAGCAATCTGATAGCCGTTTTTCGTCTCAAGGCAGATGAAGGTGATGTAGTGCTCCGGAAGCATCGGATGCTCAACTTCGCCAACCTGTACATGAACGTTGTTGCCATCAACCGTGACAGCCGGAACGTGCTTCTCAACAGCAGCGTCGGTGGTGTTCGGAACGATCTTTTCCATAACTTCGCCGCAGCATACCAAATCAACACCTGAATCAAACGGTTTTACGGCAATATTGCCGCAGTGTGCACACTTATAAAACGTCAGAGCCATATCTGAAAGCCTCCTTAGTGGTAACTTTTACAACCTCACCTATTGTAGAGGAATCCCCGGCTTTACGCGCTGATGTACTTTCCTTGGCGCTAAACCGTAAACCGTCCTCTATGCTTCGTCTTTTGGCGAAGGATCATGCGGCTCTTGTGGAGCCTGCGAGTCTTGTGGAGCCTGCGAGTCTTGTGGGTCTTGCGTGCCCGCGCCCACTGCTGCATACGCCGGTTCCGGGAGCCCAACCTGCGGTAACTGCTTGGTAATGGCATACGCAAAAATGATGACGCCCGCCACAATAAGCGGCACACTGAGCACTTGACCCATGGTCAACCAGCCGCCCCATAAATAGCCCAGCTGTGCATCGGGCTCACGCACGAACTCAATAAGGAATCGAAACGCGCCATACATCACCAAAAACAATCCCAAAAATGTTCCGCGCGGACGCGGCGGCAGTTTGCGCGACAAGGCAAACAGCACAATAAAAATGATCACGCCTTCAAGCAGCGCCTCGTAGAGCTGGGAGGGATGTCGCGGCATCATGCCCGCACTTCCCCCGAAGACCACACCCCACGCCGCATCAGTGGGCGCGCCCCATAATTCGCCATTAATGAAATTGGCGCAGCGACCAAAGAACAGACCGATAGGTGCTCCAATGCACCCCAGATCAGCAAGGGTAAGATACGGAATACCGGTCATTTTAGCAGCCACGATACCTGACAGCAGCGCCCCGATAAGCCCGCCATGAAAACTCATGCCGCCTTTGTTAAACGCCAGAATTTCCGTTGGATGCGCCAGATAGTAACCGTCGCCATAGAACAGCACATACCCCAAGCGACCACCCAAAATCACGCCAACAATCACGCAAAACATGATGGTTAAAAGCGAATCAGTGTCAATGCGCACCCGCCAGCGCTTCGCTACGCGCCACAATACAAACCCCGCACAGACAAAGCCAGCCAGATAGGCCAGCCCATACCAGCGAACAGCAAAAGGCCCGATAGCAAATGCCACCGGGTCCAAAGATTGATACAGATCGTTTAACATTGACACCTCGCCTGTGCGCTACTCACATCCCATGCCAGCACCAACTTCACGAGCAGCCATATGGACTTCTTCTTGCAATTGCGCTGGTATTGCTTTTATTGATGAAGACATTGTATTGCACTGCGGACAAACTACCGAAAAAAGCGCAAGGTCGCACGAAATCACCAGCATTGCCTGATAGCGGCAGACATCCAATACCGTTCCACAGCTTGGGCAAATCATCGGCGACTTCATCATCTCACGCTCCTTACCCCGCATACTTGTTGTAGCTCTGCTTGTATTGTAACAGAGTTAGCCTGCACGCCTCGCACGGTCAAACGTCGTGAAAAAGCTGTTACGCTGCGCACTTACAGCAAGAAACGGTTCGGGTTTCCTTGGCGATGTCGCTCCTCAGCACTGCGCTCAGACATATCAGGACCATGCACCAAAAAGTGCTCACAAAAGCGGCAGACCTCTTTGACAGCGGCATCGTAGTCACGCTCGGGATTGAGCATTAAGGCGAAGTCAGTACACACCACATGCGTCGGTTTATCACAGGCGGCGAAGTGGCAAT
>CAJTML010000176.1 GCA_910577495.1 uncultured Eggerthellaceae bacterium
GGTGGTCAGTCCACCTACATCCCGCTGAAGGTCAACGCTGCAGGCGTTATCCCGATCATCTTTGCAAGCTGCTTGATTTACTTCCCGGCTCAGTTAGCTGCGCTGTTTAACGTTGAGTGGCTCACCAACGTGGCAAACGCCATCTCTACGGGCTGGATTAACTGGATCTTGTCAGTGCTTTTGATCGTCTTCTTCGCCTACTTCTATACCTCAATGGTATTTAATCCTGAAGAGACGGCTGATAACCTCCGCAAGCAGGGCGGCTTTATTCCGGGCGTTCGTCCGGGCTCAGCTACGGTAACCTACATCAAGAACGTGTTGCATCGCGTCACGCTTCCTGGTGGCATCTTTATCGCGCTGATTGCTGTAGTGCCGTCTATCATCTTCTTCTTCACCAACAACCAGCTGATTCAGGCGTTTGGTGGCACGTCAATCCTCATTATGATCGGCGTTGCGCTTGACACCATGAACAAGGTTGAGAGTCAGTTGAAGATGCATAACTACGATGGGTTCTTTAAATAGAATCTGATCAAAGCTGATTGTGGGCGAGGGTGGCATGTATGCTGCCCTCGCTTTTTATTGGAGCCTGCATGCATTTTGCCCGACCGTGGGTGGCGAACAAGTCAGGTTTGATACAATGACAAAACCGATTCAATATCGAAAGGAATTGTGATCATGAACATTGTTCTTTTGGGCGCACCGGGCGCCGGTAAGGGCACTCAGGCAGCAAAGCTGGTTGAAGAGTTTAAGACGCCGCATATTTCAACGGGCGACATGCTTCGTGCAGCAGTCAAGGCTGGCACGCCTCTGGGTGTCAAGGCAAAGTCCTACATGGACGCCGGAGATCTGGTACCTGACGACGTTATTATTGGTTTGGTAACCGAGCGTCTGCAGGAGCCCGATACTGAGGCTGGCTTTATCCTGGACGGTTTCCCGCGCACTTCTGCACAAGCAGTTGCTCTGGACGCAGAGCTCAACAAGCTGGAACGCCCGCTGGATGCTGCTTTGCTTATTGACGTTGACCCTGAGGTCATCGTGAACCGCTTGACGTCTCGCCGTATGTGCCGTGAGTGCGGCTACATCGGCTCTGTTGCTGACGGTCCGGTATGCCCGAAGTGCGGCGGAGAGATGTATCAGCGCGATGACGACAACGAGGCTACTGTTCGCAACCGCTTGGACGTCTATGAGAAGTCAACAGCTCCGCTCATTGACTACTATCGTGGCTGTGATCTGCTGGTCAGCATTGATGGCGATCGTGATCCGAACGTGGTCTACGCTGACGTGAAAGAGGCGCTTGATCTGTAAGTCGCTTTGCCTGCGTTTAATGGCGAACTAAACAAACCCTTGCAAAGTGACCCTGCACTGCGGGGTCACTTTTTTGGTGGCGGGGATGAGCTGCGGGGGAGTTACTCAGCATGTGCTGCGCTATAATGATTAGCACTATGCCTACCGTTAGACAAAACATCTCATACGCCTATCAGGACTTTATGTTCGCGCATCGCGGATGTGTTCGCCATTTGCTGCGCAGCTTTATTGTCATTTTGGTTATCGCGTTGGCGCTTGAAACGTTTGTCTTTAACTATAACTATTTTGCAACCGCGGGATATCAGCCGATTTCGCTCAATGACAAGCTGGAACTGCTGCAAGACGATGACGGCGCGTATCTGTTGACTGAGGTGGATCACACGTTGGAGTTTTCGCAGCTCAACACCGAGGTACATGATCTCTGGCTCAATTTCACCTTCGCCCAACCAGCCCAAGACCTCACCATTAAAATCAACTTTACCGATGAGGCGCACCAAACCTATTTCGACACCACTGAATACACGCGTGGCATACCAAATGTGCAGGTATCCACGTGGTCGGGGCAGAGCAAATACATCAACCTCAACGCCACGGGCATCGTGAGCAACTTGCGCATTGAAATTGTGGGAGACGATGTTCGCTATCCCATTTTGCTGGACGACATTTGTCTCAACATGCCCCATCCGTTTAACTTCAATATGAAGCGGTTTGGCTTTACCCTCGGGGTGTTGCTGCTGGGCTTTGCCTTCAGGCCACGCTCGGCAATTTATCGACTCTCTATCGTCAACGATGCACGTAAGTCGACGG
>CAJTML010000177.1 GCA_910577495.1 uncultured Eggerthellaceae bacterium
TTCGCCAAAAATGCCGAAGCGCTTCTCAAGCAGTGTCCCGTGAAAGACGCACGAATCATCGCGCTTGACCCCGGGTATCGCACGGGTTGCAAGGTTGCAGTCATTGACGAATACGGCAGCCTGTTGGACCACGGCACCATTTATCCAACACCTCCGCGCAATGACGTAGCGGGTGCAAAACGCGCACTGGACAGGTGGGCGAGCACGTATAAAGCAAACATCATCGTGGTGGGCAACGGCACTGCCAGCCGTGAAACCGAAGAGGTCGTGTCTCAATATATTGGCGAAAGTGGTCGCGCACTCAATTACACGATCGTAAATGAAGCAGGCGCATCGGTGTATTCGGCGTCTGAACTGGCCACTAAAGAGCATCCTGATCTGGATGTCACCACGCGCGGCGCACTCAGCTTAGGACGCAGGCTGCAGGATCCGCTTGCTGAGTTGGTGAAAATTCCCCCGCAATCAATTGGTGTGGGGCAATACCAACACGATCTCAACCAGAAAGAACTTGCGGCAACACTGGGAGGCGTGGTTGAGCGCGTGGTAAATCAAGTGGGCGTAGATCTCAATACGGCCAGCGAAAGCCTGCTTTCCTATGTGGCTGGCATCACGCCAACTATCGCCCACAATATTGTGGCGTATCGCGAAGAGCAAGGTCCGTTCGCTACGCGTGCACAGCTTAAGAAGGTTCCCAAGCTGGGGCCTAAGGCATTTCAAAATTGCGCTGGCTTTTTGCGCATTCGCGAAGGCAAAGAACCGCTGGACAGCACAGGTGTTCATCCGGAGAGCTACGCGGTTGCTCGGGCGGTGCTTGAGCGCGCAGGCGTGAACAAGAAGGAAGTTGCGCAAGGCGGCAGTTTGGATGTGCGCAGCAAGCTGGGTAATTTGAGTGTACTAGCTGGCGAATTAGGTGTGGGTCTTCCGACGCTAACTGATATTGTGGCTGATCTTGAAAAACCTGGGCGAGACCCTCGCGAAGACGCTCCTGAGGTCGTCTTTAGTCGCGCAGTGCTCTCAATGGATGATCTGGAATCAGGCATGGAACTCACGGGAACCGTACGCAATGTGGTGGACTTCGGTGCGTTTGTGGATATTGGTGTTAAGCAAGATGGGTTGGTGCACATCTCCAAGCTTTCAGATGCGTTTGTGAAGCATCCCTCTGATGTCGTGGCGGTCGGCGACACCGTGCAGGTGTGGGTTGAGTCAGTGGACAAGGACCGCGGTCGCATTTCGCTTTCCATGCTTAAACCACAGTAGGATTCGCCAAGATTACGAAGAGATAGCTTGGTAGTAATGAACAGAGACGAACTATTTGAGTATGCACGAGAAGCTTTTGGCGTGGCACCGGAATACCTATGGCAGCGATACCCAAATTACGCGGTGCTGCGTCACTCCGAGAACGATAAATGGTTTGCGCTGATTGCAGATGTCAGTAAAGCAAAGCAGGGAATTGCTGGCGAAGGTCGCATTGATTTTTTGGTAGACAAAGAAGATCCTGGCATTATTGCTCAACTTATCCAACGCGAAGGATTCTATCCCGCGTATCACATGAGTAAGAAGAACTGGATTTCTCTTGCGCTGGATGGCCGCATTGCAGATGAAGAAATCATGCGCATGCTCAATACAAGCTTTCAGCTGACACGTTAAGGGTTTTGCACAGTCAAGCCTTAACTGTGAAGGTTTCAAATCAGGCTCTTTTCTATACTGGCACGACTGAAAAAAGTGCTCGTGGTGAGAGGAGAGCAAGATGGGTATTTTGTATCAGGCTGCAGACCCTCTGTATTGGGCGGTCTGGGTGTTTGTCCTGGTCGCGCTTATGGCATTCAATGAGCTGGGTCGCGTAAAACCATGGACAGGTATTGGGCTGTTTGTAGTTGTTCCAATTGTGCTTACTATCTTTGCATGGCCAACTACGGCAGCTCCTGGAAACGAGTATGGAACAGGTACCTGGTTTAATTGGGTAAAAACCTACTCTGCTCTGGCTGGTTGTATTGGCTTTATGGCGCTTCGCTATGTAAAGTGGCACGGTAAAGACGGCAAAATACACTACCTCTCCGAAAAGCGTTGGGCACTCTGTTTCCCGCC
>CAJTML010000178.1 GCA_910577495.1 uncultured Eggerthellaceae bacterium
GCGTGGTGGAGCAGCGGGTAAGCGCCCCAACCATGCAGCGGTGGTGTACAGCAACCTCATTCGCCGTACGTATAAAAAGACGCCCATTATCTTAGGCGGCATTGAGGCAAGCCTGCGACGTCTGGCGCATTATGACTACTGGTCAGACTCCATGAAGCGCTCAATTTTGCTGGATGCGGGCGCAAATCTCATTTCGTATGGCATGGGGGAGCGCTCCATCGTAGAGATTGCTGATGCGCTGGCGGCGGGGCTGTCCATTGATGACATCACGTTTATTGATGGCACGGTGTATAAGACAAAAAGCCTTGAGCATGTCTATGACGCGGTAATGCTTCCAAGCTTTGAAGAGGTCAAGTCGGATCCGCTGGCATACGCTGCCTCCTTCGCTATTCAGTATGAAAACTCAGACCCCTTTACCGGCAAGCGTTTGGTGGAACCGTATTCAGATCATGAATTCGTTGTGCAAAACCCGCCGGCAGAACCGCTGGATAGCGCGCAGCTGGACGCGGTGTACAGGTTGCCCTTTATGCGTGCGGCGCATCCTGTTTATGACGCGGCAGGGGGTGTGCCAGCGCTTTCTGAAGTGAAGTTTTCGCTCACGTCAAACCGCGGGTGTTTTGGCGAATGCGCCTTTTGCGCGCTGACGTTTCATCAGGGGCGCATCGTGACCGCTCGCAGCAAAGATGCGCTGGTAGATGAGGCGAAAGAGCTCGTTCAAGATGCGGACTTTAAGGGCTACATCCATGATGTCGGAGGACCCACGGCCAACTTCTCAGGTCCTGCGTGTGCCAAGCAGGCGCGGGCGGGCGCGTGTCCGCACAAACGCTGCCTGTCGCCTCAGCCGTGCAAGCGGCTGGTGGCTGATCACGCGCCGTACCTGGAGGTCTTGCGCGAGCTTCGCCAGCTTCCTGAGGTGAAAAAGGTGTTTGTGCGCTCGGGTGTTCGCTTTGATTACGTGCTTTTGGATGAAGACCATGGCGAAGAATTCTTGCGTGAGCTCATGGCACATCACGTCTCGGGACAACTGCGTGTGGCGCCTGAGCATGTGTCGGATAACGTGCTATCGGTTATGGGTAAGCCGCCGCATGCGGTGTATGAGCGGTTTTTGGCTCAGTGCGAGCTGGCAAACGACGCGTCGGGTAAAGAGCAGTATGTGGTGCCGTATTTGATGTCGTCGCATCCTGGTTCAACGCTAGCTGATGCCATTGAGCTGGCAGAATATTGCCGAGACATGGGCTTTAGCCCGCGGCAGGTGCAAGACTTTTATCCCACGCCGTCCACGATGTCCACCGTCATGTATGCAACGGGGGTTGATCCGCGGACGATGGAGCCGGTGTATGTGGCGAAGTCCCCGCACGAAAAGGCGCTCCAGCGTGCGCTCATTCAGTATCGCGACCCGAAAAACCACGACCTGGTGCGTGAGGCGCTGCGGCGCGCAAACCGACTTGATCTGGTGGGCTTTGGCGAGCAGTGTCTCGTGCGTCCGCCGCGCGGTAAGTGCGGCAGCGGCAAGGGTGGCGGGGAGGCTGCAAAGCGTGGCGGCGCACAAGGCGCTCGGCGCGGCAAAACTGACTCGCGGCCGTCAAGCAGAAAAAGCAAGCGCTCCAAAAGATAGTCAACTCCTTCGCGAAATAGGTATGGCACAATAACTAAGGTTTGCTTGAAAGACCGAAAGCGTAACGCTGTATCAGTTTCAAGAGACAAGGAGTCTACATGGCTACATCTGCCACCGTTCCAACCATGGGTGCCCAAGACGCAGCGGATGCCGTGCATGACGCACGGGTGCTGGGAAAGCCGAAAATGATTATCTTTGGCTTGCAGCACCTGTTCGCCATGTTTGGTGCCACTATTTTGGTTCCCACGCTGACGGGTCTGTCAGTATCAGCTACATTGCTTTTTGCGGGAGTGGGAACACTCCTTTTTCATTTCATCACCAAAGGTAAGGTGCCCGCGTTTTTGGGCTCGTCGTTTGCCTTTATTGCAGGCTACGCGGCCATCGCACCGGCGGGCGAGGCTGAGCTGTTGCCTTACGCATGCTTAGGTGTTGCCTGCTCAGGCCTGCTGTATCTGGTGCTCTCGGC
>CAJTML010000179.1 GCA_910577495.1 uncultured Eggerthellaceae bacterium
GTCATGGACTCGTATACCACCATCGAAGGCCGCGCAGTTGGCGAAATTGAAGAGAAGAAAAGCCGCTTTATAGCCTCGCTTGCCCATGTGGAAACCGAGGAAGAGGCGCTGGCGTTTCTGGAAGAAATTCGTGCGGCAAATCGCATGGCGCGCCATAACGTCTATGCCTACATTTTGCGCCAAGGCGGGGCGGGAGCGTCGGGGCGCATTCGCTATTCTGATGATGGCGAACCCCAAAAAACTGCCGGCCTACCCACGCTTGAGGTGTTGCAGCATGCGGAACTCACCGATATTATCTGTGTGGTGACCAGGTATTTTGGTGGTGTTCTGCTGGGCACGGGCGGTTTGGTGCGCGCCTATACCCAAGCCACGCAGGCAGGTATTGAGGCGGCGTGTCTTGTGGAAGTATCGCGCTGCGTGGACATTACGGTGCGCACGTCGTATTCCAACTATGAACCGCTGGTGCGCATAGCTTCTGAGTGCGGGGCGAAGGTACGCGACACTATCTATGATGACGCGGTGACGCTGGTCGTTCGCATGCTTGACGGGACGCAAGATCCGTTTCTGGTGAAACTCACCGAGCTTGAGCGCGGCAATCCAAACGTGCAGGTGAGCGATCCGCTGGAGGCCGCGTTTTAGTTGCTCGCTTTCGCCGCCCCGACGCGGCGTCCTGACGCGCCGCCCCGACGCACGTTTTCGCCACCCCTTTTCGACGCCACCTTTTTGTTGGCGAATACACCGCGGCACACACACGCTATAATGTGCGCTATGGCAAATTCAGAACACCTCATCTTGAACCGCTACAAGCCACTTTCCCGCGCGGGATCGGGCGGTTTTGGCACGGTGCAAGTTGCGTGGGACACGCGCATTCAGCGCAAAGTTGCTATCAAATGCATCCAGCTCTCAGAGATCGACGCCGCACGAGCTGCGCTTCCCGGTGCTGCTGCGCCGCAGGTCTATGACGACACCGACGGCGCCGCCGATGAGAACCTCGTGCGCTTTTTGTCGCACGTGCCCGGCTTGGACGAGGCGCGCACGGCTGCCATGCTGACCGACGCGAACATCGTGGCGGTCTATGATTTTGAGATCCAAGGCACGACCGCCTATCTCATCATGGAGTATGTCGAAGGCCTCACGCTCACTCAGTTGCTTGGCGCCTACGACGATCAGCTCACCCTTGACATTGTCGCTGCGGTTTTCGCCGCTATTTCGCACGCGCTTGAAGTGGCACACGCCAATCAGGTGCTGCACTTAGACATCAAGCCCGACAACGTGCTCATCAACGAAAAAGGCCAGGTCAAAGTAACTGACTTCGGTTTGGCAACGCTGGCAGACGCAACTGGTTATGGCGCGGCAGGCGGCGGCACAATTGGATATATGCCGCTTGAGCAAATGCGCCAGGAAAACCTAGATGAGCGCTGCGACGAATGGGCGCTGGCGTCGGTGATGTATTGGATGCTTGTCGGCAAAAACCCGTTTTTCGCGCCTGATCTCAAGCGCGCCGAGGCGGCCATCGAAGATGCTGAACTGGTGTTGCCGTCGCTTTGTTGGGATGATTTGTCACCTGAGGTTGACGAGATTTTATTCTGCGCGCTGGATCCCGATCGGGAGCAGCGTTTTGATTCAGTTGACGAATTCGCCAAGGCGTTTATGCCGCATCTGGGGCGCGTGAAGCAGGGCACCAAAGACCTTGCGCGCCTGGTAGAGGACGCGAAGAACCCCGAGAGCGAACCGGAAGAAGAGGTGCGCGAAGTTCGTCCGCATATTCCGCTTCGCTATCGTATTACCGACGCGCAGATTGCAGGTGCAGGGCGCGTTTGTGGTGGTGTTGGCTCAGCGTTGCTGGCCGGTGCTGCCGCGTCGCTCATTTCGGTAACCGCTGGACTGACCAACCCGCTGTTTTGGGTGTGCGTTGTTGCCGCGCTTGTGCTGGGTGTGCTCAAAAGTCACGTGGGTGTATTGGCTTCAAGTATCTTTTTGGGCGCGGGACTCATTGCGCATGGCGCGCCGGCGCTGGGCATTGTCTTTATCATCGTGTCGGGCTTGTGGTGGTATTTCGTGGGGCAGACAAGAGGCTCG
>CAJTML010000180.1 GCA_910577495.1 uncultured Eggerthellaceae bacterium
GCCTTCAGGGCGGCAGAGCATGCATCTAAGGCAAAGAGTGACTTCTTGAACTCTATGAGCCATGACATTCGCACTCCCATGAACTCCATCATGGGCCTGACGGCTATTGCGGGTATGCATGTGAACAACCCCGAGCGCGTGCGTGAGTGTTTGGGCAACATCACTTCAGCAAGTAAGCATCTGTTGGGGCTCATTAACGAAGTGCTTGACATGGCAAAGATTGAGTCGGGCACTATTGGTCTGAGCGAAGAGCCTTTCGACCTCTCAGAATCGGTTGAAGGCCTGATCACGCTTATGAATCCGCAGATTGCGGCGAAGCACCAAGAACTCAAGGTTGACTTGGTGGATATCAAGCATGAACACGTTATGGGTGACCCGACGCGCCTGCAGCAGGTATTCGTCAACATCATGGGTAACTCCATCAAGTTCACGCCCGAGGGTGGCCAGATTGGCCTGCGCATTGCTGAGTTGCCAAGCCGCGTTCCTGAGAGCGGTTGCTATGAGTTCACCTTCTCGGACACGGGTTGCGGTATGAGCCCTGAGTTCTTGAAGACTGTCTTTGAGCCGTTCTCGCGTGCCAATGACTCACGCACCACCAAGATTGAAGGTACTGGTCTTGGTATGTCCATCGTGAAAAGCGTGGTAAGCCTCATGAGTGGCACGGTGGACGTGGAGTCAGTTGAGGGCGAAGGCACCACCTTTACGGTTGTTGTGCATCTTAAGTTGCGCGACGGTGCGCAAGAAGATGTTTCGGCACTCAAGGATTTGCGTGTGCTGGTTGTTGACGATGATGTGGTGTCATGCGAAGGCGCTTGCGTCTTGCTTGAAGACATTGGTATGCGTTCAGACTTTGCGCTCACCGGACAAGCTGGCATTGATGCGGTGGCCGTAGCTGAGGCGGCAGGAGATCCGTATAAGGCTGTTATCTTAGACTGGCGTATGCCCGAGATGAGCGGTATTGAAGCGGCACGTCGCATTCGCGAGGTAACCGCAGGTACGATGCCGATCATCATCTTGTCGGCGTATGACTGGTCCATGATTGAGCAAGAAGCGCGCGAAGTGGGCGTGGACGCCTTTATCTCAAAACCGATGTTTAAGTCTCGCTTGATTCAGGTCATGAAAGAGCTCATGAGTGGTGAGACCAAGACCTTCATTGACGAGAAAGCCATGTTAGAAGAACTCTCGTTTGAAGGTAAGCGCGTGCTGTTGGCTGAAGACAACGTAATGGCAGCAGCTATTGCTCAAGAGCTTATTGAGCTGACAGGCGCAGCGGTTGATCATGCTGAGAATGGCAAGCTTGCCTTTGAGATGCTGCGTGATCATGAGCCTGGCCACTACGACATCGTGCTGATGGACATCCAAATGCCTATCATGAATGGTTATGAGGCAACGGCAACCATTCGCAAAGAGGGCGAAGTAAGGCCTGATATGGCACAGATTCCTATTGTGGCGCTCTCGGCTGATGCATTCGCAGAAGATGTTCGCCATGCACATAGCGCGGGCATGAATGACCATATGTCGAAGCCGCTTGATATTGAGACCTTCGTGCGTATGCTGCGTAAGTGGGTTTCGTAAAGACTGCATAAAAGTTATCAATACGTTGATAGGCGCAAGCTGCGAACGTTATATAATGCTACACCTTGCAAAAACAACAGGGAGGGTTGTTTATGGAAGGTCGCATGCAAGCGTTTCGCAGCTTGTTTACGCCTGCGATAGCTGGCATTTTGGTTATCTATGCGCTGTATCGGCTGCTGACGCACTCTAGTTATATGACCAGCTTTGGTCTCACCGCAGATCCGCTTGGCTACGTTTCAAACCTGCCGTTTATGGCAGGCGCTGCCGTGGGAAATATCATCAGCTGCTCTGTGGTCTTTGTGCTCTACCTGCGCGGAATCCTTCGTCCCTGGGCACTTGATTGTCGCGGGGTTTTGGCGGTCACTGCACTGACATATCTGGCG
>CAJTML010000181.1 GCA_910577495.1 uncultured Eggerthellaceae bacterium
TGGACGAGGAAGCCATGCAGACAAGCGCAATAATCACCACCAGCGAACCGCGCGGAAACAAGCCACGGTAGTCCCCCGCCGCTTGTTCGCGTTGAGCTTTTCTCCCTTGGGCGCTCATCCCCGTCTCCCCCTTGCAATCATTTTGTCCCGAGCCGAAGCGGCCAAAACCACAACAACCAAATCCGCAACGCCCAAATCCGCAGCGGCAAAAAATCCTGCATGGTAAAGCCTACCACGCTTCGTTGATCTTCGCGCTCTTGACATGCGCCTGTGACGTGGCATTTTGCGAAATTCATCAACAGTTGATGAGACGAAATTTCGCAATTGTCCGCAATTCCTCAACACTTGCTGATCACAGCTTTTTCGCCATTTCATAGACTCAAGCCATGCACACATTCGCAATCTTTTACCGCTTTGGGGTTTGGGAGCAGCAAGAGATTGTGCATGTAAAGGTCCGACCTACCAAGGAGAGGAGAGACAGATGAAAGCTGTCAAAACACAGGGTGTGTCGAAGGGACGCGCGCTGGCTATCATTGCAGCAAGCATGCTTGCATTGACGCTTGTATTATGGGGATGTGCCCCCAAAGCAAGCTCAGACGCAACGTCAAGCACTGCATCCGATAGCGCCACTTCGCAAACAAGCGACACCACCGCAGACAACGATGCTGCAACTTCCATGTATCCGAAGTTCACCGACCGCACGGCCGGCCTGTTCCCGGATACCTACTTCAATGAGAACTATCTCAACACGGGCAATCGCGGATGCAACGCGTGCCACGAGAACTTGTTCGACAAGATGGTCAACAAGAATGGCTACACCCACATCTTGAGCTACGTGGGCTACGACAAAAACGGCACGTATAAGGATTGCGAGCCGTGCCATCGCGGCCACATGACGCTCACCGGTCCGTACCTGGGCGACGCCATGCATGCAAGCCACTACAGCTCTGAGCTGTTCTTAGAGGCTGATGGCAACTGCTGGAGCTGCCATGCAGTCAATTCAGATGGCGAAATGGGCGAATACCAGTTCATGCTCTGGGAAGACTACTACGACCAGGCAGCTTTAGGCGGATACCCGTGGCTGGCTGACGACGAATCCACCCGCGCATGGGTTGAGTCTCGCGGCTATGCTGGCGGCTACCTGACCGAGATGGCCATTGATTCAGACCCGCAAATTGAAGTCAGCTTCGCCCAAGACACGACCGATCCCGATGACGTTTTCGTCGTAAACAACTGGGGTCCAGACGCCATTGACTTAGAGGGCGTTTCGGCTGATGACAACCCGCTGACCATCACCGGCGTCAACAACCCGCGCACCTTCACGGTTGAAGAGATCCGCGCAATGCCGCAGGTTGAGTTCACCGCGCAGCAGTCATGCGCAACCAACGGCGAAGGCGGCGCACTCATGGAGAACCTGCCCATGAAGGGCGTCCCGCTGAGCTACCTCGTTGAGCAGTGCGGCGGCCTTGTTGAGGGCACCAACGCTATCAATGCTGCTGGCAACGACGGCTGGACGGCATTCCCGCCGATGGACTTCCAGCTTGAGCTGCTCTACGAAGACACCTATGTCGTCACCCAGATGTATGGCGAAAACCTCACGGTTGACCAGGGCGCTCCGCTCATGCTGGTTCCGTGTGGCATGCCGGGCGCACAGTGGGTCAAGCACCTTGGCACCATTGACTTCAAGGTAGCCGATCAGTTCATGGACGGCCCGACCTATGCTGCTTCAACTGCTCCGTCGCCGAAGATCAACGTCAACGGCATGTGGTTCCAAAACGATGGCATCACCGCCAAAGTGGGCGAGACCATTAACCTCACCGGTGCTTGCACGAGCTGGGCTAAGTTCGTAGGCGAGCTGGATGTCATCCGCTTCAGCTTCGACATGGGTCAAACCTGGGTTGAGTACAAAGTGACCGACGAAGTATCTGACTTC
>CAJTML010000182.1 GCA_910577495.1 uncultured Eggerthellaceae bacterium
GCGCGTGACCTTTGACTGTACTGTGGGACAAGACGAATTGCTCCTCAATGGCGGGAAGGCTGTAGCCTTGCGCAAGAAGTTCGAACACTTCGGTTTCACGCGGTGTCAGCTCATAGCTCGCTGCGATTGCCCTGTAAAACGAAGCGCGACCTTCTTGCCAGTTGGTGAGCGCGTCGGGTAGGGCTCCTTCGCCGTTCGTGCCTTCGCCATCAACTCTCTTTGCGCTTGCTGCTTCAGCGGATTTCGTGTTTGGCTTGCGCATAAGAAGCAGCGCCACCGACAACATATACACCAGCATTAACGCAAGGGCGGTCAGCGAAAGCGCACCGGCACTGACCTGCGCCTCCAAAGCTGCGGCAATGGGGGCAGCGGCTACCAATATTGCATTCATGATGGTCCAGCCGATGAGAAATATCGTGAGATTCTCGGTGCGGCCTGCGTTGCCGACCTCGAAGAGCACTACCCACATCAGAACGTAGAAAAACGTCCAGCTTGCCTCAACCATTGCAACTGAAATAAGGGCGAAGTTGTTATTGGTGATCGGAATAAGCACCAGCCCCATTACGGTGAGCGCCATGAGCGGAATGAGCATCTGGCGCATGTTGGGGGCGAACTTTCGCTTTGCGTAATAGGCAAGCAACAAGAGCATGCCGATGATGCGGATGATGTTCGTGCAGAACTGTAACGACTCCGTTGGAACTGGTAGTTCCAAAAATGTCAGCAGCCGAAACAGCATGGCATAGCTAGCCATAAGGACGATGAGCTCGGTGGGGAGTTTGGCGAAGGCGGCCTTCATGGATGCTACGGGGGATGTCGACGTAGTGCCGACAGACGTGGGTTGTGTTTGAGATGACTCCGATGGACTGGTAACACCGCTGTTGGATTGCGCTGTAATCACCAAGGGGATGCTGCTTCCCAGGGCGAAGAGCAAAAAGCAGAACGCACGAAGATTGATCGGGATGCAGGTCATTGCGGAAAAGAGCAGCACGGCCAACAACCCCGAAACCCCAATAACCCAGGTGCGCGCTTTGGTGTCAAGCTGAGCAAGCGTGTGAGCCCACGCGGCAAGAATCCATGCATGCGAGATACCAATGAGTACTTGCGACAAACAATACAGCTGCATGGAAGCGGCGCCATAGACCGCTAAGAGCACGCCTATCACGAGTGCTGCGGAGGCGCCAGCTAAAACACTTCGACTAAAGATGCGCTCATTCGCGCGTGGGTTCGCAATGAGAAGCGTCAATACCAGCAATGTGATCACTGACAGGACACGAGCCATCCACAAAAGCAGGGTGGGGTAACCAGCAATTGCGTCAGTTGCGGGCGAATACGTAACCAATTGGCGAAGAAGCCCAAGGGTTGCTATCTGGAAGCAAAACCAAAGGTATGTAGCATTGTCCCTGATCAAACGTTTAAACATCTTCCATTCCACCCTTTTAGGACGTCCCTTGTGCAAGAGCGAATTCCTTCAAAACCAGCCTAACAGGTCGGTTTTTTATTCGCCACTTTTGGGCATACTGCACCCAAGCAAGGCGTGCGACGGGTTGATTGGGAAGTCAGTCGTGAAACGCATGCCTTGCGTGTTTTAGTTGCTCTCGTAAGAGCCCGATTACAAAAGGAGATAATAGCATGAATCTCTCTCGCAGGAACTTTTTTAAAGGGGCTGTGCTTGGAGGAGCAAGCATGGGCGTTGCATCTGCTTTCATGATGACTGGCTGTGCGCCACAAGCGGGTAATGACGCTGATCTTGCTGCTACGGGTGCTGAGGTTGAAAGCGAGTATCCGATTCAGGTTTTGGGATCCATGGAGGAGCCGACTGAGTCATTCGAAGGGGACGTCGTTGTGCTGGGTTGCGGCCCGGGAGGCATTGCTTGCGCTACGCGTTTGGCGGAGCAGGGTGCGCGCGTTTTGATTGTCGAAAAGACCG
>CAJTML010000183.1 GCA_910577495.1 uncultured Eggerthellaceae bacterium
ACGGTGGCACCCGATTTTTGTGTGCCCTTGGGCTAAGCGCACATCATCATGCGCAATCGCAAGCGAACAGTTGCATTACCAAAACAGTTGCATAACCAAACAGGGCAAACGTAATCCAGCGCTTTTTCGCCATCTATACTAAAAAGCCGAAAGCGATGAGTGGCCAAAGGCTGGCGACCGTCAAAGACCGGCGACCACTAAAGACTGGGGGTCACCAAAGACCGGCGACCACTAAAGACTGGTGACTACCAAAAAAGCCAACAAGCAACGAAAGCGTGTCCTGTATGCAAACGACAACAACGAAGCACGAACAACACACCGAGCAAACACCTGAGTTGCGCAAGAAGCGCTCGCCGCTCAAGATTGTCGGCGTGATCTGCGCGGTGTTGGTGGCGCTGGTGCTGTGCGTGCTTGCGGGCGTCAACATTTTTGTGCACACGACATACGCGACGTTTTACGACAAGGCCGAGGCGCAGTTTCAGATTCCTGGCATCAACGATGGTTTCATCCCGCAAGACTTGGACTACCTGGATGAGTCGGACACGTGGCTGTTCAGCGGATATATGACCGACGACTCGCCTTCGCCGCTGTATAAGCGAACACCTGATGGCCAGGTCAGCCGCGTATTTGTGGATTTGCCCGATGGCCAGGTGTATACCGGGCACGGCTCGGCAATCACGACCACCGACGACTATGCGTTTTTGGCGCGCGAGGGCGGATACCTGGTCTTGAGTGCGGCGGATGTGGATGCGGCCGCGGATGGGCAGCATGTGCAAGCAGTTGGCGAAGTCGACTTGGACTTCACGCCGGCGTTTATGAATATTGAGAATGGGTCGCTCTACGCGGGCAATTTCTACTATCCCGAGAAGTACGAGACGCCGGCGCAGCACCGCATCACTACGCCTGATGGCACGCTCAATCCCGCGATCATGTACGTGTATCCAGCCGACGAGTCGGCGCCGTATGGTTTTGCCGAGCAAGCCGAGTGCGTGTACTCCATCAGGGATAAGGTGCAGGGAACCGCACAAACCGCAGATGGTAAGCTGGTTTTGTCGTGCTCGTATGGCCTGGCGACCTCGCATTTGAGCGTGTACGATCTGAGCAAGCTGACTCAGGATGGCACCTTCGAGGCGGATGGTCGCGAAGTGCCGCTCTACGCGCTTGACTCGCGCAGCCTGGTGACAGAGCTTGCCGCACCGCCGATGTCGGAGGGCATCGAAGGCCACGACGGGCTCATCTATCTGACCGATGAGGCCGCGTCCAACAAATACATCTTCGGGAAACTTTATGGCGCCGATCAGGTGTACGCACTCGATCTTGATTCGTAAGAAGCTGGCGAAGGGGTTGGCGCCGCGGCCGCGCTGGTTGTTGCGACTGCCGCGCCTGTTTGGAGGGCTGGAACTTGGCCTTGGCTGTCTAGAAACGCAAAACGGCTTTCTGGCGTTGAAAAAACAGAGAATTCCGAAGAATCCCGCAAGTCATCGATGAGCCGTCTTGCCGCAGTTTTTAAGATGGATCTATCGCACCTGTTCAATGGGCTGCGATCTTGAAAGGATCGACAGAGCTCAGCCTAACCGCACGCCAGCATCCCCGCATTCTTCGGAATTCGCCAAGTTCTTAAAGGAAATCGGGCTTTCGGCGTTTTTGCTCTGCAGAATGAGTCCATGAAGAGGATGAAGTTGGCTCTTTTCTGGATTTTGAACCTCAGTTTATGGTTGGTGGGCGCTTTGGTTCAGAGCAGGAGATGGAGTTCGTGGTAAAGGTGCAGGAGCGGGGGCGCCACGCGAGATTCCGCACGAGCCGAACGTGCCCTTATGGCACGTTCGTGCGAGCTCAGGATTGCCCGAGCCTGGCGCCTTCGCCCCTGCACTCA
>CAJTML010000184.1 GCA_910577495.1 uncultured Eggerthellaceae bacterium
AACCACAATCTGGATGCGCACCTCATCGGTAAGGTTGAGTACTTTAACCCCGCCGGCTCCATCAAGGATCGCATCGCGAAAGCCATGATTGACGACGCCATCGCGCAAGGCAAACTTGACGACGAAACTGTCATCATTGAGCCCACCTCGGGAAACACCGGCATCGGCCTGGCGGCCATCGCAGCAACGCGTGGAAACCGCATCATCATCGTTATGCCCGACACCATGTCAGTTGAACGTCGCAACCTCATGAAGGCATACGGCGCTGAGCTGGTACTCACCGAAGGCGCAAAGGGCATGAGCGGCGCCATAGCCAAAGCTGAAGAGTTGGCGGCTGAGATTGAGAACTCATTTATCCCCTCCCAGTTCACCAATCCGGCAAACCCCGCCAACCACGAAAAGACCACCGGTCCTGAAATCTGGGAAGCAACCGATGGTAACGTTGACATCCTCGTGGCAGGCGTTGGCACAGGTGGCACCTTGAGCGGCACTGGCGCCTACCTCAAGTCCCAAAACCCCAACATCCAAGTTGTGGCTGTTGAGCCAGCAGATTCGCCCGTCTTGTCCGAAGGCCGCGCAGGCGCACACAAGATCCAGGGCATCGGCGCTGGCTTTGTACCCGAGACGCTCAACACTGACATCTACGACGAAATTATCACCATCGAAAACGAAGAGGCTTTCGCAGCTGGCCGCGAACTTGCCGGCAAAGATGGCCTTCTGGTGGGCATCTCATCCGGCGCTGCAGTAGCCGCCGCCGAAAAACTGGCGAAGCGCCCCGAGAATGCCGGCAAAAATATCGTTATTATTTTGCCTGATACCGGTGAGCGCTATCTCACCACCGCCATGTTTGACTTTGGCGAATAGCTGAAGGCAAACGACGAAAGGACTACCATGGCCAACACCAAACGCATCACGTCTACCCAGGTTTTCACGGGCGCCGATGACGTGGCACGCCCTTTAAGCATCATTGTTGAGGATGATCGCATTATTGAGGTTGGAGACCCTGACGCGATGCGTGCGGCTTGGCCTGACGCCGAAGAGATCAACTTCGGCGATGCGTTTATCTGTGCAGGTTTTCACGACTCTCACCTGCACTTTTTCCACTCAGCAGTGTACTCATCCCCCCTCGCAACGACGTTTTTAGGCGAAAACGAGGCCGATTGCGTAAGCCGCATGCAAGAGCTTGCCCACATCCGTCCGCAGGGGTGGCTGCTGGCGCAAGGCTGGCGCGAGTATCGCTGGGATCCACCCGAGCTGCCAAGCAAGCATTCGCTGGACGCGGTATTTCCGGATCGTCCCGTGGCGCTCTATTCGGGTGACGCTCACACGCTGTGGCTGAACTCGTGCGCGCTGGCAGAGCTGGGAATCACGCGCGAAAGCGAGCCGCCCGCAGGTGGCAGCTACGACCGCGATGCATCAGGTGAGCTCACGGGCATTGTGCGCGAGGCAGCCGCCATGGAGCTTATGCCCAAGATCATGGGCGCATTTTCAGATGACGAAATTGCTGCAGCATACGAAGGTTTCTTCGCCCGCCTGGCACAAAATGGCATCACGAGTGTGTGCGACATGTCGCTCATGGCAAGCCCTGGCCTGGATTTCATTCGCGATGACATTCATGCACGTCTGCTTGACGAGGGAAAACTCACCGCACGCGTGCATATGTTCCCAACGCTTTTGGATGACATGTCTCGCTTTGAGGACATGCAAGCGAACTATACCGATTCGCGCCTGCAAACACCAGGCTTCAAGCAGTTTTTCGACGGCATGTCCTCTCAGCACACCGCGTGGGTGAAAGAGCCTTACTCAAACGCTGAAACC
>CAJTML010000185.1 GCA_910577495.1 uncultured Eggerthellaceae bacterium
GTCACAGAAGCGCACGAAATAGCAAAGCTCGCGCCACATGTCATAGTGCGTGATGAAGGGGCACCCGGCGTCAGTTCCGAGTCCTACGGGAATGCCAGCGTCAAGGCAAGCGCGTGCGTTGTCGATGATGCCGTTCATGACGATGTTGCCGTTATGTTTGGCTTCGGGGAGGCAGTGGCTTTTCTCTAGCGGGAAGAGTGCATAGGGAATTGCGGGCGATAAGGTGCAGATGAGCGCCGCGTCTTGAGTTCTGAAGAGCTCCATGATTTCGCCATCTGGATGTGCGCCATGCTCAATGGTGTCAACCCCATTTTCAAGTGCGACGCGAACGCCTTCGGGGCTTTCGACGTGCGCACACACCTTGTAGCCGTGCGCGTGCGCGGTGTCACAGGCCGCTTTCACGTACTCAGCTGGCATACGAAGCACACCAGGTTCGCCAGCTTCGCTTGCATCCATCACGCCGCCAGTGATCATGAGTTTGATCCAATCGGGATTGGTTTGGATGATCTGCTCAACATGGGCAGCTGCCTCCTCAGGTGAGGCGGCTTCGGTGGCGAGCGATCCGGCGAAGTGTCCACCTGGCACCGAAACGGCGGTGTTGCAGACCAAAAGGCGCGGTCCGGGAATGGTGCCGGCGGTAATGCAGTCGCGCACTTTCGCGTCCAAGTCCAAGATTCCACCGACGGTGCGCAGTGTCGTCACGCCACTTAAGAGCTGGTCAGCGGCAAGTTTTTGTTGCTGCTTCAGGATGAACGACTTAACTGGGCCAATCTTTGAGAGGATGGCGAACAAGAGCTTGTAGTTAGGCGGCTTGCTGCCTTCTTTGGGTGCTTTGCCGCTTGATGCTAAATGTGCGTGCGCGTTAATGAGCCCCGGTGCCATCCAACTGCCAACGAGGTCAATTACCTCATAGTTGGTGAGGTTGGCGGCTTGGGGATCTTCTGGGCTGAGAACCGCCTGAATGCGGCCTTCGTTGACAAGGACGACCTGATCAAGCTGAGGCGTCATTGTTTTAGCGGCGTTTAGGGTTCCGTCCAGCACGTTTGCGTGTATAAAGGCATAAGCGGTCATGGGCTGCTCCTTTTGCGTGACGCGTGACAGAGGGTCACATCAAATGTCACATTGCGTCAAAAATTTCATGTCGAAACATTCTACTACGCGCATCATGATCTTTGAGGTGATCTTTGATGTGACATTAGAAGTGACCCTTTGTCACAAGCTGACCATCGGCTATGCACCAGTGGGTCACATCGGATGTATCAACAAGCGCTTTAACAAGTGCTTGATCGTGGCTGACCACGACAAAAGCACCAGGAAACGTTGAGAGCAGCTCAGTGAGCGCTTCGATAGAGCCCATATCAAGGTGGTTGGTTGGCTCGTCAAGGATCATGAGCTGCGGGTTCTGAACTAATTGAAGTGCAAGCAAAAGCTTCTTGGTTTCGCCAGGGCTCAACTCTTCGCCATCCAAAATTCTGTGAGGGTCTGAATTGAGATTGCCTACAATGCTCAAAATTTCACCCTGCGCTTTTGAGCTAAGGTTGCCAAGCTGGTCCAGTGCGTGTTTTCGCATCGTTTCGTCAACTGTTTGCGGCAGATATGCAACCTGAATTGCATCGGAAATACACTTAAGAAGCTCGCGTACAAACATACTCTTTCCTTCGCCATTGTTTCCTTGCAAGACTATGTGATCATGCCTGTCGATCCATATTTCGGGAATAGCAAGGGCGAAATCACCTGCATAAAGCGTGCGGGGATCCATGTGTGCAGCAGTTGGTGTAGCAGCTGGCGATCCATATGCTTTGAAACGAGA
>CAJTML010000186.1 GCA_910577495.1 uncultured Eggerthellaceae bacterium
CCGACTTTTTGCTGGGAAGCTCTTCGGGTGTGTCTTTTGAGCGTGCCTATAAACTCAACGCAAAATGGCGTTCCGACCGCACGTTGACACTACAGGTAGTTTGCGAAGACTTAAAAGCAGCTTCGCCTCTTGCTGAACGTTTTATCTCATGCTTTGAACAAGGGAATTTGCTGGAGTTGTTTGCGCTTATCAGTGAGCACCTTCAGCAAGATACCCATCATGACGAAGGTTGGGTTGTGCTGCAGCAAAAAGCACTTTCTGCGGCGCAAGAATTCGTTGAAGCTTGCTGCTTACTTGACCGACGTCCTGAATCGTGTTGGCAGGTATTAGCTGGGAAAAGCATTTCATATACCGTGCAGACAACCTTACCCGAAAGAGACGCGTTGGATACTCCCGACGTTGTCTTTATGCCGCTGGAGCGTGTCGCGCAATCAGCCGACTGCAGTTATGCCAGTTTAATTGTGGGTGAACTTAGTGCTGCTCAGTATCCGGTTCGCGTGAGAGAAGATAGCGCAGATACGCTGTTAGAGTTGTTTGGCATGAGGCAAACACAAGACGCGCTCACAGATGCACGCGAGGTGTTTTTTCAGGCGCTTTCAAGTGCGCGCGATACGCTTTCTTTTGAGCGAGTTTTGTTTGATGAGGCTTCTGATGAGGCGTATCCGGCGGTGATGTTTGAAGAGGTCGTTGATTGCTATAGGTCAGCCGATGCGTTTGATGAATCAATCAACAAGCAAACGGGATTACCGCAGATCTTAGATTCAGTGACGGTGACCCAACCTGAAGAAGAGGTTTACCAACAAGCTGAATTGTTCGTCGTAGATGAAACGAACGCATGCGCACCAAGACCACTGCAGCCTTCGCTCAGCTGGCCAGAACACGCAAAAGAGAAACCTTCCTTGGTAACCAAGGATCTTGTGGTTTTGCCGCGGGAGCATATTGTGCGTCCTGATGGACAAACGTGTGCGCTTCCTCGTCTTTCAGCTTCGGCGCTTGAGAGCTATTTGGAGTGTCCGTATAAATGGTTCACTTCGCGACGGTTGGGGCTTGATACGCTTGATGCTGATTTCGGCCCTCAGGAAATGGGATCGTTTGCCCACGCATTGTTTAAAGACTTCTATGAGGTTTTCCAAACCCAAGGACATGCACGCGTGACTTCTGCCAATATCGAGGATGCCAAAGCGCAATTCCTCAAGCTTTTTGATGAGCGCCTTGAGGCAGAGTATGAAAAAGATCCGAACGAAAAGCCGCTTATTGCTTGTACGGAGCTTGAACGAATAGAACTTGGTGACCTGCGAAAACGGCTCCTCAACGCTTTGGAGCGTCAGGCATACCTCTTGCCGCGCTATACTCCAACGTATTTCGAGCATCCCTTCGGCATGAAAGGGGCTCCGTATTTTGAATATGCGGGCTGTCTTTTGAGCGGAAGCATTG
>CAJTML010000187.1 GCA_910577495.1 uncultured Eggerthellaceae bacterium
CCGCGTTGGCGTTCGCCGCGCAGTTCTTGAAGGCCATGCCGAGGCCTTCGACGGTGGTGTTGGCGTTAGCCTGCGCATAGGCAAGCACATCGACCATGCGCGCCGTCTCGGATGCCTCCATGCTGAAGGCGCTGAGGTAGTCGGTAACGAGGTCGGAGGCGGCGGCCAGTTCCATCTCTCCGGCTTGGGCGAGAGTGAGCACGCAGCCAACGCCGTCGAGCATCTGCTGGGTGTCCCATCCTGCGAGCGCCATATAGCCGAGCGCGTCGGCTGCCTGCGAGGCGCTGAACGTGGTGGTCGCTCCGAGCTCCCTGGCCTTAGCCTCTAGGGTGGCAAGGTCTTCGCCGGTGGCACCAGAGAGCGCGCTCACCTTGCTCATCGAGGTCTCGAAGGTCTTGCCGATCTCGACCACCTGGCTGCAGAAGTCCTTGACCGCTCCGGCGGCTACTGCGATTCCTGCGGTCGCAAGGTTTGCCAGGATACCCTTGAGGACGGTGAAGCCGTCGCCTGAACGCTTCGCGGCTCCCTCCCCGGCCTCTACGCCCTTCCAGTCGAGGGAGCCGTCCGCCTTCTTGATCTCCTCAAGGCTGACCTTGATCTTCTTGGCACCTGTTACGACCTTTTGCTCGTTCAGCTTCGCGTCGATGGTTACGCTATTGCCGGCCATGCTCTCACGCCCCCTTCTGGGCCGCGCGCTTCATGGCCGCGAACATGCTGGCGGCTTGATCGTTGGCGCTTCGCTCCGCATCATCGTCGGCAGTGCCGAGCGCGAAGTGCCTGCGGCGCGCCTCGAAGGCGTCGCAGAGGTCTGCGTTGGTCTTTATCCGCTTCGGCGGCTTCGCGGTGCGGTAGTAGATGGCCTGCTGGAACGGGGTCTCGGTGTCAGCTTCGAGCAGCATGCCGAGCAGCGAGCACATGTCCGCATAGGACAGCTGCCGCGATGCCTCGTCCCAGTCGATGCCGAAGCACTGCAAGAGGGACGCGCGGATTCTCCCGGCATCCTCCTCGAAGTCGA
>CAJTML010000188.1 GCA_910577495.1 uncultured Eggerthellaceae bacterium
ACACTGGGAACGTCTCTTCGCTCACGATAATACTCGGAAGGAAGAACTTCGCTCTATTCAAGATGATTTCCTCAAGGGAGAGCCGAATCGGGCAAAGTCGAAGAATCTTTTGGCGCGTTTTAGACATGGCGTAACGCAAATGTAACTACTTATAGCAAAATGAAGCCCTCAGATCGAATATTTCGACTATGAGGACTCCTTACTCGTCTTTAACCGCGTTCGCGTCTTAGAATCGATTTCAGTGCGTCGTTTTCTGAAGCCTCTCAAATGACTTCGTTCTTGGATTTATGCTTTGAGCCAATTCGCGCTCAATCATTCAGGAGAGCACCCGAGTTTTGTTGGGCTTATGGATACGCGACCGTTGGGAAAATTTCCTCTTGCTTCTGAGCGGCATTCTGTTAGGATAGATAACCGTCCTAAACGCGGGGTGTTAGCTCAGTTGGTTAGAGCGCCGGCCTGTCACGTCGGAGGTCGCGAGTTCAAGTCTCGTACATCCCGCCATTTGATTGCCGAGGTCAGGAGTCTTTTCGCTCCTGACCTTTTCATTTTCCGAATGATCCACTGCCCCAAAATGGAGCCGAAAATGGAGCTGCTTTGAAGATACTATCTTCCTCCACTTTCTCTGAACCCAAGTAATTATTTTGAACTGTTTTAGGTTTAGCGCAGTTAAAGCCATATCAATTTTGATTCTATAATGAAAATACTATTCGACCAATTTACAAGATGAAATACTAAAGTTGAGGTGGCTATCATGGAGTATGGGAATGTTCTGGTAGTTGGTAACTCAGGAGTCGGCAAATCAACACTTATTAATGCTGTTCTAGGAGAAGATGCAGAGAAGAAGGCTCCTACAAGTATTGGCATAAGCGGTACAACAAAGGAGCTAGAAATATATGAGAGCGATGTTATCCCATTTAGAATCATAGATACAATCGGCTTTGAACCCTCTTTTTTCAAA
>CAJTML010000189.1 GCA_910577495.1 uncultured Eggerthellaceae bacterium
ATTTTCACATAATCAGGAAAGCTAGGATTTGTGAAGATATAGATGTAGCCAGATTTCTCTTTCATATTATTTTCTCGCTTACTTGTATTGCTTAGATAAGCCGAATTTGCTCTATACCTCATTCTATTACACCCAAACGACCTCCACAGTAGACGAGCTCCGGCAAGACTCATCAGAGCTCTTACGGATTTCGCTAATAAGCCAGAACGATTAAGCCGATCTAACCGATTAAGCCCCGTAGAGCCAGACCCATTTTCGGTAAAAATAGGACAGCAGCCCTAAAAACAGCCCTATTTTCGTGATTCCGTCATTGTGATAATAAAAAATCAGGAGCCAAAAATGACTCCTGATCTCGTGTTTTAATGGCGGGATGTACGAGACTTGAACTCGCGACCTCCGACGTGACAGGCCGGAGTTGCTGTTTTCGATAAACCATGATTGGATTCAAAGTTAATAATAAGGGTTGTCTCCGGAGGTCTTAGATTTTCAAAGGATAGCAATCGTTTTGACCTACTGAACTGGTGATTTATGGCTCTTAAACAAAATGACTTATCGATAATAGAAGACGGTTTACCTCGAGCAAAGCGAATAGCTGGAAATCATGTACTCGAGCCTAGACCCAGCCATGTCCCTCAAGAGGAAGTAAGCGACTTCAAGTCGGCTCCATTTTCAGCTCCATTTTAGGTTTTCCTGTTGCGCAGCAGACTCAAAACACATCCATTTATTAATTGCCTGATTTCGACTCCTTCGTCGAAAATAATGGAACAACTATATTAGTAATAAGATCGACTATATTGTTGCCATTTCCATTTTGCGCCACGTTGTTAATTGCCTCTGTGATTTTATTAATAAAGTCATTCGATAGCTTTGATTCCATTATTTTTTTGACCC
>CAJTML010000190.1 GCA_910577495.1 uncultured Eggerthellaceae bacterium
TGCCAAGTGCAGTATCGGCAAAGGTCACCACATCGTGCAGACGTGCCGTGATGCCCACATCAAGCAACACAGATGCAATATTGTTATAGAGTGCTTGCGGGTTTTTCATGCTCACGCACACTGGTGGCAGAGCGCTCTTGTGCACAGACGCGCCTTCTTGGCGCGTGCGCGCCTGCTGCACGCGATCATAAATGGTCCGCACCATCAAGACAGGTGCTGCATATGCTCCCATCGGCAACATAAACTGTATGACACCTTGAGGGCGAAGGGGCTCATCGTGCGCCTTAAACAAACAGTTCAGCAGCGCGGTAAGCTCAGGATTGCGTTCTGGACACCCACAAACGTGACTACAGCCATCACTGAGCTCATACACTAAGGTGCTTTTTGCCAGCGCCTCTAAAAAAGTACGATCAGCGAAAGAGAGCTGTCGGCAACCTACACAAAGCACTAAATCAGGCATGGGGCAGATACGCACTAAACAAGCACGTGCCTCATTAACTTCACACAGCCCCTTTTCAGCAAGCGTGTCTTTATATATACGAAGACACGTCATAATTTCTTGCTGTTCATCCGTGAGCAAATCACATGCGCCTGGCTCTTGAGTCCGGTCAAGCAATTCAACATACGCCTGATCAATGAGCTTTTCCAAAAGAGATACCATGCCAGCCGTTGCCACGTTTTCAAACTGGCGCTCAACAATCTCAGTAAGCAACAACTGCCGCAGCAATGGCGTTACGAGCACGCGGCCATCTCCAAAAAGATCCCAGCGATCTTGCGTCCATTCATCAAAGGTGACAACACGACTTCCCATCTCAGCTGCCGAACCCACCAGCGCTTGTTGCACCAGTGTCACATATGCCCCCTGTGGCACAAAAACATACTTC
>CAJTML010000191.1 GCA_910577495.1 uncultured Eggerthellaceae bacterium
GTCACGTAGGGATTTTCTGAAAATCGGGGGTTCAGCATGTCTCGTAGCAAGCAGCACTGCGCTTGTTGGTGCTGGGGCAACGGTGGCTCTTGCTGAGGAAGAGGCTCTGATTCCTGGTTATCAGCCCGTTCAGTTCGCTGAAGAGGCAGATGTTCTCATTATTGGTACAGGCTTCGGTGGCCTTGCGGCAGCTATGGAGCCTATTAAGGCTGGAAAGTCTGTTATTCTTGCCGAAAAGAAGCCGGTTGCCGGTGGTGACTCACTTGGTTCATGTTGCTTCATGTTTGCTACGGGTACCGAATTGCAGCTTAATGCCGGTTATCCGACTACTATCGATGAGTCTTGGGAAGCTTCGAAAGAGCGTCTCGTTGCTGCTTATGACTATGATTGGTATGAAGAGTGGGTCAAGGGTAAGACGTACGCCAATACGAAGTTTGTTGATACTGCAATCAATGAGTTTGGTTGTTCATTCCAAGAGCCCTGCACCGAAGAAGAACTTCCGCGTCTTTCCGGTAGCGTAATTCTTCCGGCTGAAGGCATTGCTTCGGGTGGTAAGTATATTATTTCCCCGCTGTGCGAAAACCTTGAGGCTATGGGTGCTCAGTTCAAGTTCAATCAACTTGCCACCAACCTCATTGTTGACCCTGCTGGAACCGTTATTGGTGCTCGTTTTACTGATACTGAAACAGGTGCAATTACCGACATCAAAGCAACTTCAGTTGTCATAGCTACCGGTGGTTTTGCTGACAACGGCGAAATGATGCTGAAGTACCTCCCCGAATGGGCCAATTATGCACAACTCGTTCATGGTTGCATGGGCGAAGGCC
>CAJTML010000192.1 GCA_910577495.1 uncultured Eggerthellaceae bacterium
GTTGCTCAGGCCGTCGAATGCGCTGCCAGGAAAGAGCTCTTGAAGGAAAAGTCTTCGTTTTATTTTTAAGCCTGATTCTTCTAATGAATCTGAAGATGAGATTTACCTTAGCAAAGAGAACCGAAGCGAAGCAGGACGCATCGTCAAAGTACTTGCCAAACGATACACCGGACTTCCTAAGAATGATGGGCGCTGTTGACGTAACCAGCAGGAAATCTGACGAAGAAAACTCTTTTTACTGGGACCTAATCCCTAAGAAACTAAGAGCGACGTTGGAAGCTCTGAAGATACCCGTGCCTCCAAGATTTATCACCTAGAAGGCACGGAATTCAGGCTAGAGGCTCTAGATTCTGCAATATTTCAGGAGTTTCGGTAAGCCGGAGGAGGAATTTTTGCGGAAATGAAGAAGGCCCCGCAATCAGTGCGAGGCCTTCGGAAATCTGGTGGCTAGAGGCGGAATCGAACCACCGACACGCGGATTTTCAATCCGCTGCTCTACCAACTGAGCTATCTAGCCGTCTCGTAATCGAGAGAAACGAAATATACATGACTTTTCTTTTTTGTGCAACAAAGAGAAGAGTTGGTGGCTAGAGGCGGAATCGAACCACCGACACGCGGATTTTCAATCCGCTGCTCTACCAACTGAGCTATCTAGCCGTTTTTCGTTTCAGAGCCGCAAACTATACACGAAATCTATCTTTTGTGTTGAGAAAGAGAAGCAAAAGATTTGTATAGTGTATCAACTGATTTCAAAGCGGTTCCATTAATGGAGCTTTCAGCTTGTTGGGATACAAATTTGGAAAATTTATCGGAGAACACAT
>CAJTML010000193.1 GCA_910577495.1 uncultured Eggerthellaceae bacterium
GGTCTCCAACGGCTACACGCCCGAGTCCGTCCGCGAGGAGGTCATCAACTTCTACGCCGACAAGCTCCTGCTCGACCAGGCGGCCGAGGAGAAGGGCATCAAGATCGAGCAGTCCGAGATCGACGACCAGCTCTCCCAGGCCAAGGCCATGTTCGAGAGCGAGGACAAGTGGAAGGAAGCCCTCGAGCAGAGCGGCATGACCGAGGAAGAGTACATCGACGAGGTCATCCGCACCAACCTTCTGCAGCAGAAGATCCAGGAGGCCCTTACCAGCGAGGAAGGCACCGGCTCGTCCGACGAGGAGCTGCTCGCCTACCTGCAGGACAGCGCGTCGCTGCTTGACGGCACCAAGCGCTCGAGCCACATCCTCTTCAACAGCGAAGATCGCGACACGGCCGAGCAGGTGCTCGAGCGCATCAACTCCGGTGAGCTGGACTTCGCCGCGGCGGCCGAGCAGTACTCCGCCGACACCGGCAGCGCCGCCCAGGGCGGTGACGTGGGTTGGGATGCCACCGCGTCTTTCGTGACCGGCTACCAGAACGCCCTCGAGGGCCTGGAGAAGGATCAGGTGAGCGACCTGGTCGAGAGCGACTACGGTATCCACATCATCAAGTGCACCGACGTGTACAACGTGCCGGAGGGCGGCATCACCGAGCTCGGCCAGGTGCCGGAGGAGATTGTCGAGACCGTCCGCACCAACATGACGGCCAGCTCGGGCACGACCTCGTTCTACTCCTGGTACAGCGACTACCGCGACGCGGCCGACCTGGTGATCAACCCCATGCCGGAGAAGCTCCCC
>CAJTML010000194.1 GCA_910577495.1 uncultured Eggerthellaceae bacterium
GCTGGGGTACCAGGATTAGCTCATGTAAAGGCCAAGCCGCTTCGCGGTTGCTATCGCAAGCCTTGACATTCGCTGTTGAAGGTTTAAGGATTCTAAACCTTCAATCGAACCTTACGGTTCGAATCATTGCTTCGCAATCAAAAATACCGCAGATTTCTTGAAGAAATCTGCGGTATTTTGGCTGGGGTACCAGGATTCGAACCTAGATAGCTGGCACCAAAAACCAGAGTCCTGCCGTTGGACGATACCCCAGCTTGAAAAGCGATCCAAAAAGAATGGTGGGCCGTGAGGGAATCGAACCCGCGACCTTGGGATTAAAAGTCCCCTGCTCTACCAACTGAGCTAACGGCCCATTCACGGAATCGCGAAACGTTATTCTAAACTTGATTTGACAATAGGTCAAATCAAGCAATATGTGCGGTCGATATAGACGACGAAGATCCGATGATCAAAATGATATTCCAAGCGCCACCACGATAAGTCCGAATACTGCGCCTATCACATAAAGACCCACTATTATCGCCACATTTTGCTTCCAGTGATGATTCGTACGCACCAGAACAAGAAGTCCAACACCTGCGGAAACGAGCAAACCGGACAACATAGCTCCTGCACCCAATACACCTTCAAGATAAAGCTCGGCGACGACGATAGAGGCGGCGCAATTCGGAATCAACCCCACGAGTGCGCTTGCAAATACCGACAGTATCTCGTTGTCGGACAGGCTGTTCGCAAGCTGATCCTCTCCAATGCT
>CAJTML010000195.1 GCA_910577495.1 uncultured Eggerthellaceae bacterium
CGCGAGCGCAGGGCCGAGCTCGAGCGGGACATCCCTTACATCGAAGACGTGCTGCACGAGGGCAACAGGCTTGCCAACGACGTCGCCGAGTCCACGCTCGACGAGGTCCGCGAGGCGATGGGGATGGTGTACTAGCCGCCCGGGCGCGGGAGGTTTCGTGAAGGCGGAATTCGCACGCTTGCGATACGGTCGCTGTCGCGCTAGAATACTTCCCATAAGGTCGCTTGGCTCAGCGGGAGAGCATCGCCTTCACACGGCGGGGGTCACAGGTTCAAATCCTGTAGCGACCACCATGAATTCGCAGGTCGGAAGGGCTTTCCTTCCGATCTGTTTCTTTTTGCGGGGAGGATGCCGCGTCGTCTTCTTCCTGCGAGGCGGAACTGGCCTGCCTCGGTCGGGCTTTCGTCGAGAGCCGTGCGTTTGGCCGGTCAAGCGAGCTTCGGGCCGAAGGCGTCGCCCTGCTACAGCCACTTCCTTCGATAGAACAGCCACAGCAGCAGCCCGGTCGACGTGAGGCCGGCGATGATGAGCGCGACCCACATGAACCCCCATTCGGTGCCGGGCAGCACGTGCAGGTTCATGCCGAACCAGCTGGTCACGAGCGTGAGCGGCGCGAACAGCACGGTGACGATGGTGAACACCTGCATGATTGCGTTCTGCTTGAGGTCGATGTGCGTCTCCTGCATCTCGTAGAGCTGCAGGCTGTACTCCTTCAACATCT
>CAJTML010000196.1 GCA_910577495.1 uncultured Eggerthellaceae bacterium
GACCTTCTCCCAGTACTGATCAATGGTCATCGGGTTGCCAGCCTTTTGCTGAAGCTCGGTGCCCGATGCGAACATAAAGCAGCATGAAGTTGCAGAGTCGCCACCAATTTGGGACTGCTTTTCAACCATGATGATCTTCTTGCCAGCCAACGCCGGAGCCATAGCAGCTGCCAAGCCTGCGTAACCGGTGCCGATGATCAAGATGTCGGCTTCTTGCGAGAAGTTAACCGGCTGATAGCCAACCAGATTTACCTCACCGGTGCTTGCAAGCGTCTCATCCTGTGAAGCATCAGACGGGCTGCAGCCAGTCAACGCAGCACCCGCGCCTGCTACTAAACACGTAGCCCCACCTACCTTTAAAAAGTCACGACGCGAAAGTTTCATAACAAAATCCCTCCCTTAATTGGATCTCGTGACAACCAAACTGCTCGGTGCAGTTCGGTATTGCGAGGTTCACTCTAAGAAAAGGGCGAAATTTTCGCTCCCCCAAAAAATGGTTATTTTGAAAACAAGTCTATGACCTGCTGTTTTTTATTCACACCAAGCTTCACGTACAAACTTTTAATGTAGCCTTGCGCCGTGGATGTTGAGATATAAAGATGCTCAGCAATGCTTGCTGCGGTGTGCCCCTGCGCAAGCCCAATCAAAACATCGCGCTCGCGCGGCGAGAGACTATAGAGCTCAACCAGCTCGTCAACCCGACTTGCAATAT
>CAJTML010000197.1 GCA_910577495.1 uncultured Eggerthellaceae bacterium
CCTACTCGAGCACGCTCGATTGGGAGCAGCTGGGAAGCCCCATTCGGGCGACTGCCATTCGCCGCAGCCCAGAAGGCGCTCTGCTCGGTTGGCGACAGGCGTTGGAGCGGGTGCGCACGTCACGCTGCATGCTGCAGGCGATCTGGGCTCCCTATGCAAAGGTGAACCCATGCGCCTCCGACATCACGATCGACGACGCCGTGGACGCCTGCGGCGCCATAGGCATGCGAGTTAGGCTCTAGCGATGGGGCATCGAGTCGCTACGATAGCCGTATGCGCTCCTTTCGCCGTCCATCCCAACACCAGCAGAAGCTGGGCTTTCCAGTCCACTCGATGAAGCCTAGCGAAGCACGCCGGGCAACTGCACCGTGGGCAGCCACGGAGCCAGTCGAGCCCTGCAAGGCCCTCGCTACGAAAAGAGCCGCCCCGAAGGGCGGCTCTGAGGTTCCTGATCGGGTTGACAGGATTTGAACCTGCGGCCTCTGCGTCCCGAACCGAAGCCACAAGCCTTCCAGCTTCACCAAACCTGAAGAGAAACCATATGCACAAGCTCATGGATATTCGCAAGGCAAACGGACGCAGCCGGAAGCAAATGGCTGATGATTTAGGAGTGCCTCTCGAAACATACAGAAATTAGGAACAATGCGTGAATATGCCGCATGGTAAGGAGGCAAACAAAAAATTGAAATGCTTGCCA
>CAJTML010000198.1 GCA_910577495.1 uncultured Eggerthellaceae bacterium
GCTGGCTCGCGACTACGCCAAGGGTCCCAACTCCATGATTATCCAGAACATGGGTGGCTTCATGCGCACCACCTACGGCACGCTGGCTGTGGCCTCTCAGAACAACCTGGCGGTATTCTGCGGCCAAGTGGGTGGTGCCGGCAACGGCGTGTGCGACGCCGGCGGCATCAACAACCTGGTTACCCTGAAGCCTATGTTCGAGAACCCGAAGGTGGACGCCGAGCTGCCCAAGGTTGCCCGCGCTCAGTTCGCCACCCACGTGATGAACGATGACCCCAATGAGGTCAAGGTGTTCATCTCGCTGGCCGAAAGCCCCATGACCCAGTGGCCCAATACCAACATGGTCAAGCAGGCGCTGTGCAAGATACCCTTCGTGGTGGTAATCGATTCCTTCATGACCTCGACGGCTCTCTACGCCGATTTGGTGCTGCCTTGCGCTGCGGTGTTCGAGACCGAGGACATCCTGTGCAATGCCCGCAGCCATCTCATTCAGCTTTCCGACAAGGCCGTGGAAGCGCCGGGTCAGGCGCATGACGACCTGTGGATCTTTACGCAGCTGGCCAACAAGATGGGCGTGGGCGAGGACTTCAATCACGACAACGAGTATTTCATTCGCAAAGCGCTGGAGGATTCGGGCTTCACCTACGATCAGCTGAAGAAAGAGCACGCCATCGACGCCTATCCGAAGGACTTC
>CAJTML010000199.1 GCA_910577495.1 uncultured Eggerthellaceae bacterium
CCTACACCATGCTCACATCATGGATCGACATGAGCTCGCTGGTGGTGGGCATCCCGCTCATCCTGAGCTCGCTCGTCCTGATGATCTGCGCGGTAGGCCTGGTGATGCGCTTCCGCACAGCGTGGGCCATCACCGTGAGCGCGCTCGTGCTGATCGGCGGCTGCGAATTCCTGTTCCAGGGCACCTGGCGCGTGGGCATCGCCTGCCTCGTGCTGTTCGCGTGGCTGTTCTGGAAGCGTGCGGCGTTCGACAGGCCCTTCTCGCGCGAAGCGCTCAAGGCTGACTTGGAAGCATGGAAGCGCAAGCGTGCTCGCAAGAAGAGAGAAGCAGCGGCAAACGCCCAGGAGAGCGCGAAGCGCGCACCGAAAGCAGTCACGGAAGGCAACTCCTGGGAGGAGCAGGCTTCTCGAGGCATGGAGATCAGCCAGCAGGTTCTGGGGAAGAAGATGCAGGAGGGGGCAGCGGAACCCGAAAGGGGCACTGATCGCTGACAGCCTGTTGCTCGCCCATTGCCAAGACATGTGTGCGCGCACTGTGCTATCATAGCTGACGCTTTCGGGTTGTGGCTCAGCTTGGTAGAGCGCTGCGTTCGGGACGCAGAGGCCGCAGGTTCAAATCCTGTCAACCCGACCATGCATGCAAAGAGGATCCTTCGGGATCCTCTTCTTGTCTCAGGCTGTATCAGGGGGACGG
>CAJTML010000200.1 GCA_910577495.1 uncultured Eggerthellaceae bacterium
CCGACCGCGTGATTTTCATGGACGGCGGCTACATTGTGGAAGAAGGCACCCCCGAAGAAGTGTTTGACCACCCGAAATCCGACCGCACCAAGGACTTCTTGGGTCATATTTCGTAAGTTTACCGCCCGCTAACGCAGAAGTGGTGAAATGATGAACTTACCAATCTGCAAAAGTTTTTGTTGACACAAGCCAATCAGACGGGCATAATAATCTTCGCTGTTTGAACGTTCGCCATTACCTCAGCTGGATAGAGGGACTGACTACGAATCAGTACGTCGGGGGTTCGAATCCCTCATGGCGCACCATCTAAAGCATTCAACCTTCCTCTTGGAAGGTTTTTTCTTTGTTGGGAGACTTGCAGGGATTCGGGGTTATGTTTCAAAAAGTGTGTCCGCTTGAATTATTCACTGCCTGAATTCTGTCGGCATATGAAACTCATTCCAGTCTATTCCAAGCCCTCGCTCGGTAGGTCTTCTGTCTTCTTTATCTATCGTCTCTGTATTTGCGAATAAACCGTCTATGTCGTCATCAGTGGGCATTACTTTAAGTATCTCTGCCGGAGATAAAGGGGCTTCTGTATGCATGTAACACCACCAAAATGCTGCTTTGATGCAGTGCATTTTAGGCATTCCTGAATGGCTTCTTAAAACCTTTCGAATCTGAGCAT
>CAJTML010000201.1 GCA_910577495.1 uncultured Eggerthellaceae bacterium
CAGGCGCACCTGCAAGTCGTTGGCGCGCGTGCCGCCGGCAAACACGGCCAGCGCGCCATGACCGGCCAGCTCCTCGAAATCGACGTCCCAGATCCACGAGATGTCGCGCCCGTCGCCCTCGTAGTCGTTCACGAAGAAGGCGACCGCCTTCGGGCCGGCGTCGCGCTCGATGATCTTGAGATTCTGGTTGAAGCCCGTCGGGTTCTTCGCCAGGTTCAGCAGCACGGAATGTCCGTCGATGACGTAGCGCTGGAGCCGCCCGTTGCGCGGGTCGAAAGCATCCACCGCTCGCTGGAACACGGCGGCGTCCACCCCGGTCAGCTGCATGATGGCGTCGGCGGCCAGCAGGTTGTACACCAGATAGGGCGTCGGCGGGCTCGTGGTCACGCGGTCGACGCGGTCCGTGGCGCGGCTCGGCACCGCGAACGCGGCGCCTCGAGCGTCGAGCCGCACGTCGGTGGCGGCAAAGTCCAGCGCAGGCCGCGCGAATCCGCATGCGGGGCAGAAGTAGTCGCCCAGCTGGCCGTACTGGCGATACCGATACTCCACCATGCCCGGGCAGTCCTGGCACATCTGCGCGTCGGCCACCGTGTTCTGCGCAAGCTCCATGTCCCCATCGACGCCGAAGGACACCGTGCGGTTGGCCACCTTCCGC
>CAJTML010000202.1 GCA_910577495.1 uncultured Eggerthellaceae bacterium
TTATCCTTCCTTCGAGTAGTACAAGGGGGGTTCATTCTCAAATAAGGCTATATTTAAGTTTCTTCATTTTTTATTAACATGGTGCTGGCGTAAATTTTTTATATACTGTAGAATAACGCCTCTGCGCTGAAGCTTATTTAGAAGCAGATCTTGAAGCAGATCGAGAAGTTTTGTGTTATAGTCTCGCTTCACTCAACGGGGTGTAGCGTAGCCTGGTAGCGCGCCTGCTTTGGGAGCAGGATGTCGGGAGTTCAAATCTCTCCACCCCGACCAAAAGATTTTAGTCCGCAGGAAAATCTGCCCGTAGCTCAGTTGGATAGAGCATCGGCCTTCTAAGCCGAGGGTCACAGGTTCGAATCCTGTCGGGCAGGCCAAGTTTTAGTGGTACGAGTAGCTCAGTTGGTAGAGTCCAGGATTGTGATTCCTGTTGTCGTGGGTTCGAGCCCCATCTCGTACCCCACCGAATTCGGTGGGAAAAGCCGTCTCAGTTTTGGGACGGCTTTTCTGCATTAGGGCTACTACACAGCGGCATGTTTTGGGATGTGCCTGATTAGTGTAGGAGAGCTAACTTGATGGTTAATAAAAAACGAACTACTGAAATATTGCGGAATCTAGAGCCTC
>CAJTML010000203.1 GCA_910577495.1 uncultured Eggerthellaceae bacterium
GTTTTTGCCACGGAACCATGCGGTTCTGCGGTCTTATGCGGTATTAGCAGTCATTTCTAACTGTTATCCCCCTGTGTAAGGCAGGTTGCCCACGCGTTACTCACCCGTCCGCCGCTCAGTCACAAAAAGCTTCATCCGAAGAATCCAATTTAAGTGCTTCGCTCGACTTGCATGTGTTAGGCACGCCGCCAGCGTTCATCCTGAGCCAGGATCAAACTCTCGTAATAAAATCTTAACAGCCGTTCTTCACAGCTGATAAAATCAAGTCTAATCTCGTTTCAGGAAAACTACTAGCTTTCCTTTCCCGTTCTTACTGTTTTTAGGTTGACATTTTCATGTCCGTTCTGAATTTTCTCTTTAAAGAATCTTCAGGGTTGTTGTCTATTGTTTAGTTTTCAAGGTTCTTTGCTGTCCCTCAAGTGAGCCAGCTCGATTATAATATCACTTGTTTTCCCTGATGTCAACACTTTTTTTCAACTTTTTTATTTTTTTGACATTTTTTGTGTTACTGTTTACACCCTACAGGTGTTCCAGTAACGGAATTCATCCGGCAAAACGCCGGGGACTTTCTCCCGGCTAATATGATATTTCGTTACAAAAGCTGTCTGAAATAAATTCAGA
>CAJTML010000204.1 GCA_910577495.1 uncultured Eggerthellaceae bacterium
TTCACCGCATCAATTTTGGCAATACCTGTAGCCTTCTCAACCTCTACTGAAGCATTTGTTTGAGCTGCATCAATCGCTGCCTTAGCTTTAGCTGCCTCAGAGTCTACCTCAGCTTTCGCTGCTGCTTTCTCTTCAGCTGTTAAGTCATCACGGGCATCCAGAGAGGCCTTCTTCGCTGCTGCTGCTTCATCAATTGCCGCTTTCGCTGCTGGTTTAACCTCTGCTACTGGATTGATCGCTTGGATTGCAGTAATACCTGCAGTCGCTGCTGTTTGAACTTCTTCAGAAGTCTTAGCTGCATCAATCGCCGCTTTAGCCTTGTTGGCTTCTACATCAACTAGTGACTTAGCTACATCTTTCTCTTCCTGAGTTAGATCCTTACGAGCTTCAATTTCTGCCTTCTTCGCTGCCGCTACTGCATCAATATCTTTCTTCAAAAGATTCTTCTCTGAAGATTCAGTTGATGGATTCACCGCATCAATTTTGGCAATACCTGTAGCCTTCTCAACCTCTACTGAAGCATTTGTTTGAGCTGCATCAATCGCTGCCTTAGCTTTCGCTGCCTCAGAGTCTACCTCAGCTTTCGCTGCTGCTT
>CAJTML010000205.1 GCA_910577495.1 uncultured Eggerthellaceae bacterium
TGGTAGGAACCTTCACGACAACGTTTGGCGCAATAGCTGCAAGTTCACGACCATCGCGAATGATTTCGTCGCGCGTCATAGCAACGCTTTCAGCCGAAACCGGACCATCCACAATCTCGCAAATACGCTTGATGTGATTGTGGAAGTCAGAAAGCTTACCGCCAATGCGTGAATAGAGTGTTGGGTTTGTGGTTACACCAGCAAGAACACCCCAGCTGGCAGCCTCTTCGATCTCATTGAGATCAGCGGTATCCAGGAAAAATTTCACCTGGTCCTCCTTAATGATCGATTTCTACAGCATTATCATGCGCACAAACGTGCACAAATATACCTTTGGGAAAGAATGAGAAAAAAATGAATTGTCCCCGAGAAAACACGGGTTAAAGCCGTCTTGTCGGAATTAATCAGTGTTTCCCCAAAGTACTTGAGGACAGACATATTTTGAATGAACTCAAGCTATCACAAGTAGAAGCTTCGAACAAGGTGAAATTTTGCAACTTCCAATTAATCCCGTAGTGAACGGTAAAAACAACTGGTCGCACCCGTATGACAAGCGGGGCCGGCAGGCTCTACAAGCGCAAGGAGCGTATCGGC
>CAJTML010000206.1 GCA_910577495.1 uncultured Eggerthellaceae bacterium
GCATTGCCGCCTCAAAAGTCTACGAAAAAGAGAACTACCGCGACGACAGCGCCCTGCGCTACTTCAGCCGCGAACTCAGCCTTGGCGAACTACCCATGCACCCCGATACGCAAGCGTTCTTGCTCGTTCTTTTGGAAATGCTTGCCGACGAAGGCGAAGAAACCACCTTCCGCTTTATCCGCAAAACCATCGTCGAACCCCGCTTTATCTACACCGAAGGCGGGAAGTTTTAGATCTACGTAGCAATAAACCACGGCAGATGTCGTAATAAATGCCAAAATTTCCTTCATTTTGTCCAATGATGTCGTAATAAATACCGATTTATTACGACATGCGTAGGTACCGGTCCTCCCAGCATTCCCTTCGGGCGAGGAACCATTGCCCATTTACCCATTTCTGTGCGCAGGAACAAAAGTTGCGTTATACTAGGTAGTTGCTGTTGTGCCCTTGGGTACGACACGGTATCTATTCATCCAGGAAAGGAACTTTGTTGAAGGTTCGAAAACCGAAACCTCACAGTTCGTAGCCTCTCTGGACGTCCCATCGTGGCCGTCTGAGGCGGCACACGACACATCGCAGCTGG
>CAJTML010000207.1 GCA_910577495.1 uncultured Eggerthellaceae bacterium
GCACGCCCGAAGGCGCTTTAATCGTTCGACTTGCATGTGTTAAGCACGCCGCCAGCGTTCATCCTGAGCCAGGATCAAACTCTCCGTTCGAAACTGGCTTTGGAAGTATCAGTTATCCGATAAGATCCAAAGTCATGACGCGTGGTTGGCCTTGCACCGGTAAGTGCTCGACCTTCCACGATAACAAGCTTGAATTCAAAAAATGGTTTCTATGGTCCGTCTAGAGAAACAGTGCCATTTGCATGGCGTTTGCTTCTCTACAGTATCCGGTTCTCAAGGTGCCGAGAAGTCGTTTGAGCAACTTCCCTTGCGTTTGTGACGCGAGAGAATACTTTACGCGGTTGAAACCATGGCGTCAAGCACTTTTTCAAACTTTTTTGAAAAATGTTGGAAAATTTTCTCCGAAATGAAACTTTTCCCAGTTCAGAGCGTATATTTTGTTTTCAAAAAGTTTTGATTCCCGATTGACCGAGTGGATTGCAGGAGTATGCCGAAGCGGCGAAAAGTTGGCTTTGACCAGGCGATATGCATGAAAAACGGCGCAGACAAGCTGCGCCGTCGAAAGGGTGACGAGTCG
>CAJTML010000208.1 GCA_910577495.1 uncultured Eggerthellaceae bacterium
GTCTTACCCGCCCCACAATAGTTTTCAGCATGAAATTTTTCTACGATACTACTGTCCTCGATCGCCATATCCGTCTTTTTCATAAATTGACTAATAGTTTGTAGATCTTCATCGTTTGGTAAATAATTTAGCAATTCTCCTTCAAAACATGCTGATAATATACTAAAACTTATTGTTACCCCTAATTTCTTGGCTAAATTAACGTACTCTTCTAAATATTTTGAATTTAGGTGGTGTATGGTCGGTAAAATATTGACATTGTTTCCTGTTTCTTTTAACCATGAAATAGATCTCATTATCTTATCAAAGATATTTGGGTCTCTAAGGAAAGGTTTGCCATCTGAACAATAAGTATCTAAGGAAACAGATACAGTATCTATATACTTCGCTAAATCACCTAAAACAGCCTTGTTGAATATTGTCCCATTTGTAATAAGTATGAGATTAGGAAACTTACAATCAATTTTGGCATATCTCACTATCTCAATAATATTTTTCGTAAGTAAGGGCTCACCACCCGAAAATATCAAATTTTCTACTCCTCCAGTTCTAAGTTGTAAAATGACTTCTTTTAT
>CAJTML010000209.1 GCA_910577495.1 uncultured Eggerthellaceae bacterium
CAATGGTTCCGAAGCAGCCATGGCACCCCGCACCCTTGACAACGGCGACGCCACTCCGGCTGAGCCCGCCAAGAGCCCCTGGGTTGACGAAGAGCCCGAAATCGCTATGTAAATCCCTACTGTTAGGTTTTCCCCGCAACAGCAACGAGCCACCTCGGATTCGGGGTGGCTCGTTTTTTCTGAGCAGTGGGAAACTCTTCGACTTAGCTCAGGATGACAGCAGGTGGGACGTGTTAAGGAATCTCCGTTACGCGTCCATACTCACAATGATACTAGGCTTCAGTCTTCGTTTCGTCCTCGGTACCAGCACCGGCATAGTCAGCGGCGTTATCACCGGCGATACGACCGAAGGTGTAAATATCAGCCATAGAAGAAGAACCTAAGCGGTTGCTGCCCATCTTGTGACCGGCAACTTCGCCAGCAGCGTAAAGACCGTCAATAACGTTACCATCGGCGTCTAGTACTTGTGCGTCGGTATTGATATGTAAACCGCCCATGGTGTAGTGAACAGCTGGTTTGTAAACAACCAGGTAGTACGGGGCGGTGTCGATCTTGTGCATTTCGCCACGATAGTT
>CAJTML010000210.1 GCA_910577495.1 uncultured Eggerthellaceae bacterium
ATTTTTGAAGATCAGGTCTATGAGCAGCAGAAATGTTAAGTATTCCCAGGTCGCGCGAAAAAACGCGTGCGCCCGATATGGTAAATTTTTCTCTAGTGCGCCCTAGTAACCCTCTGTTTTGTGATGTTTACCTATAACGAACAGAACTCCCCGATACCGAGGAGTTCTGTTCCTATGAATTATTTAGTTGTTTGAGCCATCAGATGGTGGTGGCGAAGGCGCTAGCTCAATGATGCTAATGCTTCGTTTACGGTTGTGTATGCCGCATCCAATTCGTCCATGTCTTGCATGGCGGTTTCAGCATCCGCTGCATGAAGGGCATCACTGACGCGTGCAGCAACCGTATAGAGATCAGTAAACGACAGATTGCCTGCAACGCCTTTAAGTGAATGTGCGGCACGATATGCCGTTTCCAGATCAGACTCAGCAAGTGCTGCCTTGAGTCGTGCGTGGTGCGGATCATCTAAGAACTTGCCTGCAAGGCGCAGGTAAAGCTCTTTGTTGCCGCCGAAGCGATCCATCGCTTCTTCGTAGTTGATTACTGTGGACTCAGAGAAGTCG
>CAJTML010000211.1 GCA_910577495.1 uncultured Eggerthellaceae bacterium
GCACGCCGCCAGCGTTCATCCTGAGCCAGGATCAAACTCTCGTCTAAAAAGCTTAGCTTCGGTCTCTCACGAAGCTTAGCGTTTAGACGCTTCGCAATGCTTTTTATTGCGAAGCATCCTTTTCAGCTAAGGCTCGGTCTCTCACGAGCCTTAGCGTTTGGACGCTCTGCAACGTCTTTTTTGTTGCAGAGCATCCTTTTTAAACTCAATGTCCCATTCCATAGGACAATAAATTCAAGTTCAATCTCGGTCAAGAAAAATGCTCGCTTTTTCTTTTCCCGTTATTACTGTTTATAAGGTTGACATCATTCATTCAGCGAATCCTGACCTCTATGATCAGGCATCCTCACTTCATAATCAATGTCACGTTCTGAAAATCTTCTCTTAGAAATTTTCAGGGATGTTGTCTATTGTTTAATTATCAAGGTTCTGTGCTGCTCCTTGTTGTATCTCCCGCAACAGCTTTAATAGATTACCACATCTTCTGCCGCTTGTCAACAACTTTTTGCAATTATTTTTCACTGTCTTTTTCCAAAACTCTTTGTCATCCGACAGCTTAC
>CAJTML010000212.1 GCA_910577495.1 uncultured Eggerthellaceae bacterium
ATTAGTGCCCATCACAAAGCCACAATCGCAACATGTTTGGGTAGTGTTTCTTGGATTGATTGTGATAAATTGACGCCCATAAAGCTTTGCTTTATAAGCCAACATGCCAAGAAATGTTCGCCAACCAACGTCAGAAATACTAAGTGCCAAAGCATGATTTTTAAGCATATTCTTGCTACGCAACTCTTCGGCTACTACTAAATCGTGGTTCTTGATTAATGCAGTAGAGATTTGTTGGAGAAAATTATGTCTTTGGTTCATTACTTTGGCATGAAGTTTGGCAACTAGCAAGCGTTGCTTTTGGTAATTTTTACTATCGCGTAAAGAACGATGTTCTTTTTTTGCACGTTGTTGCCGTCTAGATAAAATGCGCTGTTCTTTGGCTAATTTACCTTTAATAGTGCGATAATATCGTGGATTAGGAACTATGTTACCTCCACTGTCGGTTAAGAAGTTATCAGTATTAAGATCAATTCCAACATGCCCATGAGTAGCTTTGGCCACTTTAACAAAAGATTCATCTGAAGCTAACTGCATTGATAAGAAGAAGCGAT
>CAJTML010000213.1 GCA_910577495.1 uncultured Eggerthellaceae bacterium
ATGAACTATCGCAGGCTATGTTGCAACTAGTACAAAGTGATATCTTCAAAAAAGCACCTAACTTGAAAATTTTAGTTCACCATGCAGGGGCTATGGTTCCATTCTTTAGTGGTAGAATTAATCACATTTTAGATCCAGAGCATGCTGAGATGTTTAAGAATTTTTATGTTGATACGGCTATTTTAGGTAATACGCCAGCTTTGCAATTAACAATAGACTACTTTGGTATTAATCATGTCTTATTTGGAACTGATGCTCCGTTTGCAGTTATGCCAGCAGGAGCTGATGAGATTGTATCTAATGCAATTGAAAATTTAGATATCTCGGATTTATATGATAAAAAGATCTTTGAAACTAATTATTATCATATGCTTGAGAGACAATAAGGGAAAGAGTGAGTATTATGACCACAAATGAAAAAATTATCGCACTAGCTAAGCCAGAATATTTAAATAAAATACCTAAAATGTTTCGTAAACACGCAACTGAAGGTACTTGTAAATTAATTGCTAAGGAGCATCCTAATTTATATAAAGCTTTTGAAGAA
>CAJTML010000214.1 GCA_910577495.1 uncultured Eggerthellaceae bacterium
TTTGCCTTGCATCGCAGCAAGAAGAATGACGCAAAAGACAATATCCAATGGGTAAATGATCCGTCCGGGATCTCTGGGATCAATCACTTCTTGGGCAGGTGCGGCAATCTTAGCCGCTTGAAGTGAACCTTTTCTTCTGCGCGGTTCCAGAGTAACCAATTTCTCCAAATCAGTTTCACCGGGCGGAAGTTTTCCCAAAGTCTCCGTTGAAATTCTTCTGCTGTTTTTAATCTTTGGATCGTAAACGCTGACGACTCTTTGAACATAAATCCAACCGTCTTTTCGTTTCGCACGAATGATAGAAGTGTGCTCTTTTGGGTTATCAGATCTTGGTCTTGACATAGCAATCACCTTATATTGATCTCTAATATTATACTATTCATCACGATAAAGGGCAAGCACTTTTCCTAATAAATTCATGCAATTATCAGAAATTTTCGCAGATATTATTCAGATTTTTTATTAATATCGTGCGTCGAACCTGAGGTCTCAGGAAAAAATATAAACAGAATCTATCGCAGCAAGTTGCCTC
>CAJTML010000215.1 GCA_910577495.1 uncultured Eggerthellaceae bacterium
CTACCAGATCACCCCGTCGGACATCTCGCTCATCGCCATGGCGTCGAGCCTGCACGACATCGGCAAGATCTCCATTCCCGACGAGGTGCTCAACAAGCCCGGGCGCCTGACGGACGAAGAGTTCGACCTCATGAAGAAGCACACGGTCATCGGCGCCGAGATGCTCGACGATCTGCCCACCTACCGCGACGAGCCGCTCGTGCGCCTGGCCTACCAGATCACTCGCTGGCACCATGAGCGCTACGACGGCCGCGGCTATCCTGACGGCCTGGTGGGGGACGACATCCCCATCGCCGCTCAGGTGGTGGCCCTGGCCGATGTGTACGACGCCCTCACGTCCAAGCGCGTGTACAAGGACGCCGACGCGCACGAGACGGCCATTCAGATGATCATGGACGGCGAGTGCGGCGCCTTCAACCCCTTCCTGCTGGAATGCCTGGCCGAGGTGGCTGACGACGTGCAGGAGGAGCTGAAGGTGGCGTCGTTCTCCGACCACACCGACCGCGAGATCGGCAAGATCGTCGACAAGGT
>CAJTML010000216.1 GCA_910577495.1 uncultured Eggerthellaceae bacterium
TGGACAAAGTCGCTACCGCGGCCGTCACCGCGCGCACCGCGCCCAAAGCCGCCCCGTGGCGGCGACCCCGCGCCAACGCCATGCCCACCGCGCCGATGAGAATCGCCTCGAACACATAGGGCACGGGGGCGAACATCGAGAAGCTCACGGCATGTCCCACGGGCATGCGCTGGATCTCCAGCACCATAAGGGCGCAGGCCACACCTATGACGGCGCAGCGCGTACCTCGTAAAGACGCTTTGAGCGAACGCGACGAATCCATGGCTGTCCCTCCCCTTTTCACTGCACCGTTATATCAGAAAAACGGTATGAACGCGGTTCCCACCTCCAATTTCATACCGTTTGTGGGAGGTGCGCGACCGCCCGACCGAGTACGGTAGGTGCCGCGGGCCATGCACCCGAGGTCCCATTGGGGCGCGGGTTGCGACCCGTCACGCGACCGAAGTGCAACATGTGAAAGGAGAGGGAGTCGTGGAACTGAATCGTCGAGACTTTCTGAAGGGCGCGCTGGCAGTGGGTGCCGTCAGCG
>CAJTML010000217.1 GCA_910577495.1 uncultured Eggerthellaceae bacterium
GCACGCGCCGATACAGCGGCATGGACGCATCCTTCAGATACGCCCAGATATCCTCGAGCTTCTCATCATCTTCGGAGGTATTGCGCATGCGAAGGAAGACCGAGCAGATGCACATCATCATGGATAGATAGCTCTCCATGTACTTGCGCAACCGCCTGGGCGTGACATCCATCACATCCACAGCATCGATCATGGTCTTCGTCACGCGGAGCTGCTGATCGATGCGCCGCATCATGGTGGCCTCATTGACCGATTGGTCCTCACGGCCGATGAAGTAGCGGTACATATCCACGTTCAGGTAATACATGGTCCTCACATGCGGCAACGGGACATAGACGAAGATGTTATCCACATAGAAGCAATGCTCTGGCAACTTGAGCCCTATCTGCTTTAGAAGATCCGTGCGATAGATGACCGAATGCATGAGCAGATAGCGCGCATGGCCGAAGGAGCCCACCTCATCCCAGGTGAAGACAGCGCCCTCGGGGAAGATGCCCGCATAGTCCATGACCACCTGCTTGTGCTCGTG
>CAJTML010000218.1 GCA_910577495.1 uncultured Eggerthellaceae bacterium
GTTCACGCCAATGAAGAACTGGCGCATCATGACCACGGTAAGGTAGCGCCCCTTAGGCGTGAGCGTCAGCTCGTCGGCGTTATTCGTGGCGAACGCCCCCGCAGCCGTCATGAACGCCATCTCCACTGGCAACCCCGCTTCCACCGTGCAGCCGAAGTCGCGCTCGAACGCGCGCTTGTCCAGCCGCAGGCCGAACAGCTGCATCATGAAGCGGTAGCGCATGCGGTCGCGCTTGTTGAAGGCGGTCTTGCCCATCATGGACATGCGCCCCGCCTCGATGGCCGCGTTGTAGTCCACCACCGAGAACGTGTTGACGTACAGGTTGCTGCCCAGGTAGGTGATGCCGCCCGAGCCGATGGCCGGGTATTCCTCGTAATTGACCACGTACTCATCGATCATGGCATCGTCGAACGGCTCCGAAACCGAACCGCCCACATTCGCACCACGCCGGTTGAACGTCCACGCGCTGCCGAACTCGAACAGCCCCGGCCGCATCGGCGGCGCCACGCGCACCGTCTCG
>CAJTML010000219.1 GCA_910577495.1 uncultured Eggerthellaceae bacterium
TTCGTCCAGAGCGCAGGCGAGCCTTGAGGCGTGCAGGCCTTTGGCGCTTCGGCGTGGGCGACCTTTGAGGGCTTTGTCATGTCACTGGGCACAGGGATCCTTCGCGATCATGACCGTGATGGGGGAATCCTTCACCACCGCATAGCTGACAGAGCCCAAGTACCCTTTGACGCCGCCCTTGCCGCGGCTGCCCATGATGATGAGGTCAACGCCTTCATCGCGGGCGCAGTTCAGGATGAGGTCAGCAGGGGAGGATCCTTTGAGCAGCTTCACCTCTGCTTGTCCAGGGAGGTTCTGGGCGATCTGGTCCAGCTCCTCTTTGATGGCATCCGGCTCGTCCATGATGACCGTGTCGATGCCGGCGGCTGCCGCCCCCGATGAGAACAGGCGCATGACATGCACGAGCACCACCTTGATGCTCGGATCGCTTCCTGCTATCTCCCGAACGATATCAAGCGCCTTGCGCGAAGGCTCTGATCCGTCATAGGCAACGAGTATCTTGCGCGACCACATGCTC
>CAJTML010000220.1 GCA_910577495.1 uncultured Eggerthellaceae bacterium
GGCGCCCTCAAGGCCTATGTGACCGAGGCCGTCAACGACTACCTGGCGCCCATCCGTGCCCGCCGCGCCGAGCTCGAGGCCGATCCGGCCTACCTGGAGGAAGTCCTGCGCGACGGCAACCGCCGCGCCAACGAGATTGCCGACGCCACCCTTGATGAGGTGCGCGCGGCCATGGGCATGGTGTACTAGGCGCTGGCTGCCGGTTGCGCGGCCCGCGAGGTTCTAGGGGTCGCGGGCCGCGTTATGCGCTAGAATATCCCTCGCGTTATGCGCTAGAATATCCCTCGCGTTTCTGCGCGGCATGTGCCGCGGCGCTTACGGGGCTGTAGCTCAATGGTGGAGCAGGGGACTCATAATCCCTTGGTTCTCGGTTCGAGTCCGGGCGGCCCTACCAGACGCCTTCGGGGGCGGCATCCGACTGAGATGCCGCCCCCTTCGTTTCTCCACAAATTCACCCCTTGCGCGCCTAGCGCGGTACGGCTAGAATAGTCGAACGTCATCGGGCAGCTGCCTGA
>CAJTML010000221.1 GCA_910577495.1 uncultured Eggerthellaceae bacterium
GTTCGGCCATGGAATTTTGAAGAAATCATTGATGAGAGTGCTTCTGCAGATTTGTTTATTAAAAATCTTGTTAATTCATGCACTTATCTGCGTACAGAAAAAGTATTACCCAAATCTTCGTTGCTGTATCAGGAATTTGAAGTACTAAATGAATTGAATAATCTGAGAATCAATGGAATGTATCCAGATGAGATTCAGCCGGGATTGAAAAGAATGATATTTGAACAGTGTTTCTATTCAGGAAAGAAAGTGACTGGCAAAAAACTTCAACTATTTCTTCGCAGTGTGCTTACGAATTCTTCTACAGAGGAATTCGTACTTACAGGTATAGATAAAGACTTTAAGAGCTCACTATCTTCTTATAAGAAGTTTTGCGAGTTATTTGGTGTTAAAACTCTGAATGATACGCAGAAGGTCATGGCTGAACAGATAATAGAGTGGAGTACGGTCTACGGTGATTCACGAAAGTTCCTCAAAAGGAAATTGGAAGATAACTATCCTGAGCTTACTGAT
>CAJTML010000222.1 GCA_910577495.1 uncultured Eggerthellaceae bacterium
CTCGACGTCTTTACGATTTTATTGACCATAATCGTTCTTTTCTTTTTCGTGATATTGCATGGGTTAATGATCCGTTTATAATATCTCAGAATCACGATATGGTTGCGATCAATTCCTGTCTTGAGATAGATCTTTCCGGTCAGGTATGCGCCGATTCGATAGGTACACGCATTTATTCGGGGCTAGGAGGACAACAGGATTTTGTTTACGGATCATCCAGAAGTATTGGTGGCCAGTCGTTTATTGCCATGCTCTCTATAACATCAAAAGGCGAGAGCAAGATCAAGCCCATCCTTACGCCTGGAGCTGGGGTCGTGACAACGCGTTTTCAGACCAATTGGGTGGTTACGGAATATGGAGCTGTAAATCTTAGGGGAAAAAATATGATCGAACGTCCCCGTTTGCTCATTTCAATTGCTCATCCTCGATTTCGGGAGTCTCTTGATAAGGCTGCTTATCAGATGCTTGGCTACGCATATCGCAATTGGCATTAATCAATAGTGATTACATAT
>CAJTML010000223.1 GCA_910577495.1 uncultured Eggerthellaceae bacterium
GCCCGCTGATGGTGGCCGTCATGCTGGTGCTGGCCCAGGCGTTCCTGGTGCTGGTGCTCGCGCGGCTGCCAAAGTTCCTGGCGCTGCCGTTCTACCCCAGCTACGCAGCCATGACGTTCCCCTTCGTCATCACCGCGACCGCGCTCAGCCAGGGCGTGGCGTTCCTGAACGGCCTGGGTGCGGGCCTGCCGCTGGCACTGGACGTGCTCGCGCTGGCCGAGATGGGGCTGGCCATAGTCATGGTAGGGTACGTGACCGTGTGCTACCTGCAGTTCTTCTTCAAGCGCGCCGAGCAGCCCGTGGCGCAACCGGCTGCGATCGAGGTCATCGCCGACTAAGCTGCGGAAGGCCCCAGCGCACGTCGCCTAGTTGGCCACGATGTTGACCAGGCGCCCGGCCACATAGATGACCTTGCGCACCGTCTTGCCCTCGAGCGCGTTGCTGATAGCCTGCTGGGCCGCAGCCTTCGCAGCTTCCTCGTCGACATCGGCGGCCACGGTTATCTT